>CANQDC010000008.1 GCA_947591455.1 uncultured Bacilli bacterium | reverse complement strand
GGTATTTCTTATTTTTTTATTTTCTTTATATCTTTCTATTTTCATTTCTTTCCTCCTATTTTATATCTTTATTATAAGTGAACTTGTACATAATTTCAATCTAAAAAAATAAACGATGTTACTCGTTTATCATGATTCGATATGGATTATTTTTAGAACCATTGCCACTAGCATACTGAACATTCGTTTTTAAATAAAATGTGGGATAGACATATAGAGGGTGAAGGTTCACATTCATAGCATTTATTCCGCCTATTGTTGTCTGTTGAGATAATTTCATTTCATACGAAATTAAATAAGCTGCATTTGTTCCAGATTGATTTATTAGCCATTTTTCCTCATTAGAATTATATAAATAATTACTTTGATTGCATGGAGAAAATTCATCATGCCATAATCTTAATGTATGTCCCAAACAATTGTCACGTGACTTTTCTTCATTACCACTTGTTGCGTAACCATAATCGCTAGTATAAAGTAAACCAATATTATTTACAATATAACTGCCACCACGTTCGTTTTTATAATATTCATTAACTAATCCATCCCAACTTCCACCACCTAAATACCATTTAGCTGTTTCTATATATTGGTGATAATCACTTATTTTACTCCAGTATTCTGTATTTAATGTTTCAGTATTTAGAGTACTTTCTTTCCAATTATTGCTTGAATTAGATTTGCTTCCACTCCAATAATGTTCACCATAGCTAATATATTTAACAAGTTTTACTCGATTTTCATACTCTCCACTGTCATCTTTCTGTGTGGGTATCACTCCAATGATTCGATACAATTCATCATCAGTACAATCCCCATCACCTTTTAAGCACACATAATTATTTGGATCTGCTCCTATATATCGATAATCCGTTTGAGCATTCGTTTGATTTGTCACATCGTGTTCTTGTGCTATAATTGAATTATCACGATTAGTCAATTTTATTAAATAATCACTCATTGTTGGTGAGGTAAAATCAATACTACATTTAATTCGTTCTTGATTAGTTGGATTATTTATATTCATTAAACTCCAACTTGCATCATCCCAACTAGCTTCTACATCATTATCACATTTTACGTTCTTAACTGTAAATCCATATTCTTTATTAGGGAACCCTATTCCACTTGCTACTTTTCCATTTATTGTATAGGCAAGTTTAATATCATAACCAAAATCAGGGATTGTCCCTTTTATTACATTATAGCTTTTGTTCTCCTGGTATGTAGCATAACTTCTATAAATTATACCCCCCCCCCAGGATCACACTTGCTATTCCTAGAGTTAGGAGGGTATTTCTTACTTTTTTGTTTTCTTTATATCTTTCTATTTTCATTTCTTTCCTCCTAGTATATTTAAATTATAAATCATCTTTTCTATTTTTTCAATTTTTATTTTTAGCTATTAAATGTTATAATGAATTTGTGGTGATTATTATGCTAATGATGTTTCAAATCTTTGTAAATAAATTAATTAGTTTTGGTTGTAAAGTAATGCATAAAAATGGAACTGTTTTGCCTGGGACTTTTTCTTATAATATACGCCAGAATATTTTAGAAAAAATAAAATATCCTAAATATGTAATCGGTGTAACTGGTTCTAGTGGAAAAGGAACAACAACAAATTTAATTGCTCATATATTAAAATCAAATGGATATGATGTCGTATATAATGAATTTGGTTCGAATGGAATTCGAGGAATTACAACAACTATTTTAAATAATTGTACTATTTTTGGACGTTTTAAACATGATATATTATTGTTAGAATTAGATGAAAAACATTTACATTTAGCTTTTAGAAAAAATAAAATGACTCATTTAGTTATTACAAATATTACGAGAGATCAACCGGCTCGAAATGGAAGTATTGATTTAGTTTATAAAGCTATTTTTGATGCTTTAGATGGTTCAACAAAATTAATCATTAATGCGGATGATCCAGGACTTATGAAAGCCCAATTAAGTTATCCAGGAGAAATTGTTACTTATGGAATTGAAAAAACAATTGATAGTTATATAAAACCAACGACTAATAATATTGATAATGCATATTGCCCTAATTGTCATAAAAAATTACATTATAATTTTTATCATTATGGACATATTGGATCCTATTTTTGTAAAAATTGTGATTTTAAAAGAGGAACTCCTAATTTTGTTGGAAAAAATGTAGACTTAAAAAAACAAACGATGAAAATTAATACTATACTCGTAAAATTAAATAAAGATATTTTGTATGAAGCCTACTCTACTATTGCTGCTTTTGCTCTAACAAGTACAATTGGTATAACAAAAGAAGAAATTGTTCATGGATTAAATGAAGATATTATGCCCCCTAAAAGAGGAAATACGTATCAAATTAAAAATAAAAAAATTACTCTTTTAGAGAGTAAAAATGAAAATGCTTTAAGCTATTATCAATCGTTAAAATATATTATTGATCAAAATTTTAAAAAATCTGTTGTTTTAGGTTTTGATAATGTATCTAGAAGATATAAATTTAATGATATCTCTTGGCTATGGGATGTTGAATTTGAATTATTAAATAATAGTAATATTGATAAAATTTTTTGTATAGGTCGTTTCAAATATGATGTTGCCAATCGTTTAATATACGCCAATATAGATCCTAAAAAAATTGTCTTAATTGAGGAAATTTCAGATATTTTAAACATAATTATGAAAGAAACGAAATATAATATTTTCACAATGGTATGTTTTGATATGACAACCATTTTAAAGCAACAAATAATGGAGGCCCAAAATGGAAACAATTAGAATTGCGCATTTATATTATGATTTAATGAATTTATATGGTGAGAATGGTAATTTAAGAGTTTTAATTCATCATTTAGAAAAACAGAATTTAAAAGTAATTACTCATTTTTTAACACTCGATGATGAAATTGATTTTCAAAAATATGATTTTTTTTATATTGGTTGTGGAAATGAAGAAAGTTTCCAACTGGCTTTAAAGGATTTATTTAAGTATAAAAATGAAATTAAAAAATCGATTCAACAAAATAAATTTTTTCTAGTTACCGGAAATGCTTTAAATCTTTTTGGCAAATATTATATTAAGTTAAATGGTAAAGAAATAGAATGTTTAGATATTCTGGATCTTGATAGTGAAGAAATAGATTTTCGGATCGTGGGAGAACAGGTTTTTAAATTTTCTAGTTTAAAAAATGTAATCATTGGTTTTCAAAATCGAAATAGTGTTTTACATAATGTAAATGTTCCTCATCTTTTTGAAGTGAAAAATGGATCTGGTTATCTACCTAAAAGTAATTTTGAAGGTATTCATACCAATCATTTTTATGGAACGTATCTTTTAGGTCCTATTCTTCCACGAAACCCTCACTTTACTGAATATTTAGTGAAAGAAATTATGACGATGATGAATCTTCCTTATAAAAAGACTACGGATAAATTTGAAACGAAGGCTTATCAAGAATATATAAAAAATATGGTCAAAGAATAAAACATCAATCTAAACAATTGATGCTTTTTCATTTTTGGCCTTTTTCGCTTGTTCACTTGCTATTTTTCCATATAAACAACCACAATATTCTTGACGATACAAATGATATTTTTTGGATAAATCGATACTTGTCTTATACCCATTTCTTTTTTTAAAATCAGAAACTAAAAATAAAATAGGATTCTCTTTATTTTGTTTTTCTAAATATAAACCAATAGTATTGATTATTTCACTATTTTTATAAGGGCTCACAGTTAAAGTAGTTCCAAAATAATCAAAATGATGAAGACTTGCAATTTCTAATGTCTTTTTTAGTCGCAAATAATAACATTTGTGACATCTAGCTCCCCCTTCTTTTTCTTGTTCAAGACCTTTACATATATTTAAAAAGCGATCATGATCATAATCAATGTTTAAAATAGATATTTCGGGAGCAAATTCTTTTAAAAAGCGAATTTGTTCTTGTTTTCTTTTTTCATATTCTTCGATGGGTTCTATATTCGGATTATAATAAAGAATGGTAATATTAAAATAGTCTTTTAAACGACTGATGACACTTGATGAACAAGGAGCACAACAACTATGTAGTAATAAATTCTTTTTTTCTGAAAATTTATTTAGTTCTTGTTGCATTTCATCATCATAATTATGTTTCATTTTTTTCACTTTCCTCGCGTTTTTTATTTTCTTCAATACTTTTATAGGACTTAAAAACAACGCTTTCATTATCTGAATCTAATTCTAATATGCCTTTTTCTGTTAATATCGTATAAATTAAAGAATAGCTATCCATTCGATCCATATTAATTAGATTAATATAAACTTGATTCCCATCATTCATTCGAAATAAAAATCGGTTATCATCAATTACATAATCTCCACTTTTACTTGGGGAATATTCAATTTCACTAATCATTTGAATAGACTCTTGATTAATCTCTCCTAATTCTTTAATTAAACGTTTATAAATATTTTCTGGTACATAATTGACTAAAAAAGGCACGCCCGTAAATTTATATTGATTGGTTTCTTTGCCGTTTGATAAAACATAAGTCATATTATTTCGATTATAAAATAAAGGAATGGCTTCTTTAATATGGATTTTTATTTGCCCTAATAAATTTTTTGTAATCTTTACTTGATCAACAATATCTAAAGATAACACTTTTTTTTTCATTTTTCTTATACTCGTTTTCATCATTTTGGGATAGTCTTTAATTTCAAGGGTTTTAATAATTTCGTAATCACTTAAATAAACATTGCCATCAATATATATATTATGAATTCTAATTTGAAAAATAAAATAGATCATTAAAGCAAGAAATAGAATACTTCCCATTAAGAGTAAAAAAGGTTTCATTTTTAAATGTCTTTGTACGCGTTTTTTTTTCTTCTTTTTCATACGCTTCACCTATTCTAATTGTATAAAAAATTTTTCTTATTTACTAGTATGAATTAAATTTTTTATCGCAGAATAAATATTTTCTAAGGGATGAATTGTTTTATATTCCATCATTTTTTGTTGCATATTTGCTATTTCTTCTTGATTTTCCAACAGTAGATTAATTTCTTTAGCCAAATTTTCTGGAGTAATCTTTGCTTCTTCTAACATGTGAATCATACCACCCTCTACTAATTCTTTGGCATTATAGTATTGATGATTGTTGGCTACATTGGGAGATGGAATAATAATACTTGGCTTTTCTAAACCAATAATTTCAAATAAAGTCCCTGCTCCCGCTCTTGAAATGATTAAATCAGAAGCTTTTAATATGCCCGCCAAATTTTCAATATAAGGTACAAAAACGATTTGATCTTGGTTTTTCATTTGTTTCGTTAAGGAATCTATAGATACATTATTACCAACAACATACAAAATTTCATAGTTTTTATGAAGGTCACTATTTAAAAAAGGAATTAATTTATCACTTAAAGATTGACTTCCCAAACTACCAGCAACAATGGTTACTAATTTTTTGGTTCTTTTTAATCCATAATTTGTTTTATCGATTAATTTAATTTCGCTAGCTGTATCCAAAGAAGGATGTCCCGTAAACATAACTTGCTTTGCTTTTTTAAAATACTCCATAGAACTTTTAAAAGAACAACCCACAAGATCCGCATAATGGCTTGTTAAATAATTGACTTTTCCGGGTCGACTATTTTGTTCATGAATAAATGTTTTGATATGCAATTTTTTGGCTGCTTTTAAAACGGGATATGTTACATATCCTCCTACTCCAATTACAATATCTGGCTGAAATGTTTTCATCAAATGTAAGCATTTTTTTTCTGCTTTATGAATCAAGAAAATATTTTTGATATTTCTTTTCATATCCTTGGTAAAGCCATAAATTTCTAAAGATTCATATAAAATTCCTTTAGCAGGAATAATATCTTTTTCCATTCTATTGTGCGTACCGATGTATAAAACATTTAGCTCTTTTTCTCGTTTTTGAAATTCTGAAATAATAGCAAGAGCCGGATAAATATGGCCTCCACTTCCACCAGCAGATATGATCATATTCATAAATTTGCACCTTCTTTCTTTCTATTATATCATATGTTTTAAAAACGTAAACAACTATGAAAGAAGTAATTTACTATGCTTTTTCTTTATTCCGTTTTCCATTTTGCTTTTCTTTAAAAATAATCTCCACATCACATATATTAGCAATTTTTATTAAATCTTCAAAATAGTAACGATTTAATCCTTGCTCATTATTTTTTACCCAATTTTTTGATTTTAACAAAGCTTTCGCTAATTGTTCTTGTGTCATATCAGCATTTTGTCTAATAAATTTTAATATCTCGTTTGGTTTAAATTCATTGGCTTTAAATTCCATAATACATACCACCTCTATTAAATAGTATCAATTTAAAGTTTTAATTTTTCTGTTAGGACTATTGACACTAGTCTTTAAGAATGCTATATTTAAATCAGAAAATAGACTAGCAAGGCTAGTCTAATTGGAGGATCAGTATGAAATTACAAAAATATAAAAATAATCAAACCTATAAAAGAATCTTTTTAATTTTTGGTATCGTGCTTCTTCTTTTAGTTATTGGAATTACTTTTTATAAAACCCATGCTTATTATAAAGAAGAAAAAAGTTATAGTGTTATTAAAGGAACCATCCCTGAATTTTCAACGAGTGATGTAACGATTGCTTATACAATTAATCAAAAGAAAATGGCCAATTCTTTTCCTAATCAAGAATCCGGATTTGTAGCCAATACAGTTAATTGTCAAAATGGAGTAAGTGCCCAATGGAGTGAGGATCAATGGGGATTAATCAACATTAAAAATCCAAACAATGTCAAAAAAATACAATGTACAATTGACTTTAAAGTAACCTTAAGTAATTATTTAATTTATTTATCTAATTTAGATTCTGATATTATTCGTGATGAACATGAAGCAACCGAGCAAACAAAAGAGAATGCGATAGTAGATTATCGATATATAGGAGCAGATCCAAATAATTATGTATGTTTAGAAAGTGATGGAGAATGTAACGATGATAATTTATATCGAATTATAGGAGTAATACCTACCGAAAAGGATGATAGCGGAACATATGAAAATCGAGTAAAACTAGTCAAAAACACAAATATTGGTCAATATCCATGGAGTGGTAGTACGGATAAAAATACCACTAATGATTGGACCATTAGTACATTAAATACGGAAACATTAAATACAGAATATTGGGGTAAAATAAGTGCTTATCAAAAATATATAGATCCAGCTAAATGGTATTTAGGCGGTGGTAGTTGGAATGGATTAGTTAATGATTATTATAAAAATGAACGCGATGGTAGTTATGTTATAAATAATATTGGCTTACTCTATGCTAGCGATTATGGTTACGCAACAAGTGGTAATGAAGAAAAGTCACGTAACAATTGTTTTGGACAAAGATTAACATCATGGCAAAATGAATTTTCTCCATGTAATCATAGTAATTATTTATATAATCCTAATGAGGGAAAATGGCTCATAAATATTGATAGAGGAAGTAATTATACAGCCTATATGATTGAAAGAGAACGTATAGCCAGTACTGGAGCATCAGTTGGAGGAATTAATGTATTTGAAGTTTATTCATCTACATCTTACATTTATCCATCATTTTACTTAAATAAAGATTGCTTATATTTAACTGGTTCAGGTAGTTATGATGATCCTTATTTAATTTCTTTGTAACAAAACTATTTTTATAGTTTTTTTATTTTAGCTATAGTAAAATAAAATTAGGTGAAAGATTATGAAAAAATATCAAACTTGGATTCATATAGGTTTATTAACTGGATTTTATATTCTTATTTTATTATTCATTACCAAAGGAAATTTCATGTATGCTTCTGAAGTTGATTTTATTAGGCAACATTCTGTTTTTCCTGATTATTTTCGCAATTTATTTTATGAAACTAAAACTATTTTCCCTGACTTTGCTCCACATTTAGGGGGTGGACAAAACATTTTTTATTTTGCTTATTATGGTTTTCTAAATCCCATTATTCTTCTTTCTTATCTTCTTCCTTTTGTTCCTATGACAACCTATATCATTATTAGTCATATGCTTCTTGTTTTTTTATCGGTTATTCTATTTTACTTTTTTTTAAAGAAAAATAAAATACTTCCAAATATCGCTTTTTTTGGCAGTTTTTTATTTTTATGTTCGACGAGTTTTATTTTTCATAGTCATAGACATATTATGTTTATGAATTATATGCCCTTTTTATTACTGGCTCTTTTTGGGGTTATTCGTTATTTTGATAAACAAAAAAGTGGCGTTCTCATTATGAGTATTTTACTAATGATTTTAACGAGTTTTTATTTTAGTATTCCGGGAATATTAGCTGTCTGTTTTTATGGGCTTTATTACTATTTAAAAAAGAATGATTCTATACAAGTAAAAGACTTTTTTATAACTGCTTCTAAATTTCTTATTCGTATTCTTTTAGGAATTTTATTAAGTTGTTTTTTTCTTTTACCCACTGCTTATATTATTTTACATGGAAGAAGTGGCCAATCGTTTCATTTTTCCCCTACCTTACTTTTTCCTAAAGTCAATTTAAATTTCTTAATGTATGGCACCTATGGTGTTGGGGCAACTGCTATTTTGTGGGTTGCTTGTATTTATCATTTATTATTTTCTAAAAAGGAAAATCGGATTCTTACGTTATGTCTTTTTATTCCTACTTTATTTCCTATTTTTAATCTTTTATTAAATGGGGGTCTTTATGAAAATGGAAAATGTTTACTTCCCTTTCTGCCTTTGTATTTATTACTCGTTGTTAATTTTATCAGTCATTTACAAAAAAAAGATTTCAAAAATCCGGTTTTTTATATAGGAATTTTTATTAGTTTTCTGCTACTTAAATTTCAATCAAGCTATTCTCTTTGTTTCTTCCTGGATATTTTCTTGACAGCTTTTTTCCTATTCTTTTATTCTACAAAACAAAAAAATTATTTTTTACTACCAATCTATATCCTTGTTTTTACGGCTTGTCTGATTGCCAATAAAACAGATACTTTACTAACAAAAAATGAATATCAGAATATTGTTTCTTTACGAAATGTCCCATATGAAAAAGAAATGGATCAAAATTCGATGTATCGATTTATAGAAAATGATGATCAAGCCTATAATATTAATTATTCGAAAGCTCAAAATGATTATCGTACATCCCTTTATTCATCAACTTCTAATCCTTATTATAGTTCTAGTTATTATAATGAATTTAATAATAATGATATTCATCGAAATGCCTTTATGTTAAATGAAACCAATAATTTATTTTTTCAAAGATTTATGGGAGTCAAATATGTATTAACGGATGAAAATGTTGCTTATGGCTATCAAGTAAAAAAAAGTTGGCCATCCATAAATTTATATGAAACGGAAAACGTTCTTCCTATCGGATTTTTTAGTAAGCATTTATTAAATGAAAAAGAATATGAAAGATTGCCATTTAATGAACAGTTAGAAGCATTTGGTAAAAACATACTTATTTCTGGGGAATCGAATCAGCCTTATTTAAATACCGTTTCTCGTAAGATAAATTTAGATTTTGACCAAATTACCAAAACCAATATAGAGATTCAAAAAGAAAAAGATCATTATATTATCAATAGTGAAAAAAATGGTCATTTACAGATGAAATTGAATACTCCGATTGAAGATCATACGCTCATCATTCGTTTTGTTATGAATTATATTCCTAGCTGTCGTGAAAAAGATACTTCTATTACGATTAATCAAATCACCAATAAACTTACTTGTAAAACTTGGAAATATTATAATGAAAATGAAACCTTTGATTATGTGCTTTCTTCTAATGAACCGATTCAAGATTTGGATATTTCTTTTTCTAAAGGAAAATTTGATATTTCGGATATTCAAATCTTTCAAATACCAAATACCTATTTTACCGTTGAAGAAGATGAAATCACTCCTCTAAATCGACAAATAAGTAATCAAAAAGATACTATTGTTGCTGGTTCTTTAAAAACAGAATCTGATGGTTATTTTCTCTTTACGATTCCTTATGACAAAGGATTTCAAGTCTATCTAGATGGAGAAAAACAAGAATATGAATTAGTCAATCAAGCATTTATTGGGTTTCCAATCAATCGTGGGAACCACAAAATAGAATTAAAATTTACTTCCCCTTGGAAAAAGGAAGGAAAGTATATAACAATACTTAGTATCCTCCTTACGGGATGTTGTTTCCTACTGGAAAGAAAAAAGAAAAAATAATTTGATGAAAAGGATATTGTTTCGAACCGTATCCTTTTTTTATTTTAATTCTGTCTACTTATATTTAAAATAATCCCAATGCTTGCCATACTTACCAGTAAACTACTTCCTCCATAACTTAAGAATGGTAAAGTTACACCGGTAACGGGAATTAGACCGACTACTACCATTAAATTGAGAGAAGCTTGAATCAATATTCCGAAAATGAGTCCAAAAGATAAATATTTACTAAATAAATCGGTCGTATGTAAAGATATTTTTAATACCCGATAAAATAAGAAGAAAAATGCTGCAGTTACTAGTAAAACTCCTAAAAATCCAAATTCTTCACTTATTATTGAAAAAATAAAATCTGTTTGGGGTTCTGGTAAATAGAAATGTTTTTGGCGACTCTTCATAAAACCTTGCCCTAATAATCCTCCTGGACCTATGGCATATAAGCTTTGAATAATTTGAAAGCCACTTCCTAAGGGATCGGTCCAAGGATTTAAAAAAGAGACAATTCTAGCCATTCGATAGGGAGCCACTAATATTAAAATAACGATTCCAATTAAACCAAGACATCCTATTTTAACAAAAAAAGAGATTTGTACTCCTGAGATAAAAATCATAACGACTAAGGTAAGTACAATAACCATAGCGGTTCCAAAATCTGGTTCTAACATAATTAGACCAAAAAAGGCAAAAATTACGGTTAGAATCGGAAATACGCCCTTTTTGATATCACGCATATTTTTTTTATTATTGGCAAGATATTTTGAAACATATATGATTAATCCTAATTTGGCAAATTCGCTGGGTTGTATTCCTAAAGAACCGATTCCGAACCAACTGCGACTACCATTTCTTACTGTCCCAATTCCAGGAATAAGGACGAATACTAATAATAAAAAGCAAATCAATAATATAACATTGGCTTTTTTGAAATAAAGATGATAATCCACTTTTGATAAAACCAACATAAGTAAAATGCCGACGACAAAAAATAAGGCTTGGGCTTTTACAAATTTATAAGGATCATGGAATTTATATTCTGCCCAAATAGAACTGGCCGAATAAATCATGACAAGTCCAAAAGTAGCAATGGCTATACACAAGAAAAATAAAATGTAATCAAACTTATTTCTCATGAAAATCTCCTCATTACATTTTATTAAAATGTCTTAAAAAAAAGAAGTAAAAACTTCTTGCTCTTAGATCCATACACCATACGTTATGGCGGCCATTGCTAGTAAAAAACCAATGACCCAAAATAATTTTACAATATCGGTTTCTGGCCATCCCATTTGTTCAAAAGAATGGTGAATAGGAGCCATTTTAAAGACTTTACGATGAAATTTACGAATAGCAACCATTTGAATTAAACTAGATAAAGCTTCTACTACAAAAACTCCTCCAACTAAAACTAAAGAAAGTTCATGTCGAGATAAAATCGCTACGGTGGCTAGAGCAGCTCCTAAAGAAAGACTTCCTAAATCGCCCATAAAGATTTTGGCCGGGTGCGTGTTGTATAATAGAAATCCAAGTAAACTTCCTACTAATAAAAAGCAAAAAATAGCAATTTCTTCATAGCCTTCCATCCAACCTGTATTCCAAGCAATGATACCAAAAGCTAAAAAGGCAATGGCTGATAATCCGCCTGCTAAACCATCTAAACCGTCGGTAATATTTACTGCATTACTTGTCCCTACTAACACACACAAAATAAAAATACCAAAAAGCCAACCCATATCAATACTAATTCCTAGCGATGTAATCCAAAGAGTAGATTCTCCCCCATTTTTCATAAAGATATAAAAGAATACTAAAGCGATTGCCATTTGAATTAAAAATTTAGTTGTTAAACTAAAGCCCTTATTATTTTTAAATTTTAATTTTAAATAATCGTCTAGAAAACCTAAAATACTATAGGCAATGAAAACAAAAACTAAAATAGTTAAATTGGAACTTATCGCTATGCTCCCACGAATATATAACAAAACTAAGGAGATTAATGTGGGAATAATAAATATAAATCCGCCCATTGTTGGGGTACCATTTTTTTTGATATGACGTTCTCCAACGGTACTACTTGTATTTTGACGAATATTAAACTTTTCCATAAATTTTACAAAAAAGAAACCAAAAACCATGGCAATTACAAATCCTAACATAATGGCCATCGCAGCTTTTGCTAAAATTAACATAGTATTCACCTCGTAATAAAATTATACACTCTTTTTTAAAAAAAATTGTCGTCGTATTAAAATTTTACATTAATTAGACAACATTAAAGATATTATACTTCCTTCGGGAACATAATATTCTCCTTCAGGACTTTGATATATGACTTTCTCCCCTTCTCCTGAGGTATGAATGGTATACCCTTTTAGTTCTTTTTTGGCTTCTTCTAAAGTCATCCCTACCACATTTGGTAATTTCGTGTATTTTGTATCTAACCAGGTATATTCGCGAGGCATACCTTCTTTTGTCATAGGAAAATCGTATAAATCAATGGCTGTTTTTAACACATTTTTGGCAATTGGAGCCGATACGACTCCTCCATATTGAGTGACTCCTTTAGGATTATCAATGGCCACGTATACCACGATTTGTGGATCATCGGCAGGCATGAAACCAATAAAAGACAAGATGTAATTGCCAACCATATAGGTGCCATTATTTACTTTTTGAGCGGTTCCGGTTTTGCCTCCGACGCGATAATTTTCAATATAAGCATTTTTACCAGAACCATTTGCTACGACACTTTCCAGGGCATGGCGAACCATTTTACTGGTATCTTCACTAATTACTTTCCGTACCTCTTTTGGCTGGTTATATTTGATGACACTATCGGTTTCTGGTTCGGTCATTTTAGAAACGATATAGGGTTGATATAAAGTGCCTCCATTTACAGCAGCGGATACGGCCGTAATTTGTTGAATCGGAGTAACACTGATTCCTTGTCCAAAGCTGGTTGTTGCGAGTTCCACTGGACCCATTTTATCTAAGGGAAATAAAATTCCATTCGCCTCTCCATTTAAATCAATGCCAGTTTTTTTACCAAAGCCAAAATTTTCGATATAATTGAGTAAAGTTTTTGCTCCTAGTTTTTGGCCCATCACGACAAATCCTGGATTGCAAGAATTTTCGACGACTTGTAAAAAGGTTTCGGCCCCATGACCTCCTGCTTTCCAACATTTAATTCGGGCGCCTTCCACCGTAATACTTCCTCCATCATAATAATGATCTTCAAACAAATTCACGGTTTTTTCTTCTAAAGAGGCCGCTAGAGTAATAATTTTAAAAGTACTTCCGGGCTCATAAGTCATCCAAATCGGCAAATTTCGATTAATTACTTCGGTAGAAGAAGTTTGATAATTATTTGGATTAAAATTAGGACGACTAGCCATGGCTAAGATTTCGCCTGTTTTGGGTTGCATAGCCACTATTAAGGCTTGTTCAGGATTGTATTTCGTCATAACATTATCCAGTTCATTTTCAATCGAAAGTTGTAAATCAATATCAATGGTCAAATCGACATTAATTCCATTTTGGGGTTCTTCGTAGATTTCTGTTAAATCTAAACGATTCCCTTTGCCATCCGAAAAATATTTTATGGCCCCATTTTCACCGGTTAAATAGTCATCATAATTTAATTCAATTCCTGATAACCCTTGGTTATCGATTCCTACATACCCTATAACATGAGATAAAACATTTCCATAAGGATAGTATCTTTTACTTTCTTTTACTAAATACACACCATCATAGTTTAAATTATTAATTTTTTCGGCGATCTCATAAGATAATTGTCTTCCTTCGGGATGCACTCGTTCAATGCTTGTTTTTTTCGAAATATGCCGATACATTTCTTCATAACTGACATTTAATATTTCCGCTAGTTTGGTGGCGACTTCTTCTTTATTGTTAATTTGATTCGGAATAACCACTAGACTGGTTGTTGTAATATTGGTAGCCAGAACTTTTCCATTACGATCTCTTATCTCTCCCCGATCTGCCGTGATTGGTAATTCTCGACTCCATAGTGAAGTGGCTAAAGAATTTAAATCTTTATATTTAAATATTTGAATATAAAAAACTTTGGCAATAATGAGAAATAAAAGACCAAGTACTACAACTAATACGACACGCATTCTAGTATGAATTGAATTAAAAAACATAATAATCTCCTCTACAAAAGCTTATGAAATAAAAATGCATCTATGACTTGCAAAATTTTATTGACAATTATAAGATTCGTGCATATAATATACCAGTATACTAATTTAGTATATTAGTATAGGAGTTTGTTAGAAATGAATAAAAAAGAATTAGTTATCGAAGCAGCTCGAGAATTATTTACTACGTATGGGTATAAAAAAGTATCTATGGATGAAATTGCTTCTACATCACATGTAACCAAAAAAACAATCTATACTTATTTTAAAGATAAAGAGGAGATATTTAACTTTTTCTTAGAAGAAGAATTAAATAAAGTAAAACAAGAAGCTTTAACTTATCTAAATCAAGATTTGCCTTTTATTGAAAAAGTAGCACAAAGTATTCATGTGATGCTTACGCTCCGTAAAAAAAGTTTGTTTTTAAATAAAAATAGAGAAAATGTAAACCTATTTCAAAAATATGATGAGAGTTTAATGCAATTCATAGAAGAAAAAATTAATGAATCAATCTTAAAAAAACATATTAAAGATTGTGATGCTCATTTAACTTCCTTTATCATTTATAAAATATTTTTAAGTTTATTATTTGAATATGATGAGGAGATTGATGAAAAAAAGGTAACAAAAGAAATCATTTCTATCTTACAAAATGGCTTATTAAATTAAGGAGGAAATATGAAAAAGAAAAATTATTTTAATGTAATAGTCATTTTGGCAGTATTACTTATTCCATTTATGTATAGCTTTTTCTATTTAAAAGCTTATTGGAATCCATATGGAGAAGGAAATATCGATAATCTGCCAGTCGCTATTATTAATAGTGACGAAGGAGAAAAAGGGGCCGATTTAATTCAAAATATAAAAGATAGCAAAAAATTAAAAATTAGTGTCGTGAGCGAAAGTCAAGCAAATGACGGATTATATAACGGTGAGTATTATGCTGTTATTGATATTCCTAAAGATTTTACTAGTAGTTTAGAAAGTGCTAACAGTACTAATAAATCTCATGCGACAATTACTTACTCACCAAATCAAAAATCCAATTATCTAGCGAGTCAAATTATTAATAATGTGGTTAGTGTGGTTGAAAAAAATCTTGATAATACGGTGAATTCGACAATTATTGAAGGCTTAGAACAATCTTTAACTAGTGTTCCTGATCAACTAGAAACAATCAATGATGGCTTTCAAACATTGTCAGAAGGAACGAAAAAATTAAGTAATGGAAGTAAAACATTGAATGATGGAACAACGACTTTGAATGAAAATTATACTGCTTTCCATGAAGGTATTTATAATTTACAAAATGGAATTGCTACTTTAAATACGAATGTAAAAGAGTTTACTACGCTTACTGATTCCATAAATACTTTAATTGATAGTACAAATTCATTAAGTACGAATAGTGCCATGATTCAAAAACTTTTAGGAGACTATACACAAAATGTAAATGATACACTTAGCTTTACAGATCAACTTGTCAGTCTAATTACTACAACTATTTGTCCAAAAGTAACTGATAGTACAGCAACGGCTGAAGAACAACAACTTTGTGGAATTGCTATGGGCTTAACTGAAAAAAATGCCGTTTCGGCTTTAACAGATAGTAGCAAGCAATTAAACGGAGTTTTTGGTCAATTTAACGCGGGAGTGAATACTCTTAATACAAGTGTAAATGGATTTAAAGCGGTAAATACTAAAATTGTAGATTTACAAAAAGGAATTGAAACACTTGCTACGGGAGCAAATACATTATATACAAGTTCAACGAAAATCCAAAGTGGAATTCAAAATTTACAAGCTGGATCATCTACTTTAAATAGTGGCCTTTATACTTTAAATACAAGCGTTGTTAGTGCCAAGAATGAATTAAGTGGTAAATTAAATACAACGAAATCTGAAGTTAAAAAAGTAGAAGACTTAGCTACTTATAGTAAAGAACCAGTAAAAGTAAATACGAAAGAAGTCAATAAAGTAAATACTTATGGAACCGCATTTGCCCCATTCTTTATCTCTATTGCTTTATGGGTTGGTTGCTTAATGATGTTCATTGTCCTTTATTATGATAAGGAATCTCGTTTTGGTTGTTTAGATAGCAAAAGTAATCAATTTTATAAACGTTCTTTGGCTTATCATGGACTTGCCACTCTAGCGAGTATTCTTTTAGGAATTACTTTACAATTGTTCTTAGATTTTGAAATTACAAATGTGGTACTTTATTATCTTTCACTTATTCTAATTGCCAATACTTTTATGGCCATTATGAATTTCTTAATTGTTACCTTAAATGATGTTGGTAAATTTATTGGTCTTATCTTACTTGTTTTACAACTTGCCGCAGCGGGAGGAACATTCCCAATTGAAACGGTTACCAGTGGATTTAGATGGTTACATCCATTCTTACCAATGACTTATACAAATAAATTCTTAAAGGAATCTTTAATGAGTTATGAATCAAATCTCATGATAAAATATGGCTTTGTAGTCTTGATGATTTTACTTGTATTCTTACTCATTAACTTCTTACTAGATACTTATAGAAATAAAAAGATCGAAAAATAATTTCGATTTTTTTTATGCCATAAAAAAAGAAGCCTTACACTTCTACTGTTTCGATTTCTTTATTCATCAAAATAAATTCTGGATGTTTGACAAATAAATCTTCAATATAAGATTCATCAGTATAGTGAATCATTTTTTTCTTAGCATTTATAAAATTTTGAAAAAAAGAGGAATTAACATGGTGTATATCACTACCTAAGACAAAATACTTTCTTTTTTTTAATAATTTAATAAATAGCTTTTGAGCTTCTTTTCCATATTTTCCTGTTAAGGAATCTACATTGCCTTGCAATAGCACACCCAACTCGGTATATTTTTCAATAAGATCTTCATTTCTTTGAAAAATAACATATCGTTCTGGATGGGCTAAAACTACCTTAACCCCTTTTCGAATTAACTCATAAATAATATCTAGATCTAATTCTAATTTTTCAACCATTGGTAATTCTAATAAAATATAATTGGTATTATTTAAGGTATGAATTTCTTGATGAGCCATTTTTTGTTCTAAATCATCATCAATGAAAATTTCATTCCCTAAGTATAATTCAACGGGAATATGTTCTTCTTGTAATCTTTCTCTTAAATTAGCTAAAATTTCTTTCTTCGTTCTATTATTCGCTACAAATCTAGTATTATCAATATAATGAGGAGTTGCAATTACTTTCGTGTATCCTAAATGACTCATTTGTTTTAGAATGGCTACACTTTCTTCAATTGTCTTCGCTCCATCATCTATTCCATATAAAATATGTGCATGAACATCAATCATCGTCTACATACCCACTTCCATAGTATCCACCATAATATGAACTGGAAGCGCGATTTTGAACCTTATTAACAACTACCCCTGCTATATCTACATCTAAGTTTTTTAAACTTTTAATGGTATTTTCAAGTAAATTCATTTTTGTATAATTTGCTGAACTAACAATTACAACTTTATCTACGTATTTTGTAAATACTAATGAATCGGTTAGTCCTGTAATAGGAGTCCCATCAAAAATAATAATATCAAAATCTTCTCGAACAGCTTTCATAAATATTTTTACATTTTCGCTATCCAAAACTTCACTTGGATTCGGTGGAACAATACCACGAGGAATAAAATATAAATTTTCAATTTTTGTATCTTGTACATAATATTTATACGCTTCTGGATAATCAGAAATTAGAAGATTTGAAAATCCATTTTTATTACTCGCTTTAAATATTTTATGCAAACGTCCTAAACGTAAGTCACAATCCACTAATAAAACTTTTAAATTCTTTTGAGCAAAAGAAACGGCTAAATTAGAACTTGTAAAGCTTTTCCCTTCTCCTTGTATAGAAGAAGTTACTAATATTGTTTTTCCTTTTTTTAATTTCAAAGAAAATTGAATATTGGTTCTTATTACCCGAATGGCTTCGGCAATACTTGATTTAGGACTCTTTTTAACAATTAACTCATCCATTATTTTTTCCCCCTTTTCATTTTTTGATTATAATCGGGAATAGATCCTAAAACAGGAACATCAATTTTATTTTCTACTTGTTCTACTGTTTTGATAGTTGTATCAAAATAATAAGCAATGAATATAACAGCTAAGGAAAGAACAACACCTACGACAAAAAAGATTGCACAAGCTTTTACAAAGCTCATATTTGATGAAGATTCGGCTACTTCTGGTTCATCTAATACACTGACATTCGATACATTATAAATTTCTTGCACTTCTTTACTAAATACTTTTGTCAATTCATTTACAATTTCATATGCTAAATTAGCATCTAGATCACTTACCGTTATTTTTATAATTTCTGTATCAGTTATTCCTGTAACTTGGATATTGGAAGCAAGAGCTTCTACTTCATAATCTAATTTTAATTTATCAATGACTTGTTTTAATACTTTCCTACTTTTCGTAATTTGTTGATAGGTAGTAATCAATTTCGAATTGATCGTCAAATCATTTGTATTAATGATTGAATCCGAATCATTTGTAGAAGAACTAAAACCGGTTAAAATGATACTTGCTGAAGATTGGTAGATTGGTTTTTCGATCATGATTTTATAAAAAATCCCTAATCCAACTACAATAAATGTAATAATAAATAAGTAAAATAATTTCGATTTAAAATAAATTAATAAATCTCTAATATCAATTTCTTCCATATATGGATTCCCCTTTACGCGTCTTTATTATATCAATTCTTGGGTAAATTACAAGCATAAATCGACATTTTTTTGGCTACTTTATACAAATTCTACACACCAATTTTTGCCATCTTGCTTTTTTTCTTACGTTCAATTATCTTGTTAATACATAATATTATTAAACCGTTAAAAAATGCCCCCCAGGTATCCACAACTACATCAAAGAATCTTCCGGTCCGTTTAGAAACAAATAGTTGATGAATTTCATCCGTAATCGCAAATAGGAAACAAAAAGTTAAGCTCCATAATAAAGGCCGTTTTATTCCAAATGCTTTAAATGAGAAATATAAAAAGCAATTTAGAACAAAGTACAAGGTAAAATGGGCTAATTTACGAACATAAAAACGGGTATCACGAATGATTTCTTTTTTGCGATTTGCTGAGATTTCTTTGCCAGAAATTTTGGCAGCAATATCAATTACTTTTCCCATAAAAGCATCACTATTCGCTTCACTTTGAATCGCAGGTTGTGCCGAAAAGCAAAAAATAACCACCATCCATAAAGAAACGAAAAAAAGAGAAATCATTTTTCTAATTCTCATTTTTTCCCCTTCTTAGCAAAAAACATTTTTTCAACCAAAATAGTGAATAATCCAACTATACCAGAGGCAATACCTATGACTCTTAAATGAACTATAAAATTCTTTAAAATTGTACTTAACAAAGTCGAAACGTAATTATTATACAAATTAATATGTTCTACATCGATACGATTGCCAAAATAGATGGAACTAGCCAGTAATAAAAACATACTTGTAAAGAACATAATTGGTAGGACATTCTTTTTAAATCCTTTTATTAAGATAACATTCATTACTACTACTAATATGGCTAAAATGATTACAGCAACAAATAAATATTTTTGTCCTAAATTCAATATTTTCCCTACAAAAGAAATTTTATTAAACACATCTACTTTGGATTTATAGACACCCACTATTTCTTTGGCAAAATTATTAATAGAGGTTTTATCATTTATGGTAATATTATGTTCGTCTAAAAATGAATTAATATTTTCTTGTAATTGAGTTTCTATTGCAGCTGTTTCAATTGTATAGGATTCGTTATTGTAAATTTTTTCAATCATCGTATTTACATCACTTCGTACTTGATCTTTGGTATATATATCATCGATAACCTCATCATCAAATCCTGATTGAACCAAGTAATTTTCCATTTCATCGGCTATTGAATCATATACAGTATCATAATAATTTGTTTTTTCTAATAATTTAAACATATAATTAGAATTAAAGATGGTAAAACGACAAATAGTCAATAGTACAAGTAAGAAAAATAATACGGATACACAAAATTGTAATAAGTAATTAAAAAATAATTTAACTTTCATATGCAACACCCTCCAATTTTGCATAAACTACATATCGTTTATCTGTGAATCCTAAAGCATCTACTGGATAACATGTGTAAAGTACTAGAATTTCTTCTTCATGTTGAATATCTAATTTCTCTAATTCACTAATAGTTTCTACTCTACCATTTGTTACCGTATACGTAAATGTACCATAATCCGTATCGATAACAATCGGATCCCCAACATTTAATTTAGGCAAGTATTTGAAATATTCCCGACGATTATGTGCTGCAATTAAAATGGTTCCCCCTTCACTTGGGAAATAACTTCCGGCATAGTGTCCAGCACCCCGTTTTAAAATGCTCATAGAATCGCCATGGTACAAATTTACTTTTATACCCACCGTTGGTAAAGAAATGGTACCATATTGATCACCATAATTGGGATAATGAACTAATTCTTTGGTTAATTTATCTATTTCAATTTTATGTTCTTCCGTAACTCCAGAAAAAGTAAAATTATTAAAGAAAACTAAATAGGTATCAATTTTTTTCAAACAAACAAAATAGGTTATCGTAATAAACAAACAAGTAAAGAAAAAAGCAATTGCTAAACTTCTAACAATTGCTTTCCATATCTTCTTGAAATTTTTTTTGAACATTAATTTCTAGAAAAACTTTCTAGCAACAAAAGCAATTCCAACTAAAGATATTAAACTTGATGCTACGATAACATTATTATTGTTTGTTTTCTTAACCATTGAATCACCAGCAGTTAAAATAGTTTTACCTGATCCATCAGTTACAACAACTTGACCATCTGCAACAGTAAATTGGATACCAGTTGTATCTGTAACCTTATTAGCGATTGCAGTTAATTTTTCTTGGTAAGCAGCTGGAATTTCTGAAATTGATTTTGCACCAGATTCAGCAATAACTGCTACTGCTTCATCAACTTGACTAGCAAGGAAGTCAGCTTCACTAGCACTAATTTCATTTTCTTTCAAATATCTTTCAATTTGAACTTTTTGAGCAGCATCTGCTTGATATGTTACTCCATTAATTGTATAAGCTTTTGTTAATTTAGCTTGTAATTCTGCTTCAGTCATTGCATGTACATTAGTAAATCCTACCATTAAAGCAACTGCGATAACTGCAAAAATACTTTTTTTCATTTTCTCTCCTCTTTTCTACTCAGTATTTTACTATGATTAAATGCATAATGCAAGCAAAATATTTCGTTTTTATTAAAAAATGGCAAAATATTCGTCAAAATTCCTTAATTTTAGATAAATATTGTTCTCTAATAAGCATTTTTGGCCCCATTTAAATATATTATTTCATAAATACAAAGTTATTACGATTGACCTTAATAACTTTGCTTACAATTAAGTAAAATGGACCATTTGATACATAATACTTACTTCTTTACTTTGCTCCTGTTGAAAAAATGATATAAACTAAAAAAACAGCAAAATGATAAACAACATCGTTTTACTTTTTACTGTTTTTATTTAAATATTTTTTAGTTTTCTATAATAAATGGTCTAGTTTTACTTCCAATACCACTTTTAATAGAGGTATCTAGTTTCAAATAGAATACTGGTCTTATACCTAACTCAACATCCATTACAATTGTTCTTAAATTTCGGTCCACTGAATGTATATAATATGCATACCCAGAATATATGGTACTATCATAATATTGTCTAGTAATTGTCCATTCAGAATAAGAAGTTGTTAGGTAGCTATCACAACTATCTTTTAGACAATTTTTGTTGCCCGTTCCATCACCATAAGCATAGAAATAATCACTTGCATACATTAAACCATATTTACCATTAGTCGTTCTGTCTTTTGTTTCACTTTCATATACAGAATGTCCTGTTTTATTTTCACTTGTTATCGTTCCAATAAACCAAGTGGCCGTATCTACTTTTTTGTCCCAATCTAATGATAATGTTTTAGCAAACTCAGCATTTAAAGTGTCATACAATTTACTATTTGGATATTTACATCTGTAGCCACCTTCCCCACAACTAGAAAGATAATATTTATCATTCCATATTTTCCAACTATAAGGAGTACTCTTAATTAATTTGAATTTTCCTCCTTGAGTTACACCAATAATTTGATATAAGTACTTATTTGGCTCTTTCAAACAAGCCTCTACATCGCTCGTACCAAAGCAAATATAATTTTCAACATCTTTTCCAGAATAACGATACATTCCATCTACAAGTTTATTACTTAAACCTGTTGGTTGATAATTCATTAAACCACTTGCTTTACCCGTATAATCTTTCTTGATATAAGAAATTGTAGTAGTTGCCTCTTTAGAAATAACATCTTCATCATTTTTTAAATATGCGTGATAAGTATAATCATCAAAATTATTAAAATCTAATTTTTGAATAATTTGCTTTTCATCTTTAATATTTTTCCACTCACAACCACTCTTATCTTCAGATTTCGTAATACAATAAGATTTAACATTATCATCATCCCAAGATAAGTGAAGATTTATCGTATTAGATGTCGTTGTTTTAGTTCCTTCTTTTTCTCCAGCATAGAATTTTTGAATCACTGGAGCAGGAATTTCATTATATTGGGCATAATAAGTATAATCCCCTGATGTTAATGTAGCTTTCTCATTCTTTAAATCTTCATTAGAAATAGTTCCTGATTCTAGATCACTAGAATATTCCCATTCATTTGTAAAGACATATTTCTTTTCAGTAATTTCATTTTTATATTTATAATTAGATCCATTCTCATCAAAAGTTTTAGGGACAAAATATTGTTCATTATTAATATGAGCAATATTTGTATAGGTTCTACTCATTGGTACATAATTGACAAAAATTAATCTTGAATGCTTATAATCTTTGTAGTAATGAATATAATCTGAAACTCTCTTAGTTTCTTCCCCTGAGCCGTCATTATTTCTTACTACATTATAAATATACTCTTGTTTATTTCCACCTAAAACATTCATGGTTGCCTCTTTAGTGGCTAAAACGGTTGGACTTCCATAAATTTCATCTTCATAAGAAATATTGCTAGCATATAAAGTTCCTTTTAATAATATAGCAGCATTTTCATTAATCGTTACAGTGCTTGCTTTAAGATCATCATCGCCAATTTTCATAGTCGATTCATTAATTGTTTCTTTATTTTTAACATGAAAATTATTAGCTGTTAAAGTTGCCTTTTCTCCTACTTCTATTCCAATTGTATTTTTATTCTTTTTAGCATTCTTTGCTTCTTTATTATATTCTGATGGTTTTAAAACATCAATTTTTAAAGTTAAATCTTTTATAACCACACTACCAGATTTGATAGTAAATACTGGTTTGTGCTCATTTATAGTTGAAGTTATTTCCGTATCTCTTCCATCAATCACAATATCTTTAGAAATTGTTAAAGGTTTTGTGATATCTCCTTCCCAGTTTTTAATTATAATTTCTTGATTACCAGATAAAGCTGCTTCAAGCTCTTTCTCATTTGAAACTGGAATAGATTTTGTATTAAAGTGAGCTGTATACGTACTTGTGTTACTATCGGTTTCATTAGTAACGCCCTCTTTTAAACTAAAATTAATTGTAAATGATATGTTGTATAAATCTTCTAATTTCGCTGTTTCATAGTCTGTTAAAGAGTCAAGTAATTTTTGTAACTCTTCTTGAACATTTTGCTTAGTTAATGCTATACCTTCATTTAATTGAATAGTATCAACATTTTTTATTTCTACAAAGTCCCCTAACACAGTTACTATATGACTAATATTTTTAGATAATGATGCTTCTCCATTAATAACTGCAATATCTAGTTTTGTATCTTCTCTAACAAAAGCAGAAATATTTTCATTAGTAATTTGTGAGGCAAAGTCATTCATCATTTTATTGGTATAAACTACTTGTTTATATTTGGCTTTTAAGGTTAAATTAGAAGTTATTGTTGTATTAAAGTCAAATGACTCATCACAAGTATTTTCTTTACATAAATACCAACCAATAAATTCATACCCATTATATTTATCCTGACTTATTTTTTCGGCATTACCTGGATTTTCTACTTTTTCACCATGTTTTACTTGTCTTTTACTTATTTCGGTACCTCCGTCAGTATCAAAAGTAATTGTATATACTTTTTTCTCCCATTTACCAATGACAACATTTTCAAGATCTGTGAAAACGTAATCTGCAGGTGTTATTTGTTGATCGTTTTCAGTAAACCAACCAATAAAGGTATAGCCTTCTTTTTCTGTTGGAGGGATTTGATCAGATGTTAATTTATGCTTTGCATTCGCATATTGGGTTGCACTACTTGAGATAAATGAATCATTCGATTGACCATCGACTTGGCCTTTAAAAATAACTTTATGGGCATCTTCTAATTTAGCTTTTAAAACAATAGTTTTTGAACTTTCATTTCTATTTAATTCTAATTCTTTATTAAAATCAAATGCTTCCATTTTATCAGAAGATGAATCATACCAATATTTAAAGATATATTTTTCATCTGATGTTGGTTTTGTATCGGCTAAGTCACTTGGTGTTATATCAGGATAGGTATATGTTTTTTCTTTGGTAGTACTATCAATTTCCCCATCGAATTTAATTGTTACCGTTTTAGGAGTCCACTTTTGGGTTAAAGTCATATCTTTGGTAATATTTTCTTCCATTACATTAAAGGGCTCATTTTCGTTATACCATCCTTCAAAGTAATATCCTTCTTTCGTATAATTCATAGGAGCCGCCACTTTATGGCCTTCTATAACTTCTCGTTTTTCTAATTCTTTTCCCGTTTCATCTTGGAATATTACAGTATAAATATTTTCTATTTCCGTATAATCAATAAAGCCTACTTCAAATTTTGTTTGATCATCAATTTTATTTTCACCGATTAAATTTTCGCCAATATACCAATCTAGAACGGATCCATCATCATCCGTATGCGAAAGGATTTGATAAGCACTCATCTTTTTATAGGCTTCTGTTCCTTTTACTTTTCCTTCGTTTTCTAAAAGGTTAATAGAACGAGCCGCTAACATAAAATCTTCGGTATTTAAATTATTTTCCTTAACATAATTCATGGTAAAAATATATTTACCTATAATATAAAATGATTCAGCATCAGGATTTTCTTCTAATACTAATTCTCCTACCGTTTGTAGATCATACTCTTTGGCAAACGTGTTACTTAGGCCAATTAAAAAGGCGATTAAACTAAAAATTAAACATTTTCCTACTTTTTTCATATAAACTCCTAAACTTTTTTATTGATACGATACAGGGACATTATCAATCACTGTCTTATCTATTTTTATTGATGCTGTTTTTTCATTTTCATCAATTTCTCCTACTGAGGCAAAAAAATCAGCAAATTTTTTCGTATTCCCACGATAAACAATAGTGGTAAACCCAGACCATTTTTCTTTATTTTTATAAACTGTCAAATTATATCCTGTTAAAACATTTAAATTATTATATTGTTTGGTAAAGACAATAGCGTATGCTGTAGAAACTTGTATTGTTATTTTATCAGAATAGCCACCATCATCAGTTGTAACGGTAATGGTAACTGTTCCATCTTGTAGTCCAGTTACTTTCCCAAATTCATCTACCGTTGCTATACTTTCATCGCTACTCGTCCAGCGAACATTTTGATTCGTAGCATTACTTGGATCAATAATAGCTATTAATTGTATTGTTTCCTTAACATTTACATTATTTTCTCCATTTATTTTAATACCTTTTACAAAAACAGTCTCATCTTTAACCGTTTCATCTTTTTTTCCTTCTTCTTTATTTTCACTACTTTCTTCTTTTGGAGAAGTTGTATTCTCTTCACTCGGGGTACTCGTAGTTGTACTTGTAACTTTACTAACCGCTATCGTTTTCTTAGCTGTTTTCTTCCCATCCTCTGTTGTCACTGTAATAGTTACTTTACCAACATTTATACCTTTTACATTACCAAATTTATCTACGGTAGCAATCTTTTCATTACTACTTTTCCAGGTTACTGCTTTATTAGAAGCATTCGTTGGATTAATAGAAGCCGTTAATTTAATCGTATTCCCTACTGTAACTTTACTTGATCCACGTATTGAAACACTTACAACTTTTATTAAATCCTCTGTTACAATTACATTACAAGTATCTTTATATATTTCATCTTTTGTCATTACTGTTATGGTTGCATTCCCATTTTTTAAAGATTTTACCATCCCATTTTCATCCACAGTGACAATCTCTTTATCACTACTTGACCACTTTACTTTCTGCTTAGTTGTATTTTCAACATTCAGTGTATGGGTTTCTCCTGGTTTTAAAGACAGCTCATGCAAATCTAAACGCAGAATTTGATCTTGTTTGATCCATTTTGCTTTTAAAACTATATCTAAAGTAATTTTGGTTTCAAAGTCAAATAATTGATTTTGATAATACCATCCATCAAATATATATCCTTCTTTAACTGGATCTTCAGGTTGACTAATTTTCTCATTTTCTTTAACAGTCAAACTCCTTATTATCGTTCCGCCATCTGTATCAAACATTACTTGATATTCTTTAGAAGATCCTTTCATTTTTAAGCCAAAAATTAAGAGTAAAATCAATATTCCTAGAAGAATCCACAAAATATATTTTTTTAAATACTGCATACTTCTTACCTTCCTATTTTATATTTGCAATATATCATAAAAATGATTCTTCTACAATATGTGTTTAACTTTTCTGTTGTTTAATTTTGGATAAGTTTTAGAAAAACATAATAACATCTAAGTAAATTTTCTTGCACAATATAACTTACATAAATCTTAGCTAACTAAAAAAATTCCAAAATTTGCATTTCAGAATTTAATCTCTACTAAATATATCTCTTGTATAAATTTCTTTAGTAATCTCTTTTACTTTTTCATCTATTCTATTTACTAATACTAAATCTACTAAATTATCAAACTCTTTAAAATCTTTTATCACGGGAATTTATCAGTTTTAAAATATAAAAATTGTTCAAACCATTATAAAATGGTTATTTTTTTGTCAAATTTTAA
>CANQDC010000007.1 GCA_947591455.1 uncultured Bacilli bacterium | reverse complement strand
TAACAATAAGATATCAAAATAAAACAGGAAGAAGTTACACTACTTGTGATTATTATAGAACATATTCAAAATACCATGTTTGTACAACACATACAAATAATTATGAAATATTGGAGAGTGTTATTTTAGATAATATTAAAGATGTATGTAGAAAATATTTAGATAAAAATAAAATAAAGGATTCTATTGAAAATGTAACTTTTGAAGACAATACTTTAAAACTAAAAAAACAAATCGAAAGTCTAGAAATTATCAATAAAAAGTTAACTGAAAATTTAGATAAAACTTATATGGATAGATTAAAAGGTATACTAGACGAATCACAATATTTAAGAATAAGTGAAAATATAAAAAAAGAAATAGATGATAATAAAAAGAGAATTGATAATCTTAAAAATGAACAAATAGTTTCAAATAAAATAGATAATAAACAAATAAAAAAATACATTGATGAATTTTTATCAATAGAGGAGCTAACAAGAGAATTAATAATAAATTTAATTGAAAAAATCTATATCTATCAAGATAAAAGGATAGATATAATATTTACATTTAAAAGTTTTTAATAAAAGTGTATTTAAATTGTAATCTTGAATAAAAATTTAGTCTAAGTAGAAAATTTTTCTTATTTGATGTATAACTAAATGGGAAGTGAATTTAATGACAAAAATAGATGAATATCAATCTCAGAATATTTTTGAACCTAAGTATTTATTTCATGGAAGTCCAGTTGAAATTGAGCAGTTAGAACCAAAGCAATCTTACGATGATAAAAATATTGAAAATGAAGATAATGCTATTTTTCTAACTAGTTATTTTTTTACAGCAGTTGCATATTCTTTTAGAAATAAAATAAAAGAGTTTAATAACCATTATTCTTTTTCAATAAATAATAATGGGGAATTACCAGTGATGTCATTTGAGGCAGATAATTTGCCAGATGAGTTATATGGCTATGTTTATGTTTTTGAAAAAGATGATTCAATAGTAAGAGATAATCGACAAAATACAACTCAATATAGATGCTTTCATAATTTAAAACCTATTGATGTCATTAAAGTATACTATAATGATTATATGCAATATTTTGAGAGAAAAAATGAACAAAGTAAATTAAAATAAAAAAGAAAAACAGGAATAATATAGTGTTTTAGAAATAAAAATTTATATAAAATAACATTATTATCTATTTGAAATAGATATTATATTTACATTTAAAAATACTACATAAAAAATGTATCAGGAGATACTTTATGGAGTATTGCAAAGAAAAATGGAATTACAGTTGATGAATTAAAAAGAATGAATAATTTAACAAGTAATGCATTAAGTGTTGGTCAAGTATTAAAAATAAAAGAAGAGATTCCTAAAGAAATGGATACATATATAGTTCAAGCTGGAGATACATTATATTCTATAGCAAGAAAAAATAATCTTTCTGTAGATCAACTAAAAGCATTAAATAATTTAGTAAATAATACTTTAAGTATCGGCCAAGTATTAAAAATAAAACCGGAAGATGATGAAATGGCTGATAATTATTATGTTGTTCAAAGGGGAGATAGTTTGTATAAAATAGCAAATATGTTTGGAACAACTGTTAAAGAAATCATGACTATTAATAATCTTACGAGTAGTTTACTTAGTGTAGGACAAAGATTAATTATTCCAAATTCTACCCAAATGAATCAAGTATATATAGTTCAGGCAGGAGATACCTTGTATGCTATTGCAAGAAAATATAATACAACGGTTAGTGCGATTCAATCTTTAAATAATTTAGCGACTAGTACATTAACTATTGGTCAAAAACTTTTAATTCCATGATAAACAATCTTTGATTGTTTTTTTGCATTATAAAAAGCCTTTTCAGGCTTCAATATAATTCTTTACATACTCCTGCGTCTGGTCTGTAAAAACAATGATTTCTATAGCTTCCGGCATAGGCTTGATCGTACCAAGTATTTTGGCAAGAGGTATTTTTAGCAGGAGCATAAAACCATAGGGCATGAGTAGCAGGATAGTAATATTCACCACGTAAAACTCTTTGGGCTAAATCTTTTTCTAAAGTAGTTGGAGATGCTTCAAAAAGTGAATTATTAATACCAGAAAATTGATTTTTTTGATAAATGGCGTCTGTAATACTTCTGATATTTGTAAAAGTTAGACAATTGGCAACTGCTCGATTAATAACGACGTTTCCAACCATAAGCATTCCTAAATTTCCTTCTGCTAGAGCTTCTGCTCGCATGATACGAGCTAATAATTCCATTTCTTTTGGCGTATAATTAATTAGCATAATCTTCACCTAAAGTATTGTATGAAAGTATTTGCTAAAAAGTTAAGGATTTGTTATAATAAACTTGTTCAATTTTTAGGGGATTAGTTAAATGGTATAATAGGAGTCTCCAAAACTTTAGTTGGGAGTTCGATTCTCTCATCCCCTGCCATGAATTCAAGGCTTTTGGCCATTCAATAGATAAAGGAATTGTTAGAAATATCAGTTCTTTTTTTATCTAAAGAATTGGGTACTTTTTTTTTGCAAGGAAGCGATTTAAGCACTTTCTAAGCTAAATAAAATATATGTTATTTACTTTTTAAAAAGGTTTTGCTATAATGATGGTTAGAATAAGGGAGTGATTAGTATGAAAGCCTTAGCGCCGGATGTAAGTAGTTTGTTAGATAAGTTATACAATTTACGTGGAGAAGATAGTGTTGTTTTAGTGGAAATGGATAAGCAAAAAAATAAAGCAGAAGAAACAAAAGCCAGAACAACAGAAGAAAAGAAAAATTTACAAGAAAAAATTGCAGATTTAGAAAAACAACATGAAGAATTAAATGATCAAGGCGAAAAATTAATTGAACTTTTAACAGGAATTGATCGTGAGGAATATGCTACTGTTTTAGATCGTTTGCATATTGATTTTGATCCAGATGGATTAGTAGAAAAATTAAATAGATCCTTACCACGTACAATAGATACTGTTGTTTCAGATACTAAAAAAGCAGAAGACCAACTATTAAAAGTAGAGGAAGAAATGAATACAGCCATTACTACTATTGATGAACTGGCTATACGAAAAGATGCTGCTTTAGCCAATCAAGAAAAATTAAATGAATATTTTGATTTAGCTTTATCAGGTCGAATTAATATTACCAGAGATTCAATCACTTCTTTACTAGAACAATTTAATTTTACAGAAGAAGAACAAAGGGAAGCTGCGAAAATATTAATGTTCCCAGAAGATGCTTTATTTAGTTATGATGAAAAAGTTAAAGAAAAGGAAAAAAGTGGAAAGACGATTAGCGAAGTCATTGTGGAAGCTAAAAATGCTGAACCAGTCGTAGAAGAAAGTGTAAAAATTGTTGAAGAACCTGCTGTTGATGTTTCTTTTGAACCCGAAGAATCAGAAAAGCCAAATGAACTTTTGACGCTTTTAGATAATTTGGGTATCAATTATTTAGATTTTACAGGACAAGAAATTGATTATTTAAATGCTAATTTAGATGAAGAGTTAATTAAGAAAAATGTATCGTATGTTAAAAAATCTGGTATAGGAGTGGATATTTTTATTAATCATGCTTCATTAATGCTTGATGAACATTTAGAGGATAAAATTAATGCTTTATTATCTGTTGGGAAAGAACCTATTGATGTTTATTTAAATCCAAGTATTTTAGAAAAATATACAAAAGATGAACTAACAAGTGCAATTGATTATTTACGAAACAATGGAATGGATCCCAAAAATGTTCCATTAATGGCGTATTAGTGAGGGATTAAAATGAATATAGTATCTGTATTAAATAAATTAAAAACAGCAAACCTGATTTCTAATACGGAAGAGGGCATTACTTTATTTTCAGATTGTTTTAATAAGTTTGGAATTAGTTTGCTTTTACTTCATGATGAAGAAGAGTTTGGCAACATCGTAGACATGCTTGTGGAAAATAAAATCCCTTTGCAAAAATCAAATGGAATGTATAATTTGAGAGTATTTGCTGTATCTTCTGATGAACTTCGTAAAATTATAGCTTCTTTTAAAGATATTGGAGAATTAGATTTTTTAAGACAACATCCTGAAATGTTGGCTGCTCCAAAAAATATTAAAACGATTTTAACGAATATGAAACGGATTGCAAAATCTTCCTATTATAATGGAAGTGAATATAATTTAGATGTATTATTAATGGATATTGATAAAATAGAACAACAAGCTTCTTCTAATGATTTACAAGATGTAAATTCTTATTTGAAAACCGTTTTACAAGATTCTTCTATTGTAGATAAATTTTTAAATGGCGTTGCCAATGATGGGGAAGAAGATAATAATATTGCTTTAGAACTTCAAAAAGTAGAAAATAAGATTTGTGAAGAATATTTGTTTCCAGTAGATGATGAATGGAAGATTATTATTGATAAAAAAGAAGTGAATACTTTCCAAAATATAAAAGATACCATTAATAAAATTATTGAACTTAATTTTTCAATATCTTATATCGACGCTTTATTGTTTGTATTATTTTATCAAAGTGAATTATCTGTTTCGGAAATACAAGACATTATAAAGAATCACTTTAGTACGGGAGGTATGTAATATGAAATTTTTATTAGATTATGATTTTTCTGATAAAGAAATTCAAGAATTAAGTGCAAATATCCCACCTTTATTAGTAGAAAGTATTTTTAATTCCTATCGTTTGGTTTCTAAAAATTTGGATTCTTTAAAAGAATTAGGTATTCAAAATAGTAAAGAAATTTTTACGAAATTTTATGATATGTTTTTAATGGATAATAGTAATTTTATGAATATTTTTAATAAATATGATCGTGAGGATTTAGTTGAAAAAATCAAAAAAAATCCAGATATTGTGGAGTTCTTATAATTTTTTTGAAGCGTAAAAAGCTTCTTTTTTATTGCTCTAAATGGTATAATAAAATTATAGATAGGAATTGATACTATGGATTATTTACAAAATTTAAATGGCCAACAAAGAGAGGCAGTTATGCACACAAATGGTCCATGTTTAGTGATTGCTGGAGCGGGTAGTGGAAAAACAAAAGTTCTTACTACGCGAATTGCTTATTTGATTGATCAAGGGATTCCATCTTATTCTATTTTAGCTATTACTTTTACCAATAAGGCAGCTAAGGAAATGAAAGAACGATTAGAAATATTAGTTCCAGACAATAATACATTTGTTGGAACTTTTCACTCTTTCGGATTGCGTATTATAAGAGAAAATTATATGCATTTAGGATTAGAGAGAAATTTTACGATACTAGATAGTGAAGATGTTGTAACGGTTATTAAAAAAATTATGAAAGATTTGGGGATCACTAAAGAAGAATGTGCTCCTTCTTATATTCGGAATCGAATTAGTTTTATCAAAAATGAGATGTTAAGTGATGCTCAGATTGATCAGTATTTTAATAGTGATATTGAACATATTGCATTACGCGTTTATCGTGAATATATAAACGTTTTAAGAAAAAATAATTCCGTTGATTTTGATGATTTACTTTCTTTACCCGTAAAATTATTTAAAGAAAATGCTGAAGTTCTTGCCCATTATCAAGAAAAGTTTCAGTATATCTTAATAGATGAATATCAAGATACGAATGAAGTTCAATACAAATTAACAAAATTATTAGGGAGTGGCCAACAAAATATTTTTGTAGTTGGAGATCCGGATCAATCGATATATATGTTTCGAGGAGCTAATTATAAAAATATTTTGAATTTTGAAAAAGATTATAAAAATACAAAAGTGATTTCATTGGAAGAAAATTATCGCAGTACGAAAATGATTTTAGATGCTGCCAATTCTGTAATTAAGAATAATAAAGATCGAAAAGAAAAAAATTTGAAAAGTAATAAAGTGTTGGGGGCAAAGGTTCAATATTTACGAAGCTACGATGAGAAACATGAAGTTACTTTATGTATTGAAGAAATTAAAAAGTTAATAACAGAAGGATATAAAGCCAAAGATATTGCCATTTTTTATCGGACGAATGGACAAGCCCGGATAGTCGAAGAAATGTTTATTAAAGCGAATTTGCCTTATAAAGTACTAGGTAGTTATTATTTCTATCAAAGAAAAGAAATTAAGGATTTAATAAGTTATTTACGGTTAATCAGTAATCATCAGGATGAAGTTAGTTTAAGAAGGGTTATTAATGTTCCGAAAAGAAAAATCGGTCCCAGTACAATTAAAAATTTAGAATTGGAAGCTTCTATTCAAGGGATAACTATGTTTAATGCGATTAATAAGGGAAAAGAACTGGAATTTAAGAATTTGATTTTAGAATTAACGAATGATAGTGAATCGTTATCTTTAACTGAGTTAATTGATGTGGTTTTAGAAAAAACGGGTTTAAAAAAAGAATTGGAAGAAGAAAAGTCTTTGGAAAGTGAATTGCGTCTTGAAAATTTAATGGAATTTAAGAGTATCACTGCTTCTTATGAGGAAAGAACAGGGAATGAAAATTTAGATGATTTCTTGGAAGAAATTAGTTTAATTGCTGATATGTCTGAGCATAAAACTTATGAAGATGCGGTAACATTAATGACAATTCATAGCGCCAAGGGATTAGAGTTTGATGTTGTGTTTTTGATTGGGATGGAAGAAGGTATTTTCCCTCATGCGAATTCTTTATTTGAAAAGGATGGACTAGAAGAAGAACGACGTCTTATGTATGTTGGTATTACAAGAGCTAGAGATTTGTTATATATAACCAATGCCAAGCGAAGAATGTTATATGGAAAAGAAAGTGTGAATCCTCCAAGTAGGTTTATTGATGAAATTGATAAAGATTTAGTTGAAGATATTCATGCCAGTGCCAAAGAAGAGAATTCTTTTGTCAAGGATGAAATGTACACGGATGAAAATGTTGATTTTAAAAGTGGTGATATCATTATGCATGATACTTATGGCAGAGGAGTAGTGGTTGGTGTTGATAAAATGCTAATTACAGTGGCCTTTAATAATAAAATAGGGATTAAAAAGTTAATGAAAAATCATAAAAGCGTAAAAAAAGTGAAATAATAAAAAACAGGAGGATTTATGGAAAATCAAGTAAAGGAAAGAATCGATGAGTTAATTGAAATTTTAAATCGTGCCAATTATGAGTATTATGTACTAGCGAATACAACTTTAACTGATCAAGAATTTGATAAGTATTTAAGGGAGTTAGAAAATTTAGAAGCTGAATATCCAGAATATGCCCGGGCAGATTCTCCTACGAAACATGTAGGGGGAGAAGTTATTGATAAATTTAAAAAGGTTCATCATGCCATTCCTATGCTTTCTTTACCAGATGTTTTTAACATTAGTGAAATAGAAGATTTTCATGCCAGAATTGAAAGAGAAAATGGGAACTGTGAATATGTATGTGAATATAAAATTGACGGTTTAAGTGTCTCTTTGCATTATGAAAAAGGAAAGTTAGTTTATGCTGCTACTAGAGGAGATGGAGTGGTTGGAGAGGATATAACGCATAATGTAAAAACGATAAAATCTATTCCTTTTACGCTTTTTGAGCCGGTTGATATAGAAGTTCGTGGGGAAATCTATATGCCTAAAAAAGTACTTGAGGAATTAAATAAAAAAAGGGCCTTAAATAATGAACCTCTTTTACAAAATGTGCGTAATGCTGCTGCTGGTTCTATTCGGCAGTTAGATTCTAAAATTGCGGCGGAGAGAAAGTTAAATTCTTTTATTTATCATTTACCCAATCCTGAAGATTATGGTATAAAAACTCACCATGAAGCTTTAAAATTTATGAAAAAATTAGGATTTCGTACTAATGATAGTGCGAATGTATTAGTGAGTGGTATTGATGAAATCGAAAATTATATTGAAGAAGCAAGTAAAAAAAGAGACAGTTTGCCTTATGAAATTGATGGAATTGTAATTAAAGTGAATTCTTTAGATAGTCAAAAAAAATTAGGTATGACATCTAAGTATCCAAGATGGGCGGTTGCTTATAAATTTCCAGCCCAAGAAGTTTTAACGCGTTTAAATGATATTGTTTTTACGGTGGGAAGAACAGGGCGAATTACTCCAAATGCTGTTTTGGATCCGGTTCTTTTAATGGGGTCTACTGTAAAAAGAGCCACGTTACATAATGAGGACTATGTTCTTGCCAAAGATTTAAAAATTGGGGATATTGTATCGATTCGTAAAGCAGGAGATGTAATTCCTGAAGTGGTGGAAGCTAAAAAAGATCGAAGAGTAGGCACAGAGAAAGATTTTCAAATGATTACGAATTGTCCAATTTGTGGTAGTTTACTTGAAAAGAAAAAAGATCAAGTGGATTATTATTGTATGAATATACACTGTTCGGCAAGAAAGGTTGAAAGTTTAATTCATTTCTGCAGTCGTAAAGCTATGAACATTGATGGCTTAGGGGATGAAATCATGGAAGATTTATATAATATGGGGTTTGTGAAAAAGATTCCGGATATATATCATTTAAGTGATCACAAAAAGGATTTAATTGAATTGGAAGGATATGGCAATAAGAGTGTGGATAATTTGATTGAAGCCATTCATAACAGCAAGCAAAATAGTTTAGAAAGGTTATTGTTTGGTTTAGGGATATCTGGAATTGGGGATAAAACAGCGCTTTTGTTAGCGAAGTTATTTAAAAATATTAATAATATGATGAATGCTACGTATGAGGAATATCAAAATATTCGAGATATTGGTCCTACCTTGGCTCAAAATTTGTTTGATTACTTTCATGACGAACAGAATATTTTATTGATTGAAACTTTAAAAAATTTGGGCCTTACAATGAATTATTTAGGAGAAGAAGAAAAATATCATGCTTTACTTACGGGAAGAAAATTTGTTCTTACTGGTACTCTTTCTTTTATGGATCGTGAACAATTAAGTGCAATTATTGAATCATACGGCGGTAAAACGAGTTCATCCGTTAGTAAAAATACCGATGTTGTAATCGTAGGAGAGAAACCGGGGACAAAATTTGAAAAAGCAAAAGAATTAGGAATTGAAATTTGGAATGAAGAACAAATTAAGAAAGTTATAACAGAACTTGATTAAGACTAGTTCTTTTTTTTCTCTTTTTAAATACCTTAGTAAAAGAATGGATAAGTTTTAAAAAACTAGTAAAAAGAGTTATAATGTAGTATAATGAATAAAACCTTATATGAAAGAGGTAGAATATGAATAAATTAAAGAAAATGTGGGTTGAAAATCGAATTTTATTTGTTTTGTTTATAATTGTAATAATATGTTGTTTCATAATATTAGGAGTATGTATTAGTTATTTTTTTGGCTCTTCTAAATCTAGTTATGGAGATCGTTTAGATGGAATTTCTGAGGTAAAAATTACGGATGAGGTTAAAAATAATTTTTTGGATACTATAAAGCAAGATGAGTTAATTAAAGATGTATCTTTTCGTACCCAAGGTAAAATTGTATATGTTTCTTTAGAATTTGTAGATACTGTTACTTTGGTAGAAGCGGAAAGTAAAGCATTGGCAGCTTTAATGACTTTTGATGAAAAATATCTTAATTTTTATGACTTTCATTTTACTTTAAAGAATAAGGGAACTGAAAGTAATGATGGCTTTTTAATTATGGGTGCCAAAAATGTAAATGGTACAGGACTAATTTGGAATAATAATACTGAAGTCGTAAAAGATAGTGAGTAGTGGTAAAAATGAAAGTGAAAAAAAAGATAATTATATTTATACTCGTATTCGTTTTAATTTTATCATGTATTACAGGGCTCTTTCTTTATTTTCATAATCCGAATAAATTAAATACTGAGGAAAGGCAATTTTTAGCGAATAATGCTACTACCGTACAAAATATCAGTGTGCTTAATAATGCTGATATTTTTGGTGTTGCTGGGGAAGGCTTGTTTTATGATTTTTTAAATGATTTTTCTGAAAATTATGATATTGAGATGAATACGGTTGCTTACAATTTAGGAGAAGTGGAAAATGGACTTTCTTTTGGAGCTTCTAATACTATTTCTGATACAGATTTAACTTTTTATAAAGATCATTATGTACTTGTTAGCAAATCCTATGAATATTTGCCTTCGATAGATAGTTTAGAAGCTAAAAAAATTGGAATTCTAAATGAGAATTTTTCTTATGTTACCAATTATTTAGGTGATCAAAATCCTATTGTACTTACAACTTACGATAATGATGAAACTTTATTAGAAGCATTTAATAATCAAAATGATATTCAATATATGATTGTACCTATGCATATGTATTTACAAACTATTTTAAAAAATAATTTTGCTATTAGCTATCATTTTAGTGACATGTTTTATTACTATAAATTAAATGTCGGAAATGATGTATTAGGTTCTATTTTAAAAAAATATTATAATACATGGAAAGAAGAAAGCTTTAATACGTATTATGAGGAGCATTTATTCCAATTATTTATAAATTCATTAAATATTTCTTCTGCAGAAGTGGATGCTATGCGTAGTATTTCTTATCATTATGGTTTTGTTTATAATTCTCCTTATGAAGTATTGTCGGGGGGAAATTATGGAGGAATTATTGCCCAATATCTAAAAGAATTTACCGATTTTAGTGATACAGAAATTAAATTTACTAAATATAAAAATGTGAATCATTTAGCAAAAGCTATTCAAAAAAAGAAAGAAGATATGTATTTTGCGTATTATAATATTAATAATACTTATCAAACTGTTTTATCTGGTTTGGGAATGAATTATTATGTGTTGGCAAATAAGAAGGATGATTTAGTATTAAATTCATTAAATGGAATAAATAGTCAAGATGTTTATGTAGAAAATAATACCGAAATTTATAATTATTTAAAAGTAAATACAAAACTTCATTTAAAAACTTATGATAATGTAAAAGAATTAGAAAAGCTAATTAAAAAGAATAAAATTATTATTGCTGATGAAAAAGTATATTTAGCAAATGCCAATAGTCTTTTTTCAACATATAACGTTAGGTTTAAAAATTTTATAAAAAAAGATTATGCAATTCGTATGAATACAAATGCAACTTTTACTAAATTATTTAATGCTTTTATACAATATAAAGATGCTTCCATTACTACTTATAAGGGTATATATAATTTTGAAAAAACTTTAAAAAATGGTACAGTGACCGGAACAATTGCTCGTTATTTTATGTATATATTAATTATTGGTGTTTTCTTATTTTTATATATTTATAGATTTACAAAAAGAGTCAAGATTTCGAAAAAAATTAAAAAAGAAGATAAGTTAAAGTATATGGATCAATTAACTTCATTAAAAAATAGAAATTATTTAAGTGAAAATTTGGAAAGTTGGGCTAAAAATACTGTTTATCCACAAACTATTATTGTGATTGATTTAAATAACTTACAAAATATTAATGATACAATGGGTTATGAACAAGGAGATATTCAAATTAAAGCGGCTGCAAATATACTTGTTAAAACTCAGTTAGATAATAGTGAAATTATAAGAACGGATGGAAATGAATTTGTCATTTATTTAGTTGGTTATCAACAAAAACAAATAACAAGTTATATTCATAAACTTGCGAAAGAATTTAAAAAAATGCCATATGAATATGGAGCTGCTATTGGGTATAGCATGATTGTTGATGATATAAAATCAGTAGAAGATGCTATGAATGAAGCAGTAGAAGATGTTAAAAAACAAAAGCATAACAAAAAAGAGGTTAATTAGATGAGTAGATTGAAAGATTTTTTTGCTAATGTAACTAGTGTGATTCGGAGACCAGAAATGGTTGTTTTACCTGGTCAATTAGCCTTTTTTTTCGTTTTATCTATTGTTCCTATTGTTACTTTAATTGCTTATGGAGCAAGTTTTATGCATTTATCTTTGAATTCGCTTACGGAATTTATTGAAAAAGCTTTTAGCTCTGAAATAGCAGATTTATTAATTCCGACGGTAACTGAACCAAATGTTAATTTTTCTTTCTTTTTAACTTTGTTTATTGGATTTTGTGTTGCTAGTAATGGTGCTAGATCTATTATAGTTACTTCAAATACAATTTATGGTATCTCTCAATCTGATTTTATTAAAAGAAGAATAAAAGCAGTGATTATGACATTTATTATTGTATTATTATTTTTGTTTATCCTAATAATTCCTGTATTTGGCCAAACCATTCTTCAAATTATAGAATCGGTTAATCTAAATTCACAGGTTACGCAAACAATGCTATTTACTTTTCATCTTATAAAAGGACCTGTAACTTGGTTTATTATTTTTTGTTTTATTAAAATATTATATACAATGGCCCCTGATCGTAAAGTTTTTTCAGCCAATGTAAATTATGGTGCAATTTTTACTACTATTATGTGGGTTATTGTTACAGGAATGTATTCTTATTATATTAATAATTTTGCCAATTATGCTTTATTTTATGGGGCTCTTGCCAATATTGTTATGTTAATGTTGTGGATTTATTTTCTAGCTATAATCTTTGTTATAGGCATGGCTTTAAATAAAAAGCAAGAAATTGTCAAATTGGAAAAAACAGGTTCTATGAAATTAAATATAAAGTAAATACTATAATTATGTACACAGGCATTATTTAGTACAGTTTTCTATTTTGATATCAAATTAATATTTAAGGTATTAAAAGATATTAAAAAATAATGTCTAAAAAGAGAGGATTGCTCTCTTTTTTTATTTTTGGATTCGTTGTATACTAGTAGTAGTTAGGAGCAAAAATAATGAAAAAAAGTATTATTAAAGCAAAGAGAAAGGCTATTTCTACTGTAACTTTGGCTACATGTATATTGAATATGTATTTTGTATCTCCTTATTTAAGAGAAGAGGCTTTCTATTTAAATACAAATGTAAATACCGTAGAAGAAAATAAAAAATTAAGAAAAAAGTATCTTTTACAGAAGAAAAGATTATTAGGTTATCAAAATCAAGCAATTATGAATACAAAAGCTAAAAATAATCCTAGTAACGTCAAATATAAATTAAAAATAGGCAAATAATTTATGATATAATGGCCTAAATAGGAGGGATTTTTATTTTAGTTTATGGGAAAAATATTTTAAAAGATATACAAGTAAAAAAAATTCGTAAGGTTTATATTTATGAAAATTTACATGATCAAACTGTATTTGATTATTTAAAAAAACATGCTTTGCATTATTTGTTATGTTCTAAAAATCAACTTGATAAAATGGTCGTTGGAAATCATCAGGGAATAGTTGTGGATATTGATGAGTATACTTATTATTCTATGAATGATATTCAAGAGGAAGATTTTCTTGTTGCTTTGGATCATTTAGAAGATGTTCATAATTTTGGAGCGATTATTCGTACGTGTGAAGCGGCGGGGGTAAGAACGATATTGATTCCTAAGGATCGAAGTGTTCATATTAATGATATTGTAATGAAAACGAGTTGTGGAGCTCTTGATCGAGTAAAAATCGTACAAGTTGTTAATTTAGCGGAGTCTTTAAAAAAGTTACAAAAACAAAATTATTTTGTTTATTCGGCATTTATGAATGGAGAAGATTATAGAACAGTCGACTTTTCCGGGAAAAAAATCTTGGTTATCGGGAATGAAGGAAAAGGAATTAGTAAAGTTATTGAAAATTTAACGGATGTGAAAGTTTCTATTCCTATGAATGGGAGTATTAATAGTTTAAATGCCAGTGTTGCCGCCGGAATATTAATTTTTGCCATGATGTAAGGGGGACAATAGATATGAAATATGATGATTGTAGTGATAGTGAATTATTTTCGTTAATCTGTGAAGAAAATGAAGATGCTAAAGATATTCTTTTTATGAAATATCGATATATCATTGATATAGTAATTAAAAAATATGCTTTTTCTGCTATGAAGTATGGCTTTGAATATAAAGATTTATATCAAGAAGCTTTAGTTGGGTATAGCGATGCTATTCGATCATATAATGAAGATAAAAAAACAAGCTTAGCTACATTTATTTCCCTTTGTGTTGATCGAAGACTTCAAAATACGATAAAAAAGGCGGGAAGAATAAAAAATAGAGTTTTTTTGGAAAGTCTTTCTTTGGATCATGTTTATGAACAATATGAAATTCCGTTACGAGATATTATTAGTGATGAGTCAAAAAATGATCCTTTACTAAATATAACGAAAGAGGAAGAATTTGATGAATTATTAAATGTTATAGAAAAATCATTATCTGCTAGTGAATATGAGGTATATAAATTATTAATTTCTGGATTATCTTATATAGAAATAGCTAAAGTTTTAAATAAAAGTCCAAAACAAATTGATAATGCTATGCAAAGGATTAAAAATAAAATAAAAGTTATTTTGAAAACACGGGAAAATGCTTGATTTTTATTAGGCTTTATGTTAAATTAAACATAACAAGCACGGAAGTGTTTTTATTTTGGAAAAAAGAGGAGTTTTATTGATGAAAAAAAAGAAAGAAACGAGTCCTAAACAAGGGAAAGTTGTAAAGAAAAAAAAGGTTGATAAGAAAAAAGAAGGCTTGTTTAAAAGCGTTCGTAAAGAAATGAAAAAAGTCACTTGGCCAAGTCGGAAAGATGTTATTAAATATTCAATTGCTACAATTGTATTTTGTATAGTCATTATGTTATTTTTTCAAGTTTTAGATGTTCTTCTATCTATTGTAAAAGGAGTGTTTAATTAATGGATAAACTTTGGTATGTAATTACAACTTATGTTGGTCATGAAGCAAATGTAAAAGAAAAGTTAGAAGCTCGTACGGAATCTATGGGGATGCAAAATAATATATTTAGAGTTATTATCCCAGAAACGACGGAAGTAGAAATAAAAGATGGAGTAAAAAAAGAAAAAACAAGAAAAATGTTTCCTGGTTATGTTTTTGTAGAAATGATTATGAGTGATGAAGCATGGTATGCCGTTCGTAATACACCTGGAGTGACTGGATTTATTGGATCATCAGGAAAAGGAGCCAAACCGACACCACTTCCTCCACAAGAGATTGATCGTATTCTGGTTAATATTGGTATGTCTCGTGTTGATGCCCAATCAGAACTTAAAGTGGGAGAAAAAGTAAATGTTATTGATGGACCATTTAAAGGTATGATCGGTACGGTGGATACTATTGATCTTGAAAACAATCGATTAGTTGTTTTAATTGATTTATTTGGACAAGAAACTCCTGTAGAAGTTGAATTATTCCAAGTTAGTAAATAAAACTCAATTTAAAAAAAGCTGTTTTTAAACGAATATAAAAGATGTAGACCTATAAGAAACTTGAGGTCTGCATTTTTTTATGCATAATAAAGAGAAAAAAGTTGTAATCTTATGAATTTTGTGCTATTATCTTAGGTGCAAATTGCATATATTTATGTGAGTTGTATTGATGAGTGGGAGGGAATGCGGATTTGCCCAATACCACTTACGCGAAAATATTTTTAATGGAGGTGTTTTTCGTGGCTAAAGAAGTCGTTAAGAAAATTAAATTACAAATTGAAGCTGGTAAAGCGACACCTGCTCCACCAGTTGGAACATGTTTAGGACCTGCAGGAATTAATATTCAAGATTTCTGTAGTAAATTTAATGAAGCAACTAGAGATAAAATGGGAGATATTCTTCCAGTAGAAATCTCAGTTTATGATGATCGAAGCTTTGATTTTGTTATAAAAACTGCCCCTGCTGGATTCTTATTAAAGAAAGCAGCTAAGATTCAAAAAGGAAGTAAAAAAGGAGCCAATGAAATTGTTGCTACGATTACTAAAGAGGATCTTAGACAAATCGCTGAAACTAAATTACCAGATTTAAATGCTTATGATGTAGAAGCAGCAATGAATATTATCGAAGGAACAGCAAGAAATATGGGTATTGCAGTTAAAGGTGTCAATGATGCTGAACTTGAGGCTCAAGCTAAAGAAGCTGCTGCTCACGAAGCAGAAATGGCTAAACGTGATGAAGAGTTAGCAGAAATGGAAGAAGAAGCGAAAGAACTTGCTAATGGTAATGTAGAAGTTCCTGTAAGTTCTGATGAAGAAACAACAGAAGAAGAATAATTTATAAATATAAATAATGAACAAATCCGCTAATAAACCACAGTTAGGAGGAAAATAAATGAAGAAGTTTGGGAAAAAATATGTGGAAGCTGCAAAAAAAATAGAGAAAAATAAAGAGTATTCTATTTCAGAAGCAATTAAGCTAGCAAAAGAAACTTCTATTACTAAATTTGATAGTACAATAGATGTAGCTATGAATTTAAATGTTGATCCTAAAAAAGCTGACCAACAATTACGTGGTTCTTTTGTACTTCCAAATGGTACTGGTAAAACGAAAAAGATTTTAGTAATCGCTAAAGGTGCTCAAGCGGAAGCGGCAAAAAATGCTGGAGCTGATTTTGTTGGAGAAAAAGATATGATTGAAAAAATTCAAAAAGAAAATTGGTTTGATTTTGATGTCATTATTGCTACTCCAGAAATGATGCCTGAACTTGGTAAAATTGGTAAGATATTAGGACCTAAAGGTTTAATGCCTAATCCCAAAACAAATACGGTAACGAATAATGTTACGGCAGCTATTGAAGATGTTAAAAAAGGTATGGTAAGTTATAAAACAGATACATATGGAAATATTCACAGTGTAATTGGAAAAGTATCATTTGATGATAATAAATTACAAGAAAATATAGAATATATAGTATCTACAATTTCTAAATTAAAACCTGCCAGTGTTAAAGGAAAATTTATTAATTCCATTACAATATCATCTACAATGGGACCTGGAATTAAAATTGATAAAAATTCTTTTGACATTTAATTCTTAATTTAATATAATACGTAATAGAAAAGCGAACCAAAGACAGTAGGGGAGAAATCTTAATTATCCTACCGAGGGAAACAGAAACTTATTTTTTAGGCTCTTTTTCCCATAAAAAGAGCTTTTCTATTGAATAAAAGAAAAGGAGGATTTTTATGGCAAGTCAAAATGCTCTTAATCAAAAGAAAGAAATTGTTGCTGAAATTTCTGAAAAAATTAAGAATAGTGAATCTGTTATATTGTTTCAATATCAAGGCTTAACAGTTGCTGATTTAAGTGATTTGAGAAACAAATTAAGAGAAGTTGAAGCAGAAGTTAAGGTTTATAAAAATACTTTATTAAAAAGAGCTTTAGATGATCTAAATCTTAGTTTAGAAGGATTTTTAGAAGGACCAAATGCAATTCTTTTTGGTAAAAATTTACTTGAACCTATTAAAGTACTTGCAGACTTTGCAAAACAAAATGATAAACTTGATATTCGAGTTGGTATTATATCTGGAGATGTAGCAGATATTGATGTTATTCGTGAATATGCAAGTATCCCATCAAGAGAAGGCTTACTTACAATGCTTGCTGGTGGTATGATTCAATATGTACGTGATTTAGCAATAGGTTTGAACTTATATGCTGAACAATTAGAAGAAAAATAAAAAATAGGAGGAATATAATATGGCTAAATTAACAAAAGATGAATTTATTAGTGCTTTAAAAGAAATGACTATTCTTGAAGTTAAAGAATTAGTTGATGCAATGAAAGAAGAGTTTGGAGTAGATCCTAGTGCTGTAGCTGTAGCTGCTGCACCTGCTGGAGCAGAAGAAGATGCTGGATCTTCAACTAAAACTGTAGTTCTTAAGAGTGCTGGTGGAAATAAAATTGCAGTTATTAAAATCTTAAAAGAAGTTACAGGGTTAGGATTAGTTGAAGCAAAAGGATTAGCTGATAATGGTGGAAATGTTAAAGAAAACATTCCTGCTGATGAAGCTGAACAAATTAAAGCACAACTTGAAGAAGCTGGAGCTGAAGTAGAATTAGCTTAATAAAAAAAGTAGAAAACCTACTTTTTTTTATTTTGAATAATTATTTCTAGATCAAATTTTTTCGCTATTTCTAATAGCAATTCTAAATCATAATTTCGTTGACCATATTCATAAAATTGGATGGCATTTCTGCTTCTTTTAATTTTTTTTCCAAATTCTTCTTGTGTCAATCCCGTATATTCGCGAATGAACTTTATAATTTCATTTGCTTTATAATTATTGGCATTAATCTTCATATGTCACCTCTTGACAAGCATACAAAATGTTGGTATTATTTTAACGATAATACCAACAAAATGTGGTGTCAAAGGTGATAATATGAGATTAAAAAAATATAATAATAATTATAATAAAAGAACAGCTATTGCCATTTTAGGAATACTAATCAGTTTTGGCGGGATTTCTATATATAGAAGTTATGCTACATACCAAGAGAACAAAAGCTATAATGTAATAAAAGGAACGATACCTGATTTTGGATATGATGTAAAATTTGCCGTTTTAGTAGATGAACAAAAAACAAATGAAATTCCAACAGAACCTAAAAACAAAGATGGAAAATATTATAAAGTAAATGTAGATTGTGGGAATAGTAAAACCACAGGGGAGTGGGATTATAATGCTTGGAATGTAAAACTAGAAAATGTAGAAGAAGGAAGTAGATGTAAATTATTATTTACATCCACATTAAGTGAAGACGAATATAATAAATACATTGATGCAGGAGTAGCATTAAGAAGAAATACGTACCGAGGGAAAGATATAACGCAGTATCATACAGATGGAACTTTATATAAAATGATCTCCAGTGGCAAATTTGATGATATATACGTTGGAGATTATATAACAACAACTGAAGGTAATCATGAAGTAACATGGTTGATAGCAGATCTAGATAATTATTTATATTCTGGAGATAGTACTAAAATATTAACCCAACATCATGCCACAGTTATACCTGCAAAACCTTTAACAACAGCCAAAATGAATGAAACAAATGACACTACAGGTGGCTATGTAGGAAGTGATATGGTTAAAACCACATTACCAGAAATCTTAAGTACATATATTAAACCGGTTTTTGAAGAACATGTAATCCAATATAGGAATCTATTAAGTAAATCAGTAAATAAAGAAGCTCCAAATAATAAATTTGATAATGCAAAAGGTGTTAGTAATAATTGGGAATGGTATGAAAGAGAATTAGATTTAATGAGTGAGATGAATGTGTATGGAGGAACAGTAGTTTCGTCAAGTATGTATGATACAGGAATTGATAATCGTCAGTATGCCATCTTTCAACTAAAGCCTGAGTTTACAAATAGTTATGGGATTTCTAGTCTTAATTATTGGTTAAAAGATGTAGTGGATTCGACTAGTTTTGCTAATGTCTATAACTACGGATTTTCGGGTGCTAGTGGTGCGACCACTTTGCTTGGCGTACGCCCAAGGTTTTTAATTGATTAAATTAGAGCAACCAGCTCTTTTTTTAATATTCAATTTTTTTTTAAATTTTTGTAATAGAAATTTATTTTTATAGTAGAAAAGATAAATAGGATAATCAAAAAAGGAATTCTGTGGGGAAAGTTTAATAATTGTTGGTTTGCTATATGAACTATTATTTGTTACTCTTTTTGTCAGGGAAGGGCAAATTATGGATATAGATCATTTTATTAAAATTTTTAGTATTCCTAAGTATCGAAAAAAATTGGATAAAATTATATTAAATTTTTTTGGATTGAAACCAATAGATTTAGTTAATGGATATTATGAATCGGAATATGGAAATGTTTTGGAATTTATTATTACTTTTAATAAGCAATATTTATTTAAAATTGTAGTATATGATACTAAAAATTTGTTTAATTGTTCAAAAAAATTTTATCTTAATTTTAGTTTAGAAAAAAATGATAAAGGTTATACATTATTATATCCTTGTTATTGGGAATTTTATTGTAATAGTTGTTTAAGTAGTTATCCACATAAGAAGTGCATAGAATGGTTTGCTAGTCTTTTTGCAACTACTGATTATTATGAAATAAAAACTATTTTAAAACATTTAAGATTTCATGTGTTTGATAGATATAAAATTTTAATGATAATAAAAAATAAATAATAAATTCATTTTTTAGTAAAGACAAATAACTATTAATGTGATAGAATAATCCTAGTGACTAAAAATTGAAAAAGGTGGTATTATGGCAAAAGTTATTTCATTAGTTAATCAAAAAGGTGGAGTTGGGAAAACAACTACTAGTATTAACTTAGCAGCTGCCTTAGGAAGCGAGGGAAAAAAGACTTTATTAATAGATCTTGACTCTCAAGGAAATGCATCAAATGGATTAGGTTTAAATACAAATGATTTTGATTATGATATTTATGATGTGATTACAGGGGCTTGTGAAATACAAAAAGCTATAATAAAAACAAAATTTAAAAATCTTTCTATTATTCCTTCTACGATTAATTTAGCTGGAGTCGATGTAGAATTTGTGAAGAAAATGTTGGAAGATACAAGTTTTAAGCAAAATGAGCAATTGCGTTCTAAAATATTGGAAATTAGAGATTTATATGATTTTATTATTATCGATTGTCAACCATCTTTAGGTATATCAACTATGAATGCTTTAGTTGCTAGTGATTCTGTGATTATTCCTGTACAATGTGAATATTATGCTTTAGAGGGAATTACGCAATTATTAAATTCCATTATTTTAGTGCAATCTAATATGAATCCTGATTTACGTATTGAAGGTGTACTTTTAACTATGTTAGATGGTAGAACAAATATTGGTTTAGAAATAATTGAAGAAGTAAGAAAATATTTTAAAAATAAAGTTTTTAATACTATTATTCCAAGACTTGTAAGACTTGTTGAAGCTCCAAGCCATGGAAAACCAATTAATGCTTATGATCCGACAAGTCGTGCAACTCTTGCTTATGAAAATTTAGCAAAGGAAGTGATTAGTCGCAATGGAAACTAAAAGAAAAGCTTTGGGAAAGGGTTTAGAACAATTATTTTCAAATGAAGTAATTAATTTTGATAATTTTGAACGTGATATTGTCGATACTGCGAAAAAAAATGATATTGTAGAGATTTCTTTAGATGAGATTAGAAGTAATCCTTATCAACCGAGAAAAACTTTTAATGATGAATCTTTACAAGAATTAGCAGACAGTATTAAAGAATATGGAATTGTTCAACCTATTATTGTAAAAAAGAGTATCAAAGGGTATGAGTTAATTGCTGGTGAGAGAAGAACTAAAGCTTCTAAGTTAGCAGGGTTAGAAAAGATTCCAGCCATTGTAAAAGAATTTAATGATCAAGAAATGATGGAAATTGCGTTAATTGAAAATATTCAAAGAGAGGATTTGAATCCAATTGATGAAGCTATTGCTTATGACAATATTATAAAAATAGGGCATTTAACGCAAGAGGAATTTGCTAAAAAATTTGGTAAAAGTCGTAGTCATGTAACAAATATGTTGGGTTTATTAAAATTACCCAATGCTACTAAAAGATTGGTTGAAGAAAATAAATTAAGTATGGGTCATGCCAGGGCTTTAAGTAAATTAAATGATGAAAATTTAATTCATGAGTTAACTGATCGAATTTTAAAAGAATCTTTATCTGTAAGAGATGTTGAAAAAATAATTCAAAATGAAAAATTACCAAAAAAGAATGCGTTATCACGTAATTTAAATGACCGAAATATTCATTATACAATATACGAAACAATTATGCGTGAAAAGATTGGAACAAAAGTTAAAATAAAAAATAATAAAATTGAAATTCCTTTTGATCGTGAAAAAGATTTAGAAAGAATTCTGGATATTTTAGGAATAGAAATAGCAGGTGATTAAATGCAATTCGCTAAAAATATTTTGGGGTTTCTAAGCCAAAAAGAAATATATGGTTTAGCTATTATTTTATTTGCTGGAATAATTGCTTATAAGTTAGGCAGTCGTTTAATTGAAAAAATTGTTAATAATGGTAAGAATTCTTATGAAAGAAAAAAGAGAATTACGATTGTAAATTTGTTATCTAATATTGCAAAAGTAATTATTTATGTATTTGTTATATTTTTTATACTTGATTTATATGGAGTGGATACAAGAGCATTAATTACTAGTTTAGGTGTAGCTAGTGCTTTACTTGGATTAGCTTTACAAGATACATTAAAAGATTTTATTAGTGGAATTGATATTATTATAAATAATTATTTTGTTGTTGGAGATATTGTTACTTATAATGATTTTACTGGTGAAGTTATTGAGATGAGTTTAAAGGCGACAAAAATAAAAAAGGCTACGGGAGAGGTTATGGTTATTGCCAATCGGAATATAAATCAAATTATTAATATTAGTCAAAAGAAAGCAGATTTGCGTATTGATATTCCAACTGCTTATGAAGAGAAAACGGAAAAAGTAGAAAAAGCAATTGCTAAAATCATAGAAGAAGCTAAAAAAATTAAAGGAGTTTATAATGATTCCAAATATTTGGGGATTTCTGATTTAAAGGATAGTGCAATTAATTATACGATTAGTATTATATGTACACAGGAAGATCAATGGCAAATTAGAAGAGAAGTATTAAAAATTATAAAAAATATTTATGAGAAAGATAATATAAAAATTCCTTACGCGCAAATTGAGGTGCATAATGATAAGAAGTTATAATTTAAATGATTTAGTAATCATGAAAAAACCGCATGCTTGTGGGACGAATGAATGGAAAATTATTAGAGTTGGTGTCGATATAAAAATAAAATGTATACATTGTGGACGCGAGGTAATGATGGATCGTTTAGAATTTGAACACAAACTAAAAAAAATATTAGGTGAAGAAAATGAAAAAAAGTAAAATAAAAGAAAAAATAACATTACATCCAATTATGACTATCCTAATATTAATAGCTGCCACCATTTTTTTAAGTGGAATATTATCGCTTTTAGGATTTCAAGCTACGGATCGTAAAATAAGTGCAACCTCTTTAGAATATACAACTTCTATTTCGGAAGTAAAGTCTTTAATTAGTATAGAGGGAATAAAATATATATTTACAAGTACTGTATCTAATTTTGTGGCTTTTGCGCCTTTAAGTAGTTTAATGATTATCTTAATTGGTATAGGAATTATGGAAAAGAGTGGTTTTTTAAAAACGGCGTTTACTTTGCTTACTAAAAATGCAAAAAAAAATACAGTAACTTTTACTTTAGTGTTTATAAGTATTATTTTAAGCATTATTGGGGATTTGTCATATATAATTATGATACCTATTAGTGCTATATTGTTTAATTATGGGAAACGGAATCCAGCGATTGGAATTATTGCCACTTTTGCCGCCTTGACTTGTGGTAGTGGGATCAATGTCTTTTTAACGAGTATTGATTCTTCTCTTTTATCTTTGACTCAATTAGCTGCAAATATGATAGATAAAAATTATGTAATTGAAACAACTAGTTTTGTATTTATTATGCTAATTGCTGTTATTATACTTGCTATTTTAATTACATTGATTACTGAAAAATATTTAGTTTATAAATTAGATAAGTATGAAATTCCTGAGACGGAAATAGAAGAAGAATTTTCTATTGGCAAAAAAGAAAAAAAAGGATTGGCTCTTGCAATTATAGCAGGATTAGTGTATTTGTTAATCTTTTTATATAACATTGTTCCTGGCTTACCTTTTTCTGGAAAATTGCTTGATGATAGTCAATTGTTCTATATTGATAAATTATTTAGTTATAATTCATTTTTTAGTACAGGATTTGTCTTTATAGTTACCATGTTTTTTATTATTTTAGGTTTCTTTTATGGAATTGGAGCAAGAACTATCAAAAACAATCGTGATTTATGTGAAGATTTAGGACATTCATTGGATGGTATTGGAAAAATATTAGTTCTTATCTTTTTTGCTTCTATCTTGATTAATGTTTTTAAATATACAAATATTGGAAATATTCTTGTGATTTTATTAGCTAATTTAGTCAATCATGTATCTTTTACAGGAATTCCTTTAATTGTTTTGTTATTTTGTATTGCTATGGTGGCAACTATCTTTATTCCTTCCTCTATTACGAAATGGTCTATTATTTCTGCTGTTGTTATTCCGACATTTATGCAAGCGGGTATTTCACCAGAATTTACTCAAGTTATATTTCGATTTGGTGAATCTATAACTATGGGATTGACACCTTTATTTTCATATTTTGTTATTTATTTAGCTTTTTTAGAAAAATATAATCAAGGGAATCGATCTATTCATTTATTAAAATCTATTCGCTATCAAATTCCTTATTCCATTTTAACGTGTTTTGCTTTCTTGACAATCATAATTGTATGGTATATAGTAGGTCTTCCAATAGGAGTAGGAGTTTATCCAAATCTTTAATAAGAGGTGATGAATACATGTCATTAAAGGCGGGAATTGTTGGGTTACCAAACGTGGGCAAATCGACACTTTTTAATGCAATAACTAAAAAAAATATTTTGGCTGCTAATTATCCTTTTGCTACGATTGATCCTAATGTAGGGGTAGTAACGGTTCCAGACCAACGGTTAGAATTCTTAGAAAAAATGTATGTTCCAAATCATGTAGTACCAACTACTTTTGAATTTACTGATATTGCTGGTTTAGTAAAAGGTGCTTCTAAAGGTGAAGGATTAGGAAATAAGTTTTTATCTCATATTCGCGAAGTGGATGCTATTGTAGAAGTTGTACGCTGTTTTCAAGATGAAAATATTATTCACGTAGAGGGTGGAGTAGATCCAATTCGGGATATAGAAATTATTAACTTGGAGCTCATTTTCGCTGATTTAGAAATTATCGAAAATCGGATTGAAAAAATAGCCAAAAAGGCTGAAACGACGAAAGATAAAGATGCTTTAAAAGAAGTAGCTGTTTTGAAAAAAGCTCAAACGGCTTTATTAGAGAATAAAGCTTTACGATTGATTGCTTTTGATGGAGAAGAATTATTCCTATTAAAACCTTTTAATTTTATTACTTTAAAGCCATTGATTTATGTAGCGAATGTAATGGAAGAAGATATTGTAGTAGAGGGAAATGAATATACAAAAGATGTTCAAAAATATGCTGGCAAGGAAAATGCTGGAGTCATTATTATGTGTGCCAAAATGGAGTCAGAATTGGCTGAATTAGAAGAATCTGATAAAAAGGCTTTTCTAAATGATATTGGTATTCATTATAGTGGTTTAGATAAACTTATTTTTGCTACGTATGATTTATTAGGCTTACAAACATTTTTTACGGTTGGAAAAGATGAAGTACGTGCTTGGACATTTAAAAAGGGTACCAATGCTAAAAAATGTGCCGGGTTAATTCATAGTGATATTGAAAGAGGTTTTATTAAAGCAGAAATAATGAAATTTAATGATTTAGAAGCTTTGGGAGATGAAAAAAAAGTACAAGAAGCTGGCAAGCTTTATTTAGAAGGTAAAGATTATATTATGGAAGATGGAGATATTGTTTATTTTCGCTTTAATGTTTAGTATTCTTTTTTTTAAGAATGCTTTTTTATTAAAATCATAAAATTATGGTATACTAAATAAGAGGAGTTTGTTTATGAATAATAAAATAATGAGTAAAACATTTTTATGGATGTTTATCGGTCTTTTCATTACTTTTATAACTGGATTTGGTGTGGCGAGTAATGAAGTTATGCTTTTTAATGTTTTTAAGAGTGTGAATTATTTCATTTTAATCATTGTAGAATTAGGTGTGGTTATCTTTTTATCGGCCAGGATTCATCGTATGAGTAAAACCATGGCTCAAATCTGCTTTTTATTATATAGTTTTTTATCTGGTTTAACATTTTCTTCTATTTTTGTTGCTTATGAAATAACCTCTATACTGTATATATTTTTAATTGCTGCTTTCTTATTTTTAATTTTTGGTCTTATTGGCTATTTTACTAACATTGATTTAACTAAATTAGGTTCCTTTTTAATGATGGGTTTACTAGCGGTAGTTATTTGTCTTTTAATCAATATTTTTATTGGTAGTGAAACTTTTGATCTTGCTCTTAGCATGATTACTCTTTTAATTTTTATAGGCTTTACTGCTTATGATGTTCAAAAAATCAAATTCTTAGCACATAGTAATATCAATGAAAATAATTTAGCAATTATTGGTGCTTTAAATTTGTATTTAGATTATATTAATATATTTTTAGAATTATTAAGACTATTTGGAAATTCTAAAGAGTAAATTGTGTGAATTATGAATAAAGCAGTCTATTTGATTTTAGAAGTACAACTTTGTGGTTTAGAAGAGAAAACGATTTGTTATGTGTTTTTATCTTCTTCTTTAGAACGAATCGATGCTATTACTTTGAAATATTATAATGCAGAAGAATTTTTCAAAGATAAATATTCTGTCATTTATTCGGGTATTCTTACTCATTTAGATTTCTATAAAATATCCTTTCCCCCTAATGAAGTTGTTTTAAAGAAAATCTATATACAAAAGGATCAAAAAAAAATTCAACCTTTGTTTCAAACGGTAAAAAGTCATTCAAATACTTATTCTCTCGATGATTTAGTCAAAAAAGGAATGCGTGATGGGAATCTAAAATTATTATTGGAAATGGATCAATTAAAGAAAAATCAAGATACTGAATATGTTTCTATTTTTCATACCCTGCCTTTTTATCAATTAAAAAAATTAGAATTTAATTTGTTAAGGGAAGAGGAATATGATGATTTCTTTGAATACTTTCAAAAGAAATTTTATTATCATAAACTAATTCGTTTGTTTTTGGCTAATGATTCCTTACAAGAAAGACAAGGTAGATTGGCAATGTTTCTTGATTCTTTACAAACTCAAAAATCCAGTATTTATGGAGGAGAAGGTTTTAGTAAAAAAAGATATCGTGTTCCTTATAAAGATGATTAATAAATAATGTTTAGTTAAAAAACATATACTTTATAACGACAAATAAACATTTACAAGCCATGTTTTTTTTGCTATAATCTAGGGCGAGTATGAATTTACTCCTTGCTTTAAATTTTAGTTTAAAGCCAAATTGACCATAAGGAGGTGTAGAATAATGAAAAAATATGAAGTTATGTTTATTGTAAAATCTACAAATGAAGGAGATACAATAAAAAATACAGCAGAGTTTATGAAGCAAACCGTTTCAGAAAATGGTGGTAAAGTAGTAGAATTTAATGAACTTGGTGAAAAAAAATTAGCATATTCAATAAAAAAAGAAATTAGTGGTTACTATTATGTAATGACAATTGAAGCTAATAATGAAACGATTAAGGAATTAGATCGAAAAGCTTTTATTAATGAAAATATTTTAAGACATCTAATTATTAAATTAGACGAGGAGTAAGAATATGAATAAAGTAATTTTAATTGGTAGACTTGCAAGAGATCCAGAAATGCGTACAACTGCTGGTGGAACAAATGTAACCCGATTTACAGTGGCTGTGACTAGAACTTATCAAGATCAAAATGGTGAAAGAACAGCAGATTTTATTAATTGTGTTGCATGGCGTCGACAAGCTGAAAATATCGCTAAATATTGTACGAAAGGTACACAAGTAGCTATTGAAGGTAGAATTCAAACTGGAAGCTATGATACGCAAGATGGAACAAAAAGATATACTACTGATATTATTTGCGATAATGTAACATTCTTAGGATCTAAAAATAGCACTGAAGCATCTTCTGTGACTAAACCAGATATGGATAGTCCATTACCTTCTTCTGATATTACAGAAGATCCATTTAAAGATTTTGGAGAAGAAATAGCGTTAAGTGATGATGATTTACCATTTTAGAGAGGAGAGTTAGTAGATGGCAGAGTTTCGTAGAAAAAAGAAAAAAATATGTCAAATGTGCGCTGGTAAAAGTGTTGATTATAAAGATGTAATGATTATTAATAAATATATTAATGAAAAAGGCAAAATTATGCCTAGACGTATGACAGGTGCATGTGCAAAACATCAAAGACATATTGCACAACAAATTAAATATGCAAGATTTATGGCTTTAATACCATATGTTAAATAAGCTATTGACTATTTTATGATCAATAGTTTTTTGTTTGTATCAGGGATAATAAATGAATCGGTGGGGTATACGAAATGAATGAATTAATAAAAACTTCTATTGAAGAAAAAATTAGAAATTATGAAAAGAATATAACAGTATTATGTGATATGCTCACTTTTTATAAAAGCTTAGATGAAGAAAAAGTTTCACTTGAAAGTTATACTCTTTTAGATAAAGTGATTAAAGATTTAGAAGATAATGAAGTTATGGTTCCATTTAAGGCGAATAGCATTGAAGAAATATTGGCAAATTATCAAGAGGAATCTTCTGATTTAAAACAATTATGTAAATCATATGGGATAAATATTCAAATTAAAGAAGATTTTCGCTTGAATTTAATTAAAAAATATTTCATAGAATCTTTAGAAAGTAAAAAGAGATATAATTTTTTAGAAAAAGTATATAAAACTTCTAAAAATTTTATCAATGAGTTTTTAACATCAAATATTCCTTTATCTAAGAAAGTAAATTTTCTTTATGATACTATCTTATTAATTTCCAAAGATGGTTATGGCCCTAGTATGTTAGAAAATCTTTTCGATTCTAATTTTAATGTTGGAAAGTTAAATAGAACTTCGTCGGAAATAAAAGAGCGAGAAATAAAAATATTAATTGAATCATTTTTTTCTTATTTAAATAAAAATGTTATGAAAAAATCAGAATTATTTTTGCAATTATTAAAAAATCAACTTTGGGCCAATGAATGGGTTTTTTATCTTCAAAAAAATAACATGGTTGATTTCACAAATTTGGCTTGTCAAATCAAATTGTTTGATCAAAAAGTAGATTGTTCTGTATGTTCTTATTTAAATTTGGAGGATACTACTTTTTTGAATTTTTATAATATCAAAGATTATTATAGTAAAGTTCCTAAAGAGATTCGGGATAATGATGATTTGTATATTTTAGAAAAAATAGATATTTCTGATTTGGCTACATTTATTGCTTCTAAAAATTTTGAAATAGCAGAAAATAAAATCTTTAAAATTGCTGAGCGAGTTTTAACTTATCAAAAGGAATTAAAAGAATGTGATTGGATTCTAATTGAAAATATTAAACAAGCAATTATAAAAAAAGCAAGCAATAGTCGAGAATATCATCAAATGAATTCCTATGCAAAAGTATTTGTCCAAAGATCTGATTATGAATTTTATGTACAAGAAGAAAAAGAAAAAAACCAACAATTGTTATTGGCTCGTACGCATTTAATGCTTTTATTTCATAATTTAAATGAATCTTTGCAAGAACAAATTCCTTCTAGAGTAAGAATTAAAAATATTTTGTTTAAAAAGTAATTCTTTTTATGGAAAGAATCGACCAGTCTTTTTAATCAGAAATTAAACTATTGAATTCATTTTTTTATTTCGGTATAATTATCATAGGTGATACTATGAAAAAAAAGTTAATATTTGTTTTAAAAATAATTGTGCTTATCTTGTTATTTTGTTGGATTGTCATGGTTTTTACCGATTATTTTAGAGTTCGTCAAGAAAAAAGTCCGATGTTTTGTCTAAGTGAAGTAGAACATGAATATGAAGATGGAACGACTTATATTTGTAATGGTTTAGGATATAAAGCCATTCGATATAGTCGTAATTGTCTTATGGCTTCTGAATTTGGCCCATTTTTAATAAAAGAAAGAACTTGCGGTGCAAATAATTGATTAATTTTTAATAATACTTTATAATAACGAAATTGGTTGGTGGTTTATATGACAATAAATAATCATGGTTGGGGCTTAAATCAAATGCTAATTTTATGTGCTATTATATTGTTTTTTTTGTTAGTAGCTGTGTTTTTTATTCTCCAATTGTCCAATGGTGTAGGAGAAATTTTTAGAGAAATCCAAGGCCAAGTGACGTATGTGACTGTGGAGGAAAACGTGAAAAGTGCTGCTAGTGAATATATTGAAAAATACTATCATGAGGAGATTGGTTCGGGGACTATAACGGTTACAACGAATAATCTAAAAGAATATAACCTTTTAAATGAATCAGAATTACAACCCTCTGAAGAAAAGACCACTTGTAAAGGGTATGCTTTGGTTAGTAAGGAAAATGGGGAATTACAGTTTACTCCTTATATTGTATGTGATCATTATGCAACTGAGGGATATCAAGCTTGGAGATTGGGTGAATAAGTGTGGATAAAATGAAAAAAGTTTTTATTGTATGGGCAGTATTTCTTATCTTAATTTTTACAATGCTTACTGCTTTTGGCTTTTTTTATAAAAATAAAATATCTAATTATCGAAAATTAGAGGAAAAGATTGTCGATGCAGAAAAAAAATATGTTGATGCTAAATTTTTATATCCAACAGAAGGCAATCGTTTACTTACAGATTCTACAGAGTTAATAGAAAATGGTTTTTTGGATCATTTACAAAATGGGAATGAAACTTGTGATGGATATGCAGAAGTGACAATGAAGGGGAAAGTCTATCAATATAAAGGCTATATAAAATGTGAAAAATATAAAACAAAAAATTATAAGAAGTAAAAAAATTGCATACTTTTTATTGACTTACATATAATGTAGTGATATATTATTTGTGAATTTTTATTTTGGTTCTAAGGTCTCTTAGAACCTGATTTAAATCAATTTTTGATACACCAGGGTGTGTGTTAATGAAAGGAGGACAATATGTCTACTATAAACCAATTAGTTACAAATAAGAGAAAGAAGAAAATTAGAAAAAGTAAAAGTCCTGTTTTAAATGTAGGTTTAAATACACTTGAAAGAAAACAAACTGATCAAAAAAGCCCACAAAAAAGAGGAGTTTGTACTCGTGTTGGAACGAAAACACCTAAAAAACCGAACTCAGCTCTTCGTAAATATGCCAGAGTTAGACTTTCAAATGGTAAAGAGATAGATGCTTATATTCCAGGAGAAGGACATAACTTACAAGAACACAGTGTTGTTTTGGTTCGTGGAGGACGTGTTAAGGATTTAATCGGTGTTCGTTATCATATTGTACGTGGTACATTAGATACGCAAGGCGTTCAAAATAGACAACAAGGCCGTAGTAAGTACGGAACAAAGAAACCAAAAAAATAATAGTTAAAGGAGGAGTTTAAGATGCGTAAAAAAAGAGCAATTAAAAGAGATGTATTACCTGATCCAGTGTATAATTCAAAGGTTGTTACAAAATTAGTTAATCAAATTATGCTAGATGGAAAAAAGGGAACCGCTCAAAAAATTCTTTATGATGCATTTGATATTATAAAAGAAAAAACTGGTAAGGAACCAATTGAAGTTTATAACCAAGCTTTAGAAAATGTTAAACCAGCATTAGAAGTGAAGTCACGTCGTGTTGGTGGATCGAATTATCAAGTTCCAATTGAAGTTAATGATGATAGAAGTCAAGCCTTGGCATTACGTTGGATTGTTAATTATGCCAAATTAAGAAATGGTAAAGGTATGGCTATTAATTTAGCTAATGAACTTATGGATGCTGCTGAGGGTACTGGTGGTGCCGTTAAAAAACGTGAAGATACTCACAAAATGGCTGAAGCAAATAAAGCATTTGCTCATTATAGATGGTAGGAGGATTATTGTATGGGAAAAAGAGATGTTCCAATTGATCACTTAAGAAATTTTGGGATCATGGCTCATATTGATGCTGGAAAGACAACTACCACGGAAAGAATTTTATTCTTAACAGGAATTACACATAAAATTGGAGAAACTCATGAAGGCGAATCTCAAATGGACTGGATGGAGCAAGAAAAAGAAAGAGGTATCACAATTACTTCTGCAGCTACCACTTGCCATTGGAATGGATATCGTTTAAATATTATTGATACTCCAGGACACGTAGATTTTACTATTGAAGTACAACGTTCACTAAGAGTTTTAGATGGTGCTATTCTTTTATTAGATGCTCAAGCTGGTGTAGAACCACAAGCTGAAACAGTATGGCGTCAAGCGAATGAATATAAAGTACCTAGAATGATTTGTGCAAATAAAATGGGTAAAATGGGTGCAGATTTTTACTTTAGTTTGAAAACGATCAAGGAACGTTTAGGTGCAAATGCTGCAGCTATTCAACTCCCTATAGGGGCTGAATCTGATTATAATGGTTATGTTGATTTGGTTACGATGAAAGCTTATCAATATGACGGAACGGATCAACAAGAGCTTACAGAAATTGATATTCCAAGTGACATGATGGAAAAAGCAAAGAAATATAGAACAACATTAATTGAAGCGGTAGCTGATTTTGATGAAGAATTAATGATGAAATATCTTGATGGAGAAGAAATTGCTGTAGATGAATTAAAATCAGCAATTCGAAAAGCTACTTTATCAGTAGAATTCTTCCCATTATTATGTGCTGATGCTTTAGGTAATAAAGGAACAAGATCATTACTTGATGCGGTAGTTGACTATTTACCTGCTCCTACGGATGTTGAAGCAATTGATTGTACGGATAAGAATGGCAATGATGTAAAACGTCATCCAAGCGATTCTGAACCATTTACAGCGTTAGCTTTTAAAATTATGACAGATCCATTTGTTGGTCGTTTAGCCTTTTTCCGTGTTTATTCTGGAGTGTTAACCAGTGGTTCTTATGTATTAAATTCAACTAAAGGGGAAAAGGAAAGAATTGGACGTATTTTACAAATGCATGCCAATCAAAGAAAAGAAATTAATGAAGTGTATGCTGGTGAAATTGCTGCGGCCGTTGGTCTTAAAAATACAACAACTGCCGATACTCTTTGTGATGAAAAAAATCCTTGTATTATGAAAGGTATGGAATTCCCAGAACCTGTTATTGATATAGCTATTGAACCAAAATCTAAAAATGATCAAGATAAAATGGCGTTAGCCATTAATAAATTAGTTGAAGAAGATCCTACATTACGTGTTAAGACAGATCCAGAAACTGGTCAAACAGTTTTATCTGGAATGGGAGAACTTCATCTTGATATAATTGTTGATCGTATGAAACGTGAATTTAACGTTGAATGCAATAAAGGTAGACCTCAAGTTGCTTATCGTGAAACCATTACGCAAGTTGGTGAATGTGAAGGGAAATATATTAAACAATCTGGTGGTCGTGGACAATATGGTCATGTATGGATTAAATTTGAACCAAATCCAGGTAAAGGATATGAATTTGTTGATGCAATTGTTGGTGGAGTTGTTCCTCGTGAATATATTCCAGTCACTGATAAAGGATTGCAAGAAGCTATGGCTGGTGGAGTTTTAGCTGGTTATCCGATGGTGGATGTTAAAGCAACCTTGTATGATGGATCTTACCATGATGTCGATTCTAGTGAAATGGCATTTAAAATTGCTGCTTCTTTAGCCTTAAAAGAAGCTAAAAATAAATGTAAAGTTGTTTTATTGGAACCTATTATGAAAGTAGTCGTTGATGTTCCAGAAGAATACATGGGAAATGTTATGGGAGATTTAACATCTCGTCGTGGACGCCCAATGGGACAAGAATCTATTGGAAATACATTACGAATTACGGCCATGGTACCGCTTTCTGAAATGTTTGGTTATGCAACCGATTTAAGAAGTAATACACAAGGTCGTGGAAACTTCCAAATGGAAAAAGATCACTATGAAGAAGTTCCAAAATCTATCGCTGAAGAAATCATTAAGAAAAACAGCGTTAACTAAAAATAATACTTGAAAAACATTCAAGCATTAGATAAAATATAGTAGTAAATTGAAAG
>CANQDC010000006.1 GCA_947591455.1 uncultured Bacilli bacterium | reverse complement strand
AGTGTGATCCTGGGGGGGGGGTATAATTTATAGAAGTTATGCTAGTTACCAGGAGAACAAAAGCTATAATGTAATAAGGGGAACAATACCTGATTTTGGTTATGATGTAAAAGTAGCCATTACAGTAGATCAAAATAAAGAAGATAAAGTACCAGGTAGAAAAGCAAGTAATGATAAATACTATCGAGTAAGTGTAACATGTAATAATGAAACAGAAGGTGAATGGGATTATAATGCTTGGAATTTAAAGATAGATAATATAACGAGTGATAGTAAATGTAATATAGCCTTTGCAAGTAATCTAAGTAAAGAAGAATATCAAAACTATATTGATGCCGGAGCCGCATTAAGAAGAAATACATATCGAGGGAAAGACTTAACAAATTTTTTTCAAACAAAACCAGATGAGTTTTATAAACAAATTAGTGATGGAACATTCGATGATATCTATGTAGGAGATTATATAACAACAAATATTGATGGGAAATCTATTAAATGGTTAATAGCAGATCTAGATAATTATTTACATTCTGGAAGATCAGAATTAACCAAACATCATGTAACCATTATACCTGCAACCCCATTGGAAAGTGCTGCAATGAATGAAAGTGATACAACAGAAGGTGGCTATGCAAATAGTGATATGGTTGAAATAACATTGCCAAATGTATTAAACACATATATTCAACCAGTTTTTGGAGAACATATAATAGAATATCGAAATTTATTAAGTAAGTCAGTAAATACAGAAGCTTTAAATAAATATATTAATGTATCAGGTGCTAGTAATGCATGGGATTGGTATAGTAGAAAACTAGATTTAATGAGTGAAGTAAATGTATATGGTACTACTGTAACATCATCAAGTATGTATGATACAGGAATAGATAATCGTCAGTATGCGATTTTTCAACTAAAGCCTGAATTCATTAATGGTTACGGAACTACTAGATTTCATTATTGGTTAAAAGATGTATCGTTTTCGGCTGCTTTTGCTTCTGCCATGGACACCGGTGATTCCCATGTCACCAATGCGTCTAAATCACTTGGCGTTCGCCCTCGGTTTTTGATTGATTAAAATAGGACTTAGTTCTAGAGAAACTATATAAAAATAATAAGAATTAATGTTCAGATGGAGTAACATCGAATATTAATTTTTTTTATGTTATTTGAATTACGATTATTGAGTAAGTTTTCTTTTATAATCAAAAATCTTTCCATTCTTTTATTCTATCATGGAAAGATTTTCATATTTTTTATGAAATAAGTTAATTATTTATCTTCTTTTATTTTTTGAAGTTCTTCTATAGATAGTCCAGTAATTAAGCTTGCTTTTTCAATTCCATCCATTTCTATGAGTTTCTTAGCTATTTCTATTTTTTCTGTTTTAATTCCTTGTTCAAGACCTTTTTTCTCTCCTTCATCATACCCGGTCTCCCACATGTCATCTAAATCTTGTTGTATCGCTTCTTTTTCATCATAATACCCGATAAAGTTTGGATCGGTTGATAAATCTTCCACTCTTCTTACTGCTGCCATATATTTCTCATCACTCCCATATTCTTTCTTCATTTCTTCTAGATTATTCTTCTTTAAAAACTCAACTGTCTTTTTTATTTCTTTATCCCCATTATACTTTTCATCTATTATATTTTCAAGAATTAAGTGAATTGATTGATAGTGTTCTGTTTCTATATGACCATATTCATCTCGTATTTTAAAATGTAATATTCCTTCTTTTGTTTTAAACTTATTAAAATTATCCAAATTTATTAAATACACATATGGATATCTTTTCGCTCTTAAAGGTATGGTCTCTGCAAACATGGTAAATGCATAACTCATATTTTTTTCAAATATATAATTACTTACAAATTGATTCATTTCCAAAATGATCTTGTTATCATCTTGAATCTTAACAATGATATCAGATACTTTTCCTTTTTCTTTAATATTATTTTTTACTAATTCTCCTCCTTGATACTCAGCTTTTTCTAAAATACTTTCTTCAATACCAGTGATTCTACTTAAAAATGTAGCTACCATTTTTCTGGCTTCTACACTTCGAAACACGGCTTTAAACATAGCATCATTTAACATATTAATATTCTCTAATTTTTTTATTTCTACTTTCAATTTATGATCACCTCTACTTTTCATATACAACATAAATTTATCTTTTCCTTGTTTTATGAAAAAATAAATTTATAAAATAGACCAGTTTTATTTTACGAAAAATTTCTTTTTCTTCATTTTTTTACGGAATTAAGGTATAATACATTTTAGGAGTGTATTATATGTATTTTGTAAACGGACACAATGTTTTTATAATCGTTTTTATAACTTTTCTTTGTAGTATGATAGCAACACCTATCGTAAAAAAAATTGCGATTCATATAAATGCTTTAGATTATCCTAATGCAAGAAGATTAAATAAAGTTCCCATGCCGACATTAGGAGGATTAGCTATTTTTTTCTCTTTTTTATTAGGATATATGTTATATGCACGAAGTAGTATTCAAATGTTATCCATTTTAATGGGAAGTTTTATTTTAGTTTTAATGGGTATGATTGATGATATTAATCCTATTAAAGCCAAGTATCAATTATTAGTACAAATTCTTGCTGCTGGAATTATTGTTTTTTATGGCAATATTACAATAGATTATCTTTCTATTTTAGGCTTAAACCTAAATTTTGTTGCGCCATGGAATTATATTCTTACTATAATTTTAATTGTAGCTATAATAAATGCTATTAATTTATCGGATGGTTTAGATGGATTATGTTCTGGGGTATGTTCTATATACTTTTTTACGATTGCGATTATAGCATTCATTATGAATATGAAAGAAGGGCTAGATACTACCTTAGCTTTAATCATGCTTGGATCTACTTTAGGCTTTTTAGTTTATAATTTTCCACCAGCTCAAGTTTATTTAGGAGATACCGGAAGCAATTTACTTGGTTTTATTATTGCAGTAACGGCTTTACTTGGCTATAAGACTGCCACATTTACATCTTTATTAATACCTTTAATAATTTTAGCAACTCCAATTATTGATGTAGCTTTTTCGATTATAAGAAGAATTTTAAAAGGTCAAAATCCATTTAATAGTCCAGATAAACAACATCTTCATCATCAATTATTAAAAATGCAATTTTCGACACGCACATCTTTGTTAATTATATATGCCATTGATATTTTATTTGCGGGAATCTCTATTTTCTATACTTTAGGAGATACCACAAATGCGATTTTTATTTATATGGGATTAATGGTAATATTTTTATTTATCGTATTAAAAACAGATATTTTATTTAAACGAAGTAAAGGAAAAAAATATGAAAAAAATAAAAAGAATATATAAAAAATATGCAGAAATTATTAATTATTTAATTGTTGGTATTTTAACAACCGTTGTTAGCATGGCTACATATTTTATATGTGTTCATACATTTTTAACTGCTACCAATCCTTTGGAATTACAAGTAGCGAATGTGATTTCCTGGATTTTAGCTGTTTTATTTGCTTTTATTACAAATAAAAGATTTGTTTTTAAAAGCAAAACGAAAAAATATGGAAAAGAAATGATTTCCTTTTTCACCTCGCGTCTTTTAACTCTTTTTTTAGATATGGGAACAATGTTTATTGCAGTAACTATATTTTCTTTAAGTGATACAATTGCTAAACTAATTTCACAGGTAATTGTAACAATCTTAAATTATATATTTAGTAAATTATTTGTTTTTAAAAAAGAAAGAAATGGTGAGGAATAATGAAAAAAAAATTAGATTTTATACTTCCATATATATTCCTTTTATTTCCTTTTATTGATTTCTTAACAGGAATTTTATCATGGGAAAATATGAATTATAGTTTCGGAATTTGGATAAAGGGCCTTTTTTTAATAATCGTTATTCTTTATTTAGTAAAGTATTATCCAAATAAAAAAATCTTTCTATTCATGGGCTTTTATTTTATTATCTATTTTCTTTATTTAATCCTATATCCTCATAATGTAATGGTTGAATTAACGAATATGGTAAAAATATTTTATCTGCCACTCTTAATTCTCTTTTTCTCAATTTACGAAAATAGCAAAATAACCAAAAAAACAATTATGTATATTTTTCTTTTTTACTTACTTTTGTATTTAGTGCCTTTTTGTTTTGGACTGGGGCATAATATGAATGAAATATATCCAAATAAATCCATGTATTTTTCTTATTTTTATATTGGAAATGAATTAATTAACATTTTTATTACATTACTTCCCATAGTAATTTTATATTTATTAGAAAGTAATAGCTATTTATTGCAAATCATTTTTATTTTCTTATTAGTAATGACCACTTATTTATTAGGAACAAAGACGTACTATGCAAGTGTAGGGATCATTATTTTCTATTTTATAGTGCGCCGAAAAGACAATATCAAAAAATATTTTTTTCAAAATCAATTAAAAGTTTTACTATTTATTGGAGCTATTTTATTAGCAGGTATTGTTTATATACCAAAAATGGATTTATATCATAATGTAGAAACTTCGTTAAATTATTATCAAATTGATCATATAAGTGAGCTATTTACGTTAGAAAATATAGATCATATTGTCTATAGTAATCGCCTTACTTTTTTAGAAAATATAAATCAAGACTATGTAAAAAGTACTCCTTTAGAAAAAATGTTAGGGTTAGGACAAGAAAAAATACTGGCAAAGAAAAATATTGAAATAGATATTTTTGATATTTTTTATAGTATCGGAATAATTGGATTCGCTTTTTATTTATTCTTTTTTGTCTATTCCCTAAAGCAAACAAAGTTAAAACCTGTATATAAATTAAGCTTTATTTTAATGGTAGTAATCTCTTGTTTTTCTGGACATGTATTACTAAGTCCTATGGTGACAACTTATCTAGCTTTAGTATTTTTAATATCAAAAAACGACCATGGAAAAGAGAAGAAAAACATTCTATTCGTTTCAAATATGTATCCAAGCAGTAAAAATCCTTCCTATGGTTCTTTTGTATTGAATACTTACCAATTATTAAAAGAAGCAGGATATAGTATAGATTTAGTGGTTATGACAAAAACGACAAATAAAATAAAAAAACTAATTGCTTATATAAAATTATGTGGTGTATCGTTTATAAAAGCAACGTTTGAGAATTATGACTATATATATGTTCATTTTATTTCTCATTCCGCTGTGGGAGTTTATTTACCTTATATTTTATCTAGAAATACTCAATTAGTTTTAAATGGACATGGAAATGATCTAGTAGGGGATACCAAAGTAGATGAAAGATATTTAAAATTAAGTAACATATTTATAAAAAGTGCGGATAGTATCATTGTTCCTTCTACTTATTTTAAAAATATTGTAATTAAAAATTTCAAAATTGCAAAAAATAAAGTTGTTGTTTATCCATCGGGTGGAGTAAATGTCCAAATATTTAAAAAAGAAAATATGAAGATAGCTAAGCAAAAGATAGGATTAAAAGAAGATATAAAATATTTTGGTTTTATAGCGCGGATTGAAAAAGATAAAGGATATGATACACTCATATTGGCAATCAACGAATTAAAAAAAGCGGAGAAGTTAAAAAAGATAAAATTCTTAATTGTCGGAAATGGCAGCGAAGAAGATAGATTAGATGAAATGATTAAAAAGTATAAAGTATCTTCCTATGTAGAAAGAAGACCACTTGTTTCTCAATCAGAATTAGTAGATGTTTATAATTCCTTAGAAGCATATATCTATCCAACAAGAAGAAAAAGTGAATCTTTAGGACTTACAGGATTAGAAGCAATGGCTTGTGAAACTTTAATCATTGGCAGCAATAAATATGGTCCAAGTGATTATTTAATCGATCAAGTAAATAGTATAACTTTTGATCCAACAGATTATAAACAATTAGCAGAAAAAATAATTTCTGAACTGAATATGAAAAAGAAAGAAAAAAATAAATTAATTGCTGCTGCTAAAGAAAAAAGTAATGAATATAACTATGAAAATACGAAATCTATTCTTTTAAAAGTTTTTAAAAAATAAGTCTATAATTAAAAATTTATAGGTTTTTCTGAATAGACATGATAGAATTATATTGAGGGTAAATATGAAAAATGGAATCGTAATATTAAATTACAATGATAGTGAAAATACAATTTTAATGTTAGAAGATATTAAAAAATTTAAAAATTTAGATGCGATTATTGTTGTTGATAATCATAGTACAGATAATTCAGTCCAAAAATTAAAAGCTTATGAAAATAAAAAAATTAAAATCGTTGTAGCAGACGAAAACCGTGGCTATGGAGCTGGAAATAATATTGGTATAAATTATTTACTAAAGAATTATGAGATTGATAATATTATCATATCGAATCCTGATATAATTGTAAAAGAAGAAGACATTGATAAGTTAGTAGCTAATTTAAAAAATAAAGAAGTAGCTGTGATTGCTCCAACGATACAAGAACCCCTAGGAATCTCTAGAGGATGGAAATTACCAACTTTTCAATCAGAAATAGTCGCCAATATTCCTTTTTTTCATTTTTTAGAAAATAAAATACTAAGTTATAAAGAAGAAGAGTATCAAACCCATTTAACACAAGTTGATGTAGTGAAAGGCTGTTTTTTTATCATAAAAAAAGATATTTTTAAAAAGATTCATTTTTTTGATGAGAATACTTTTTTATATTATGAAGAAATTATTATTGGCAAAAAGCTGAAAGATTTAGGATATAAAACGTACATTGATAATGATGTAACCATTATTCATGCATTAAGTCAAAGTGTGGATAAAAGTATCAATCGTATAAATAAATTTAAAATATTAAAAGAAAGTCAATATTATTATGAAAAATATATAAATAAATTAGATATATTTAAATTAATTTTAATACGTTTTTCTTATTATGTGAATTTAACAGTATCATATATAATCAACATATTTAGGAAGTGATGATATGAAAAATATAATTATCATTGGAGCACGTGGATACAAAGCAAATTATGGAGGATGGGAAACATTTGTAACAAATTTAATTCAGAATTATCAAGATCAAAATGTTCAATTTCATGTGCCAGAATTAACAAAGAAGAAACAAGAAAAAAATCAAATTATTGAAAAAGACAAGGTTTCATGTTTACAAATATATTCTCCGAATATGGGTTTTGCTACTATGTTTATTTATGCAATAAAAGCTTTATTTAAAATAAATAAATATATAAAAAAGCAAAAGTTAGAAAACGTAACCATTTATATTTTAGGATGTCGTATGGGTCCACTTTATCCATTTTTAGTACATCCTTTACGGAAAAGAAAAATACCAATCTATTTAAATCCCGATGGATTAGAATGGAAAAGAGAAAAATGGTCATGGTGGATTAAACAATGTTTTAAAATTAGTGAAAGATTTATGGTAAAATATAGTAATGGAATTATTTGTGATTCTAGAGCGATCAAAGACTATGTAGATACCAAATATGAAAAATATAAAAAGAAAACTTATTTTATAGCTTATGGTGCTTATTTGCAAAAAAAAGTTTTAAAAAATAAGCATGTAGAGGAACTTTTTAAAAAATTTAAAATACAAGAAAATAATTATTATTTAATCGTAGGAAGATTTGTACCAGAAAATAATTATGAACTTATTATTGAAGAATTTATGAAATCAAATACGAATAGAGATTTAGTCATTGTATCGAATGTGGAAGAAAATAAGTTTTACCATGATTTAAAAGTGAAAACCAATTTTTTAAAAGATAAACGTATTAAATTTATTGGGAGTGTTTATGAAAAAGAGTCAATCATTTATTTAAGACAGAATGCTTATGCTTATATTCATGGACATAGTGCTGGAGGAACGAATCCTAGTCTTTTAGAAGCTCTTGCGAATACTAAAATAAATATTTTATATAATGCGATATATAATGTGGAAGTTGGTAAATTATCCAGTTTATATTTTAGTAAAAAAGAAAATGATTTAAAAAGAATCATTGAAATGGCTGATCAATTTGATGAAAAAACAATAAAAAAATATGAAAAAATGGCAAAAGATAGAATTAAAAGTGAATATACTTGGAATTATATAGTAGAGCAATATAAAAAAATATGGTGAAATAGACTTTAAATGTTAAATTTGTTAAAATAAAAGAAATGGTTGGTAGGGATTATGATAAATAAGAAACAATTGAATAATGATAAAAATAATATATATGAATTTTTAAATTATATAAATACAGAAAATGTTAATATTTTTTCTAATGAACCTCATGAAAATCATATTATTATAAATAATTTTTCTTTTAAAGATTGGAAATTATTAAAAAAAAATAAGCACAGTGTTTTCTTTTATAATATAGAACAAATAAACAAAAATACATATAGCCAAATAAAAAAATTACAAAAAATGATGGATTGTCTGGTTATTCAGTTTTCTTCTAAAATAAATATAAATATGATAAAAAAATTTTTAAAATTATCGAATAAAAATCTTTATGGATATATTAATTATGATTCAAAAGAAAGAAAAATTATTGTCCTTTCTGGAAGAATATATGATAGTTTTTTAAAGAAAGTCAAACTAAAAAAAGTTTTAGCAATAATCCATACTTATAATGAAGCTGATTGTATAGAAATAACAATTAAACATTTATTAAAACAAGGAATAGATGTAAAAATATTTGATAATTGGTCAACAGATGAGACATGGAATATTCTTACAAAATTAGCAAATGAATATCCCAATCGTATTTTTATAGATAAATATCCTACTAAACAACCTAAGGAAAATAATTATGATTGGTATGGTTGCTTGAAAAATGTGGAAAAGGTTTCTAAAGAAATGGATTATGATTGGTTTATTCATTATGATTCAGATGAAATTAGAATTGCACCATATCCTCAAATGACTTTACAAGAATATATTAGTCATGTAGATGCTTTAGGATATAATGCTATTAGCAATACAGTAATTGATTTTCGATTAGTAAGTAATACGAAAAAAGAAAATATTTTTAATAAAAATACTTATTTTGAATTTGGGAGACGTCCAGGGCATTTTGTACAAATAAAAACATTTAAAAAACAAAATGAAGTGGATATTGCTACGGGAGGAGGGCATAATTGCAACTTTGTTGGTCAAAAAGTGTTTCCATTAAAGATCATTTTAAAGCATTATCCAATGCGTAGTATAAAACAAGCAAAACAAAAAATATTTATAGATCGCTTACCAAGATTTGAAAAAGAAAGAAAATTGTTCGGTTGGCATACGCAATATGATAGTATTGTTAATGAAAAGGACTTTATTTATAATTCAAAATATTTATATAAATATGATCAAGATACAACCAAAAAATATTTTATAGAATTATTAACAGGAGTGGGAATAAATAAAGAATAATAAATTGAAAGGAGAAATAAATCATTATGAAATTAAATTTAAAGTTTTATAAAGGAAAAGATGAATATAGTGATGGTGATATTGAAGATAAAATAATTGAATTTATAAAAAAGTATCCTGATAATTATGAAAAAGCTTTTGAAGAAGATTCTTCATGGCCTGTCTTTTATCATTTAGCTGATAGAAGAAAAAATGTAATTCGTTGGTATCCTTTCAAAAAAAATGCAAGTATATTAGAAGTTGGCGGAGGTATGGGCGCAATTACGAGCGAATTGTGTCAAAAATGTAAAAAAGTAACAAGTATTGAATTATCTAAAAAAAGAGCCACCGCTATTTTAGAAAGAAATAAAAATGCTAAAAATTTAGAAATTATTGTGGGTAATTTTAAGGATATTGTTTTAAAAGAAAAATATGATTATATTTTGTTAAATGGAGTATTAGAATACAGTGCCTTGTATATTGATTCTGAAAATCCTTATGAAGATTTTATAAATCAACTCAAAAAAAATCTTAGAGATAACGGAAAAATATTAATTGCGATTGAAAATCGTTTTGGTCTAAAGTATTGGTGTGGGGCATGTGAGGATCATACAAATAGAATTTTTGATGGAATTAATAATTATAAAAATAATAGTAAAATTAAAACATTTAGTAAAAATGATTTAGAATATTTATTTAATAAATTAAATTTAAATTATAATTTTTATTATCTTTTACCCGACTATAAATTTCCAGAAATTGTGCTAACTGATGAATTTGTGCAAAATGAAAAAAATATATGTTATACGCCATATTATTGGCGAACTTTTAAAATGTTTGGGGATGAAAAGAAAATATTTAAGGATATTTTGATGAATAATGTATTGGATTTTTTTGCTAATTCATATTTTATTGAATTATCTTTGATAAAAACAGATAAAGAAGTATTATTTGCTAAATATAATGATTCTAGAAATAAAAAATATGCAATTGAAACATTTGAAAAAAATGGGAAATTTTATAAAAAAGCTAAATTTGAACAAGGAAAAGAACATATAGAAAATATATTAGAGTATGATAAATTATTAAATAAGTATGGAATTAACACATTAGAAATTTATAAAGATGAAATTGGAATTTATACAAATTACACTGATTTCCAAAGTCTTTCTGATTATTTAATTGATTTATGCAAAAAGGGCAATTTAGTTTTATTAAAAGAAACCATAAATAATTATGTGTTATATTTAAAGAAACATTTTTGCAAAGAAAAAATAAACGAGGATGTAAATACTATTTTTGAAAAGTATAATATTGAAGTTTCTAATGAAATCAAGGATAACCTTTATTTTATAAAAGATGGATTTATAGACTTAATTTTCCAAAATATTTTAGTTAATAAATCCGGTAATTATATTGCTTTTGATCAAGAATGGTTAGAAAAATTTGTACCATTAGAATATATAGTTTACCGTGCAATAAGAATGTTTATTTTTTATAATTTATCTAATATGGAATATAATGTATATATAGAAAAAATATATAATTATATTTTAGATAATTTATGTATTAAAATGAGAGATTATATAGAATTATTTGATAAGCTTGAAGAAAAAATTATAAATAAAATAGTAAAAAATGATATTGGCAGTCAAATATTTAATAAATATACTAGATATGAAAATTCAGAAGAAGAAATCAATATTATTTGGGGACAATATGAAGATTTAGAAAAAAACAATAGCAAACAAAATGAATATATTAAAGTTTTAGAAAGTGAGTTAGGAGATTTAAAAAGAAATATTATAGATTTAAGATTAAATTTAGATAAATCAAAAGCAGACCTTAATAATATAGTTAATAACTACAATGAAATATTAAATTCTAAAACTTGGAAATTGAAAACTAAAATAGATAATATACTACATCGTAAGAAATAGAACTTTTAAAATTATAATATTTATATTATAATTTTATATAAGACAAGGAGTTATAAAATGAAAGCAAATAATTCAAAAGCAATAGATATTCAAGATGTTACTAAAGTTTACAAATTATATTATGATAAACCTTCAACATTAAAAGAAAGATTGGTTTTTTGGAATAAAAAAAAAGCAGAGGAAAGAATAATATTGAATAATATTTCCTTAGAAATTAGTAAAGGTGAAACAGTTGCGTTAATAGGAGTTAATGGAAGTGGCAAATCTACTCTTTTAAAGTTGATGACCAAAATTATTTATCCTACGAAAGGAACTATAAAAACCTATGGAAAATTAACATCTTTACTTGAATTAGGTGCTGGATTTCATCCGGATTTTACAGGAAGAGAAAATATTTATTTTAATGCATCAATTTTTGGCTTAACAGAGAAAGCAATCAATCAAAGATTACAAAGTATTATTGATTTTTCAGAATTAGGTGAATTAATTGACAGTCCTGTAAGAACTTATTCAAGTGGACAATATATGCGGTTGGCTTTTTCTATTGCTATTAATGTAGATGCCGATATTTTATTGATAGACGAGATTTTAGCGGTAGGAGATCAACATTTTCAAGATAAATGTTTTGAAAAATTAGAAGAGCTTAAAAATAATAAAAAAACTATTGTTATTGTAAGTCACAGTTTAGATTCTATAAAAAAATTATGTAATAGAACAATTTGGATAAATAATGGTAAGATTGAAAAAGATGGTAACACCAGAGAAGTTATGGAAGAATATAAAAAGGTGTGTGGATAATTATGAAAAATTTAATAAATAACCTTTACAATTATCGTTTATTATTAAAAAGCAATGTCAAAAAAGATATTAGAGGTAAATATAAAGCTTCATTTTTAGGAATTTTATGGTCTTTTATTAATCCATTATTAACTGCGCTAATTTATGCTATAGTTTTTCCTTTTATTTTAAAAAATACAGAGCAACATTATGTTACTTTTGTTATTATCGGAATATTACCTTGGACTTATTTTGTAAATACAATAATACAAGGAACTACTTGTATTTTATCTAATGCAGGTATTATAAAAAAAGTTTATTTTCCAAGAGAAATATTACCCATTTCTATTAATATAAGCGGATTAATTAATTTTTTGATTTCCTGTATAATTATTTTTATTTTTTTAATTTTCAGTGGCATAGGATTTAGCAAATATATTTTGTTTTTGCCATTAATTATTTTAGTACAATTTCTATTTCAATTAGGAATAATATTAATTACTAGTTCCATTGAAATTTATGTTCGTGATGCTGAATATATAATAAGTTTTTTAATAAATATGGTGTTTTATGCCACTCCAATAATTTATTCAGCTAATATGTTTGAAAATACTAAAATAGCTTGGCTGATACGTTTAAATCCAATGTCTAGTATTATAAATAGTTATCGTAATATACTATTTTATCAAACAATTCCAGAATTAAAATCACTTTTAATCACACTATTTGGCTGTATTTTTTTATTACTGATTGGTTTTATAATATTTAATAGATTACAAAGGGGTTTTGCTGAGGAGGTATAATAATGAAAAAATGTGATATCATAATTCCTATTTACAATGCATATGATTGTGTAATCAAATGTTTAGATTCTATTATTGAAAATACTAATATGACTAACTATAGAATTATATGTATTAATGATAAAAGCTCAGATGAAAGAATGCAGGATTTATTAAATAAGTATAAAGAAAAATATTCATTTGTTGTTGTACTTGAAAATGAAAAAAATTTAGGCTTTGTGGGGACAGTAAACAAAGGAATGAAATATTCTACCAATGATGTAATACTTTTAAATAGTGATACAGAGGTTTCAAAAAATTGGTTAGATAAAATTATTCAATGCGCTTATAGTGAAAAGAAAATAGCTACCGTAACGCCTTTGTCAAATAATGCCACGTTGGTCTCAGTACCTGTAGGTTTACAAAGAAATGAATTACCTTCTAATATTTCGTTTGCTAATTATGCAAAAATTGTCGAAAAATGTAGTTATCACGATAATAACGAATTACCAACTGCTCATGGTTTTTGCATGTTTATAAAAAGAGAAGTAATTGAGTTGGTAGGTTATTTTGATGATGTTACTTTTGAAAAAGGCTATGGAGAAGAAAATGATTTTTCATTTCGGTGTTTAGATTATGGATATAAAAATGTTTTATGTGATAGTGTAATTATTTATCATAAAGAAAAGCAATCTTTTTCTTCACAAAGAGAAGAGTTAGTCAAGAAGCATGGTGAGATATTAAATAATAAGTATCCCGTTTATACAAAAAGAATTGAATTATGGTGTGGAAATTTTCCAATTAATTATATTTGTAAAAACATTCGATATGCTTTAGGTTTATATAAAAGAAAAAATATATTAATAATTATTCATGATTGGAAAGATGTTATGAATAATGTTGGTGGAACAACATTACACGTTAGAGATTTAATTTTTAACTTAAGGAAAAAATATAATTTTCATGTTTTGACCCCTGAAAATGGTATTTATAAAGTATATTCTTATTTTGAAAATAGTGAAGAAACTTTAGATTTAAATTATCGTATTGAATATTTTAACTTAATACCAAAATATAATCACAATTATAAAATTATGCTAGAAAATGTTATAGATGCTCTGGGCATAGATTATATTCATGTACATCACCTATTGAATCATTTTTTTGATATTGCTGATGTAATTAATGATAAAAAAATTAAATCCTCAATAACTTTACATGATTTTTACGCTATTTGTCCTTCTATAAATATGCTATATAAAATGGAAAAATTTTGTGAAAATGTTGAAAATAAAAATTGTGCTGAATGTTTAAAATATAAATCAGGTTTGCAAAATGATGTTATAGGCGAATGGCAAAAAGATTTGTCAGAATTTTTGAAAGCATTTACCAATGTTATAGTTCCTAGTAAAGATACAAAAGAAAGATTTTTAAGAACTTATCCTGAATTAAATATTAAAGTAATTGAACATGGTATTGATATTAAAAAATCTAATAAAATTAAAAGCATTAAAGGTAAAGATCATTTTAATGTGGCTTTTGTGGGCGTTATGGCTATTCATAAAGGTGCTTATATATTAAGAGATTTAGTTAATAAGAATAAAAAAGAAAATATAACTTACCATTTATTTGGGTATTCTGAAATCGAAGAATTAAGAAAAAATAAAAAAAATTATGTTTATCATGATCGATATAATAGAGAAGAGTTGCCAGACTTATTGGAACAAAATGATATTGATTTAATATGTTCATTTTCAATATGGCCAGAAACATATTCCTATACTTTAACAGAAGAAATTGCCTCTAAAATACCAGTACTTGCTTATGATATTGGTGCAGTAGGTGAGAGAATTAATTTAAATCATATTGGTTGGGTAATCCCTTTAGAAACTAATTTTAAAGATATTATTAAAAAAATAGAAGATATCTTCAAAAATTCAAAAGAATATGATGAAGTAATAAAAAATATTGAAAAATATAAAATAAAGACTTGTAAAGAAATGGCTAAAGAATATGAAAAAATTTATGAATTAAATGTTAAAGAAGCTAACTATACAGTATTAGGCAAATTAGTAAAACAAAGCTTTGGAACGGTACAAACAACTAATGCGGCTGAATATAATTTGATTGTTAACTCTTTGAGATGGAAACTTATTTCTAAAATTAAAGTACCACAAACTATAAAAAATATAATAAAAAAGGCAATGAGGTAGAAGAATGATTAAATTAGCAGGAGTTATTGTATTATACAATCCTACAAAAGAAGTAATAAATAATATTAAAACATACATTCAAGAATTAGATAAATTATATTTAATAGATAATACACCAAACAAAGATAATTCTTGTCTTTTTCATATGAAAAAAGTAGAATACATTTCTAATATGAAAAATTTAGGTATTGCTACTGCCTTGAATATTGCTGCTAAAAAAGCTATAAAAGAAAAATATAATTGGTTGTTAACAATGGATCAAGATAGTAAATTTTCAAAAAATTCTTTTTCAATATTAGTTAATTATTTAAAACAATATCGAAAAAATAATGATTTAAATATTGAAATAAGTAAAATAGGATTAATATCTCCGTTTCATATGATTCCTCAAAGAGAAGGGATGAAACCAACAGGTATAGAAACACCATTAATGGTTATGACTTCTGGTAATATTATAAATTTAGCAGCTTATAAAAAAATTGGTGGTTTTAAAGATTGGCTTTTTATTGATGCTGTAGATTTTGATTATTGTTTAAATCTTAGAGATCATGGCTATGAAATTGTTCAAGTAAATGATGCTAAATTAATTCATAATTTAGGAAATACAGTAAGAAAAAAAATAGGTGATAAAGTGTTTTATGTTTCCAATCATAATGCTATGAGAAGGTATTATATTGTTAGAAATAGACATTATTTCTTAGATATGTATCAATCTAGATATCCTGATTTTTGCAATGCTGAAAAAAAAATGACTAAAAAAGAATTAATAAAAATATGGCTTTATGAAAAACAAAAATGTAAAAAAACTTTTGCGATGCTACAAGGATATTTAGATTATAAAAAGGGAATAAAAGGAGAAAAAAATGAAAAAATTTTTAAATAATAAAATAATTAAATATTTTTCATTCTTAGGATGTTTAATTTTACCTTTGCTTATTGAAAAATTTGTGTTTCCTAATGAAGGCATTTCTATTGATAGATATATTATTTTTGCGACTATATTTTTATTTTGTAGACTGAATATTTATATTGATCGAAATAAATTATGGGATTTTATTTATCGGAAAAGATATATTCTTGGCTTAATTATTTTTTCTTATTGTGTAATAAATGGTTATCATGGATCATCTATTTCTATGTATAATGAAGTAGTACAGCCGAATATTTATGTAAAAAATAGTAATCCATTTCTTTTTAAACCTCAATTGATTCGCGGGGATGAATGGGCAGTTACTACTCCTTTCATATTATCACAAAAATCAAAAATTAATAATTTATCAACAATCAATAAAACAATAAGGGGAACTAATAATATTGTAACACTTTATCCAAAATTACCTGTAAAGTCAATAACAATTTTATCTAATCCTACATTAATTCCATTTTTATTTTTAGATGTAAATCATGCTTTTTCTGCATACTGGTATTTAGGATATTTTGCAATGTTTTTTGCAACATTTGAACTTTTTATGTTAATGACAAAGCAAAATAAAAAGTATTCATTACTAGGTGCCGTAATGATTACATTTGCACCTGCAACCCAATGGTGGGAAAGTTATAATATTATTACGTATGGATGTTTAGCTATTTTAATGTTTAATAAATTTCTTGAAAATAAAATTTTCAAGAAAAAGGTTTTATATAGTTTTTTAATTGGTTTTTTTGGTAGTTGCTATATTATGTGTCTTTATCCTGCATGGCAGATTTCTTATGGATATTTTTTCTTGGCATTAGTTATATGGCAAATAGCAACTCATAAAAACGAAATAAATATTAAAAATTTTTTAATACTTATTTTGAATGTTTTGTTAATTTGTGCAATAATAATAGCTCCATCTTTTATAACTTCAACTGATGTTCTTAATTTGGTAAATAATACTGTTTATCCAGGAGCACGTTTTTCTACTGGTGGCTCTGATTGGCAACATTTATTTAATTATATTACTTCAATTTTTACACCGTTTGTAAATCATCCTAATGCTAGTGAATCGTCTCAGTTTATTTCATTGTATCCACTTCCGTTATTAGTTGCAATTTGTACTGTAATATCCAATATTAAAAATAAAAAGAAAGATTTATTATTAATTTTATTAGTTGTGTTTACTTTATTTCTAAATTTATGGAATTTTATTGAAATAAATGATTTTTTTGCAAAAATAACATTGTTGTATATGTCTACGCCTATAAGAACGCAAGTTACAGTTGGCTTTCTAAATGTTGTTCTTTTAATATATATATTAGCAAATTATGCAATTAATACTGTTTCTATAAAGAAAATTTTAATATCTTGTTTATTAAGTGTTATTCTTTTTATGATTAGCTTCAAAATTGTAAATAATTTATATACTTCGTATTTTACAAGTAAAATGTTTGTTATTTCTATGTTAATTTTTATACCAATAATGACTTTATTTTTAATTAATTATATAAAAGCTGACAAGTATTTAGTTTGTTTATTGTTTTTACTTTCTTGTATAGTAGGTATGACTATTCATCCAGTATCGAAAGGATTAAGTGTTATATATGATAAGCCTTTTGCAGAAAAAGTTCGAGAAATAGTAAATCATGATAATGATGGAAAATGGCTGACGATAGGGACTGTTTATTATTTACAAAACTATATACTTGCAAATGGAGCAAAAGTTATAAATTCAACAAATAATTATCCTAATTATGAACTTTGGGATATTTTAGATAAAGAAAGAAAATATGATAATATATATAATCGATATGCTCATATAAATGTTAATATTATTGATGAGACAACAAATGTTGAATTATTATATGAAGATGCTTTAATATTAAATATTAATAAATATGATTTATGTGATATAAAAGCAAAATATTTAGTTACTAATGGTTTAGATTTAAGTATTTATAATGATAAAGACTTAACATTTGATGAAATATATAATTATGATTATTCTAACATTTATAGATTAAGTTGTAATTAACTAAAAGAATTTATTATTAATTGGGTCTAAACTAAAAAGAAGTAGGAGATTTAATTTATGAAGATATTGTTAATTATTCCAGCTTATAATGAAGAAGAAAATATTTTAAAAACTTATCAAAAAATAATAGATTTTAATAAGAAAAATAAAACAAAATATGATGTGATAGTTATTAATGATGGATCAACAGATGAGACATCAAAAATATGTCATGAAAATAACATACCTGTTATTGATTTGATTCGTAATTTAGGAATTGGTGGTGCAGTACAAACTGGATATAAATATGCATTAGAAAATAATTATGATATAGCGGTTCAATATGATGGTGATGGACAACATGATGTTGGCTATGTAAAAAATATTATAGATCCAATAGTAAATAACAAAGCCAATATGGTAATAGGTTCTCGGTTTATAAAGAAAGATAGTAGTGAATTTCAATCTTCTTTTGCAAGAAGAATTGGAATTAAAATGATTTCTTTTGTAATAAAATTAAAAACTAATAAAAAAATATATGATACTACAAGTGGATTTAGAGCTGCAGATAAGAATGTTATATCACTATTTGCTTTAACTTATCCAACAGAATATCCGGAACCAATATCTACTGTAGAAGTTTTACGTCATCATTTAAAAGTAGAAGAAGTACCAGTTAGTATGAAAGAAAGAACAAAAGGAAAATCTTCTATTACATCTTGGAAACAAGCATATTATATGATCAATGTATTTCTATCAATATTAATAATTGGAAAGAGAGTGAAGTAATGGATACTAATTTAAGATTATTCTTAATTATATTTGCTATATTTTGGTTTATCATAACAAGTTATTTTCTAAAAAAACAAAAATTACCAGTAAAATATTCTTTAGTATGGTATGCTATTATTCTAATTATGCTAATTTTGGGAGCTTTTCCAAATATATTAGTCTCTATTAGTGAATTTTGTGGATTTCAAGTTTTGGCAAGTTTTGTTGTGGGAGTAATTTTAACTTTAATGATTTTTATAACAATGATTTTAACAATAATTGTAGCAGAGCAAAAGAAAAGACTTACTTTAATTATCCAAGAAATATCACTCTTGAAAAGTCAAAAAAAGTAATATTTTGAAAGGAGTTATGCATGAAAAAGAAAAGTATAGCTAAAAATTATCTATTTAATTTGATTTACCAAATGTTAACTATTTTGTTACCATTAATTACCACTCCATATTTGTCAAGAGTTTTACAAGCAGAACCTATTGGCATTTTTGGATATACGATGTCAATTGTAACTTATTTTGTTTTATTTGGGTCTCTTGGTATTGCAATGTATGGTCAACGAGAAATTGCATATCATCAAAATAATAAAAAAGAATTTAGCAAATCTTTTCTTGAACTTCTGTTATTGCGTTTTATATCACTTTTAGTAACTATAGGTTTATTTTATTTTATTTACGGTAGAGAAGGAAATTATGCATTTTATTATAGAATATTAATTATACAGTTAGTTGCTTCAATGTTTGATATTAGTTGGTTTTTTCAAGGTTTAGAAGAATTTGATAAAACAGTTATTCGTAACTTGATTGTAAAAGTGATGAGTTTAATATTAATTTTTGTCTTAGTCAAAAATCCTACTGATTTATGGAAGTATTTTGCAATTTCAGTTGGTTCAGAATTAATAGGAAATTTATCTTTATTTTTATATTTACCGAAATATATAATAAAAATACCTATAAAGGATTTACAATTAAAAAAGCATATAAAACCAACAATTTTATTATTTTTACCACAAATTGCAATTCAAATTTATACTGTTTTAGATAAAACAATGATAGGATTATTAACTAATAATATGGCAGAAGTAGGATTTTATGAACAAGCACAGAAAGTTGTTAGAGCAGCTTTAGTTTTAATAAGTGCTTTACAAACTGTCATGAATTCACGAATTGCTGCAGCATACATGGAAAAGAATTATGACGAAGTAAAAAATTGTTTAAAAAAATCTTTTCAATTTGTGTGGTTTTTAGGAATCCCGTTAGCTTTAGGGTTGATTGCAATCGCCTCTAAATTTGTACCTTGGTTCTATGGAGATGGTTTTGATGGAGTAACCAATATTTTAATTTTTACCACTCCAATTTTAATAGCTATAGGATTAAATGGAATAACTGGTATTCAATATTTGGTTCAGACTGGTAAACAAAATATTTTTACAGTATCAGTTATAATAGGAGCATTTACAAATGTTTTATTTAATATGATTTTAATTCCAAAATATGGAGGTGCTGGTGCAGCAATAGCTTCAGTAGCAGCAGAAAGTGTTATTCTTATCTATCAATTACATTTTTTTAAAGATCAATTTTTATTTAGAGATATACTTAAATTTGGAGTAAAAAATATAATTAGCGGAGTAATTATGTTATTAGTTGTAAGTTATGTTGTTACATATTTAAAAGTGAGTATATTAAATACAATGATAGAAATTTTTATTGGAATGTTAACTTATTTTTTGATGTTATTCATATTAAAAGAAAGTTTTTTTGTAGATATTTTAAGGCAAATATTGGTAGGTATAAAAAGAAAAAGAGGTTAATTTATGGAAACAATAAAAAAAATTATTGGGAAAACAAATATTGCACGAATTCGATTAATTTATTTATTTCACCGTAAATATAAAAATATATGGAAAACTTTGATATTTAGTATTCAATCTATTTTTAATTTTTATACTCCAAGTAAAAAATTATTAAAAGGAGAACAAATTAGAAAAGTTTTTAACAAAGCCAAAATAAATATCGATACGAATAATCATTTTATTTATACTTTAGATGTGTTTAAAATTGTTCCTCGTGAAAATCGTATGATAGATAATTTGACTATTGATTATTCAAAAGTGATTCATAACTCTTTAATAAATTTAAAAAAAGACAATTTAAAAATCACTTCAGGGAAATTTAAAGATAGTCAGGAACAACTGATATTAGGAATAGAAGAATATATTAATCGTATATGTGATAAAATCACAAAAAGTACGCGTAAAGATAAAAAGAAATTGATTAATTATTTTCAAAATATAAAAACCAAAGAAGCAACTTCATTTGAAGAAGCATTACAACGTATTTTATTTTTTAATCAATTAATATGGCAATCAGGATTATGTTTAAATGGGTTAGGACGTTTAGATAAAATTTTAGACAAACTTTATAAGCAAGATATAAAAGAAAAAAATTTAACAGTTGAAAAAGCTAAAAAATTAATAAAAGACTTTATAGAAACATTACATCAAAATTTCTGGTTTAAAAGTAATTCTTTATTAGGAGATACAGGACAAATAATAATACTTGGTGGTTTAGAACCTAATGGAAAATATTTTTATAATGATCTTACATATTTATTTATTGAAGTTCTACATGATTTATCTTTGCCTGATCCAAAAATATTATTGCGAGTAGCTAAAAATATTCCGAAAGATTTAATGGAAGTATCATTAAAATGTATTCAAACAGGAATAGGGTGTCCATTATTTTCGAATGATGATGTCATTATTCCAAAACTTATTGACTATGGATATGACAAAAAAGATGCTTATAATTATGCTACTTCAGCTTGTTGGGAACCATTTATACCAGGGAAATCGTTTGATCAAAATAATATTGATTCCATTGTTTACATGGAACCTTTCTTGAAAATGATAGATAGTATAGAACTAGATAATGTAGAAACTTTTGAACAATTTTTAGAAACATATATACAATTTTTACAAGATTATATTTTAGAATATATTGAAAAAATAAATAGCATTGAATGGGAAGAATCTCCATTATTATCCTTATTTACTGAGAATTGTAATAAAAATGCGAAAGATATTGCTTATGGAGGAGCAAAGTATAATCATTACGGTTTTACTTCTGTTTCATTAAGTAATGTGGTAAATAGTTTATATAATATTAAACATTTTGTATTTGATAAAAAAACTTATCAATTATCGCAAATAAATACATTACGTCAAAATAATTATTTTGAAAACGAAAATATTATAATAGATTTAAAAAAACAGCCTATACGATATGGTACAGATTCAAAAGAAATTATTGAATTAACAAATACAATAACTAAAAAAGTAAATGATATATTAAATAATCATGTAAATAAATTAGGTGGAAAATTTAAATTTGGTTTAAGTGCTCCATCTTATATTACAAAATCAATGCATGTAGCTGCTTCATTTGATGGACGTAAAAATGATGACCCATTTGGAGTACATATTTCTTCAGATAAAGCTTCCGTAGCCTATACAGAATTAATACAGTTTGCTTCAAAATTAGATTATTCAAGTAGCCGATTTAATGGAAACGTAATAGATTTTATGATTACTCCTTCATTTATTGAAAATAATTTTGATAAAATGGTTAATTTTTTAATATTAAGTATTTCTTTAGGATTTTTTCAAATGCAAATGAATGTAACTAGTAGTGACACATTGATAAAAGCAAAAGCAAATCCAAAACAATATGAAAATTTAATTGTGCGAGTTTGGGGATTCAGTGCTTATTTTAATGATTTACCAGAAAATTATAAAAATTTATTAATAGAAAGAGCTTTGAAAAATGAAGGTAAGAGTATCTAATATTCAAAGATTTAGTTTACATGATGGCCCAGGGATTCGTACTACAATTTTTTTAAAAGGTTGCAACTTAAATTGCCCTTGGTGTGCGAATCCAGAAAATAAAAGTTATAATTTTACTGAATATTACAATCAGAATACAAAAGAAAAAGGCATTTTTGGAAAAGATTATACTTGTGATGAATTATTTAATGAAATCATGAAAGATTATGATTATTATACGTTAGATAATGGTGGAGTAACATTCTCAGGAGGAGAACCCTTACTTCAAATAAAAGCAATGCTTCCTTTATTAAAAAAATTAAAAGAAAAAAAGATAAATATATGTTTTGAAACGGCATTACAAGTTCAAACAGAATTAATTCAAGAGGCAGTTGACTATGTAAATGAATGGATTATTGATATGAAAATATTAGATGCGGATGAATGCAAAAACATCCTAAATGGAGATATAGAATTATATTTTAAAAATTTAGATTTTTTAAAATATAAAAATATAACTATTGATATTTTTCGAATACCTTTTAGTAATGAATATACTTTAAAAGATAATAATATTGAACTTTTGATTAAGGCCTTGAAAAAATATAATTATAAAAATGTCGAAATTTTTAAAATTCATAATTTGGCTTTAAGTAAATATCAATCGATAGGGATTGAACCGGAAGAATTAACCGAAGTATCAGATGAAATGCTAGAAAAAGTATATAAAATTTTTAAAATAAGCGGAATAAATGTTAAAATAATAAATATATAGGAGAAAAAAATAAGTATATATATAACTTAGCTAAAAATTCTATGTGTGTAAACATAGTGCATATGTGAAAAATAAAAAAAAGAAAAGAATAAAAGGAAAATATCAATTTATTAATCGAAATAAGAATAATAAATCATTTTGTATTATTATAGCAGGATATAAACAATTTTTATGAGAAGACAGGAGAAATAAAGATGAATAGAGAATATGATTATGTTATAGTAGGCGCAGGACTATTTGGAGCAACTTTTGCATATAAAGCAAAGGAAAAAGGGAAAAAAGTTTTAGTAATAGATAAAAGAAATCACATTGCAGGAAACGTTTATACCGAAAATATTGAGGGAATAAATGTACATAAATATGGAGCTCATATATTTCATACAGATAATAAAGAAGTATGGCAATTTGTTAATCAATTTGCTGAGTTTAATAGATATACAAATTCTCCAATAGCTCGATATAAAAATGAAGTATATAATATGCCATTTAATATGAATACTTTTTCAAAAATTTGGCCAGATGTTTTTACTCCACAAGATGCAATGAATAAAATAGAAAAAGAAAAAGCTGAAATTAAAGGAGAACCTAGGAATTTAGAAGAGCAAGCCATATCTTTAGTAGGAAGAAGTATTTATGAAAAATTAGTAAAAGGATATACAGAAAAACAATGGGGTAGAAGTTGTACAGAATTGCCAGCTTTTATTATTAAAAGATTACCTGTTCGTTTTATTTATGATAATAATTACTTTAATGATTTATATCAAGGTATTCCTATAGGAGGATATACCAAATTAGTAGAAAATATGTTAGAAGGAATAGAAGTTAAATTAAATACTAATTATTTTGACAATAAAGATAAATTTGATAATATGTGTGAAAAAGTAATTTTTACGGGTATGTTAGATGAGTATTTTAATTTTCAACTGGGAAGATTAGAATATAGATCGTTAAGATTTGAAACAAAAATAATTAATGAAAAAAATTATCAAGGGAATGCAGTTGTTAATTATACAGAAAGAGAAATTCCATATACAAGAGTAATTGAACATAAACATTTCGAATATGGCAATCAAGAAAAAACTGTTGTAACGTATGAGTATCCAGACGATTGGAATCCAGAAAAAGAAGCATATTATGTAATGAATGATGATCGAAATAATAAATTAGCAGATGATTATCGAAAACTTGCTCAAAAAGAAAATAAAGTAATTTTTGGAGGAAGACTGGCTGAATACAAGTATTATGATATGGATGATGTAATAGAATCATCATTAAATTTATTTGCAAAATTAGAAGGATAATATTTATGAAAAAGAAAGATATAAAAATTTTAGTGGCAACTCATAAAAAATATCAAATGCCAAGTGATGATATTTATATGCCAATTCAAGTAGGAGCAGAAGGGAAACCAAATTTAGGATATTTACAAGATAATACCAACGATAATATTTCTATAAAAAATCCTAATTATTGTGAATTAACAGCTTTATATTGGGCTTGGAAAAATTTAAATTGTGACTATATAGGTTTAAATCATTATAGGAGATATTTTACTTTAAAAAGTAAAAAAGAAATAAAAAAATGTAAAAACAAATATGAACTTATATTAAATAGAAAAGAAATAGAGGATTTATTAAATCAATATGATATTATTGTGAGTCAATATATAAATTTATATACTAAAAATATTGAATCCAAGTATAAGCAACAACATTATATTTCTGATTTAAAAGTAACAGAAAGCGTTATTGAAAAATTATATCCTGAATATTTAGAATGCTATAAGCAAACTATGAAAAAACATAAAATGTTTATTTGCAATATGTTTATTATGCCTAAAAAATTATTTAATGAATATTGCGAATGGCTTTTCAATATTTTATTTGAAGTTGAAAAACAAACTAATATAAAAAATTATTCCGTTCTCCAAAAAAGAATATATGGATTTTTAAGTGAAAGATTAATGAATGTGTGGGTAAATTATCATAATAATTTAAAAGTTGGAAATGTACAAATTTTATCATTAGAAAAAGATTCTTTAAAAACGATTTTAAAAAAATCATATAAACGTATTATTCATCAAAAAAGTTAAAAATGAATACAAAAAATAATAATATTTCATTAATAAAATTTGTATCAGCAATTTTGGTAATTTTTTCGCATGCTTTTCCCATTACGAATGGTCCCAATTTTTTTGATCCTGTTAATAGACTTACTCATGGACAACTGGATTTAGGAAATTTAAGTGTATGTATTTTCTTATTTTTTAGTGGTTTTTTAATAACTAAGTCGTTAATCTCCTCAGGGGGGGGGGTTTACATTTTTTAAGAAAAGAATAAAGCGTATTTTCCCATCTTTATTTTTAGTTCTTCTATGTACCGTTTTTATCGTTGGACCATTATTTACAAATGTATCATTAAAAGAATACTTTATGGATTCTTCTCCCTATCTATATTTAATAAAAAATTCTTTGTTAATAACAACGCATAAAATAATAGGTTTATGGACAAATCATATTTATTCTTTATCCACGAATGGGTCTTTATGGACACTACCAGTAGAATTTTTATGTTATATTTTCTGTTTTATAGCTTATAAAATAAAAATTATAAATAAAAAAAATTTTAAATATACTTTTATTCTTTTCTTAGGTTGTTTATTATTTCAAAAGATATTATATATGTATTTTCCTACATTAGAATCAGTTCTTCCATTATTTTTTCTATTTTATATGGGAATGATTACTTATATTTATTTTGATAAAATTCCTTTAAAAAATAGATATGCATGTATTTTATTTTTAATTACTATTATTAGTTTATTCCTTAATATTTTTTTATATGTTAAAATAATAACGATACCATATTTATGTCTTTGGTTATCATTTGAGTGTAAGAAAGTATTTACTAAAGAAAATATATTAAAACTTTCTTATGAAATTTATTTATGGGGCTTTTTAATTCAACAAATTATTTATGAACTTGTTCCTAGTAATAATCCATATTTAAATTTTAGTCTATCGATAATACCAACATTAATTATGGCTTATATATTAAACAAAATTACAAACAAATTAACTAGGAAGTGATATATTGAAACCATCTCATACTTTTGTAGTGTTAGCTTATAAAGAATCAAATTATTTAGAAGAATGTATTAAATCGGTTGTAAACCAAACAATAAAATCATATATTGTAATAGCCACCTCAACTCCTAATGATTTTATAAAAAAAATTGCCAAAAAATATAAATTACAAGTAATTATAAATAAAGTAAAAAAAGGAATTGGTTATGACTTTGATTTTGCTGTATCTGCTGCCAAAACAGATTTAGTTACTATTGCTCATCAAGATGATATTTACGATGAAAATTATGCTGAAGAAATAGTAAATGCATATAAAAAAAATAAAAATGCAATTATATTATTTCCTAATTATTATGAAATAAAAGGCGCTCAAAAAGAATATAAAAACCTTAATTTAAAATTAAAAAAAATATTATTATTGCCTTTGCGTTTACATAGTTTTGCCGGTTTAAAAATAATGAAAAGAAGTGCAATTTGTTTTGGAGATGCAATAGGATGCCCATCTGTAACTTTTGTGAAAAAAAGTTGTCCTAAAGAGATATTTGCAAGTGAAATGAAATGTGACGTAGATTGGTTGGCTTGGGAAAGATTATCTAAATTAAAAGGTAAATTTATATATATAAATAAGTATTTAATGGGACATAGAATTCACGAAAATTCAACTACTACTGAAATTATAAATAATAATATTAGAATAGAAGAGGATTATATTATGTTTAAAAAATTTTGGCCAAATTGTATAGCCAAAATTCTTGTAAAATTGTATGCTGTTTCTGAAAAAAATAATCAATTAAAGAATTAAAATTCATTTTTTGATATATTATAATTTAAGAAGTGATATAAAATGGATAAATTAAAAAAAGTTTGGAAATGGTTAGATAAATTTTACTTTATTATTTTATTAATATCTCTATTCTTATTAATCCCTATTTTAAATAATAATTATTTTGAAGGGCATGATACAGGATATCATATAGCAAATATTCTATCTTTATCTTATAATTTGAGTTATAAGAATTTATTTACTTTAAAAATATTTCCGATGATTGCCCATAATTTTGGGTATGGGGCCGGAATTTTTTATCCTCAACTTGTCCATATACTAGCTGTCATTTTTTATAAAATGATTCCAAATATAAATGTATTTACAGCGATAAAAATAACTGATTTTATTTCAATAGCTTTCTCTGGTTTATTTATGTATCATTTTATGAAATGTGTTACAAAAAATAAAACCATATCTTTTGTATCAACTATTTTTTATATGACTGCTCCTTATAAAATATATGATTATATAGTAAGAGATGCCGAAGCTGAATCTCTGGTATTTATTTTTTTGCCTATTGTTTTTAATAGTGTGTATTATTTACTAAATAATCAATATAAAAAATTCTATCTATATTTTGTTTTAGGGTATGTCGGTTTAATTTCTTCGCATTTAGTCATGACAATTTATGTTACCTTATTTTTAGGAATTATATTATTGATCTATTTTAATAAACTAAAAACAGAAAAGAAAATAAAACATTTTTTACTCGCTACGATTTTGGTTTTAGGAATTTCTTCACCTTTTTTAATTCCATTAGTAGAACACATGTTAACCCATAATTATGTAGCTTTTCAAAAGAACTCTATGGCGAATCCTTTCGGAGTTTATTGGAATGGATTGAAACCATATCAATTTTTTATTGGGTCACGTAATATAGGGTATCATTTTATAAATATTGTGGCCATTTTTTTAATTATTTATTTATTTTTTCAAATCAAAAGCTTTAAGAAAGTGAGACAAAAAATAAAAAAAGATTTTCTTTTTGCCACCGGAATGATCTGTACCTTTTTAGGAATATGGATGTCTTCACTTGCTTTCCCTTGGATGATATTACCTAATTTTTTATTAATGATTCAATTTCCCTATCGGTTAGGAACACTTACAGCTTTTGGAGTCAGTATATTGTGTTCCTATGCTTTACAAGAAATCAAACAAAAGAAAATAATAGTGCTTAGTATCCTATCTTGTATATGCGTTTCACTATTTTGCTTATTCACACAAAATTATCGAACGATATCCAAAAATGAATATGATTTGTCTCAAATTGGAATGGGTTGGCAAGAAGAATATTTACCAAATAAAGCAAAAGAAAATAGTGACTATTTAAATACTAGAAGTGAAGAAATAATCCTTGAAGAAGGAACAGGTCAAATCAAATTAATAGAAAATAAAACACCTTATTTAAAATTTCAAGTAAATACAAAAGAACAAGTCACCTTAGAATTACCACGTCTTTATTATTTAGGGTATCAAATAAAAGCTATTTATGATCATAGTGAAGAAGAAATCCCTTATTATGAAAATAAAAAAGGTTTTATAGAGATAAAAGTAAAAAAGAGTGCTATAATTGAAATGAATTATACAGGAACAATTTATGATCAACTTTCCAATAAAATTAGTGTGATAACTGTCTGTTTATTTGTTGCTGTATTAATATGGAAAAAAGAGGTGTAAAAATGGCAAAAGAAACGTTAAGTATTATTGTGTCTTGTTATAATGAAGAGAAATCTTTGCCTTTATTTTATAAAGAAATTTGTAAAGTATTCGACTCTTTAAAAGTCAATTTAGAACTAATTTTAGTAGATGATGGAAGTCATGATAATACTATAAAAATTATGAAAGAATTACAAAAAGAAGATGAACGAGTAAAATATATATCTTTTTCTCGGAACTTTGGAAAAGAAGCTGCGATGTATGCTGGATTAGAAAAAGCAACAGGAGAGTATGTGGGCCTTATGGATGCTGATTTACAAGATCCACCTTCTTTACTCCCTAAAATGTTAGATTTATTAAATGATGATTCTTTCGATTATGATTGTGTAGCAACGAGAAGAGTAACGAGAGAGAGAGAACCACCAATTCGCAGTTTTTTTGCCAGAATCTTTTATAAAGTAATTAATAAAATGTCAGATGTTGAATTAGTAGATGGAGCAAGAGATTACCGTTTAATGACTCGAAAGATGGTGGATGCAATTTTACAATTAAAAGAATATAATCGTTTTTCTAAAGGCTTGTTTGGTTTTGTAGGATTTAAAACAAAATGGTTAGAATATAAAAACATCGAAAGAGTGGCTGGAGAAACGAAATGGTCCTTTTGGAAATTATTTAAATATGCGATTGAAGGGATTGTGGCCTTTACCACAGCTCCTTTAACGATAGCTGCTTTACTTGGAATGATTTTTTGCTTGATCGCTTTTATTATGATTATAGTAATTATTATGAAAACGATTATTTTTGGCGATCCAACGAGTGGCTGGCCCTCAATGATATGTGTAATTTTTTTAGTAAGTGGGGTTCAATTATTCTGTTTGGGAATTATTGGGGAATACTTATCAAAAACGTATTTAGAAACCAAAAAACGACCTATTTATATCATAAAAGAAACGAGTAAAAATATAAAAAATTAACAAAAAAGAAAAAAGAAATGAAACAAATTCTTAAGGAGAAAAAATCTTCAATAAGAGTTTGTTTTTTTGTGATATACTAGATACTAGGAGGGATACAAATGAAACAAGTAGCAGATGCGAATAAAATATGTTCTGATATGGCCTATCTATTTAGTGAAGTAGCTGCCATTTATCCAATTACGCCATCAAGTCCTATGGCTTCGAATATTGATTTTATTAATCATACATCGAAAAGAAATTTATTTAATCATCAAGTTGAATTAATTGAAATGCAAAGTGAGGCAGGAGCGGCCGGAGCGATGCATGGTGCCTTAATAACTGGTTCTTTAGCTACAACGTTTACAGCGAGCCAAGGGCTTTTATTAATGATTCCCAATATGTATAAAATAGCCGGAGAAATGTTACCTGGTGTAATTCATGTTGCATCAAGAACAGTGGCTACCCATGCTTTATCTATATTTGGTGATCATAGTGATGTTTATTCAACCCGCGAAACTGGTTTTTGCCTATTAGCATCCAACAATATTGAGGAAGTAAGAACGAATGCGGTAGTAGCCCATTTAGCAAGTATCGAAGGATCTCTACCATTCTTACATTTTTTTGATGGGTTTCGAACCAGTCATGAATTGAATACGATTGAGCCTATAGAGGATACCGAATTCTTAAAATTAGTGAATTATGACAAAATAGCCGAATTTAAAAAAAGAACGCTAAATATAGATCATAATATTGAAAAAGGGTTAGCAGAAAACGAAGATATTTATTTTCAGTCGATGGAAGCAAGAAATAGCTATTATGAAAAAATGCCGGATATCGTAAATGAAATCATGCAAAAAGTAAATAAAATTACCAATACAGACTGTAAACCTTTTAATTACTATGGAGATAGTAATGCTGAAAATATTATTATAGCGATGGGAAGTGTTGTTGATACAATTAAACTAGTTGTAGAAAATGAAAATAAAAAAGGCCATAAAATTGGTTGTATTGCCGTTCATTTATATCGACCATTTAGTGTGAAATATTTATTAGAAGTTTTACCAAAATCCGTAAAAAAAATTGCTGTATTAGATCGAACAAAAGAAGCTGGAAGTGTTGGAGAACCTCTATATTTAGATGTAGTAGCGGCCTTAAAAAATACAGAGATAAAAATTGTCGGAGGACGGTTTGGCTTATCAAGTAAAAATACAACGCCAAGTGATATTTACAGTGTTTACAAAATGTTAGAAAATCATTTACAAAATAGCTTTACAATTGGCATTTGTGATGATGTGACAAACTTAAGCTTAAAAAAAGAGCCTTATGAATTAGATTTGAACGATAAAGAAATTTTAATTTATGGTTTCGGTAGCGATGGTATGGTGAGTGCTAGTAAGGATTTACTAAAAATTGCTTCCCAAAAATTAGAAAAAGAAGTCGATGGATACTTTGAATATGATTCCAAAAAAAGTGGCGGAGTGACCGTAAGTAATCTCCGAATCAAGAATAAAAAAATCTATGCACCCTTTTATGTAACTCATGGCGATATAGTAGTAGTTACAAAAGATGAATATTTTAAAAAATTTGATATTGTAACAAAAGTAAAACCCAATGGAATTTTATTAGTAAATACCCTTAATGCCAAAACTTTAGATATGAAAATAAATGAAACAGATAAAAAATTTATTGTTGATCATCACATTATGGTTTTAGGTATTCCCGCAAGTACAATAGCTGAAGAATATGGCATGCATGGGAAAATAAATAAAATTATGGAAGTGATTATTTTACGTTTATTGGGAATTAAAAATGCCCTTGAGTTAGTGAAAGAAACCATTACCTCACAATATAAAACAAAAGGAAATGAGGTAATTGAAAAGAATAAACAAGCAATTCATAAGGCCTTTAGTGAACTTTATCAAATAGAATTAAGTCAAGTGAGCTACCCAAAAAAAGAAGCAACGAATCTTTTTGAGAAAATTAATGCTCGTTTAGGAAATACAATACCCATAAGTGAAATCATGCCTTTAATGGATGGTAGTTTTCCAGGAGGGCTTGCTAAGGAAGAAAAGCGTAATATTGCCGATAAAGTAGTGAAATGGATACCCGAAAATTGTATTCAATGTGGGCGATGCAGTTTTGTTTGTCCTCATGCAGTCATCCGTTGCTTTAAAACCAAACAAAGTACTACGAAAAAACCTTTTCTAGGAGATCTAGATTATGATTTCTACGTTTCTATTAGCGAAGCAGATTGTACCAGTTGTGGTCTTTGTATAGATACATGTCCAGGTTTAAAAGGAAAAAAAGCTTTAGAATTTGGTCAATTTGATGAAGAAAAACAAAAAATAAGTAATTATTATTTTAATGAATATGAAAATTCTATAGTAAAAACCAAAAACGAAGTCAAAGATTTAAGTTTCGTAAAACCACTTTTTGAATTCAGTGGTGCCTGTGCAGGATGTGGAGAAGCCGCGTATATTCGCTTATTAAGTCAAATAGTAGGAAAAAAATTAATGATTGCTAATGCAACTGGGTGTTCAAGTATTTATGGAGGCAGTGCCCCATCAACTCCGTATAGTATTCCTTGGGCCAACTCTTTATTTGAAGATAATGCAGAATTTGCTTTAGGTATGTATTTATCGAACAAACAAAAAAGAGAGCAAATTGAAAATATTATGAAAACTTCCTTAGAAGCAGTAAATGATGAAGTAAAAGAAAAATTTCAATTATGGCTAGACAATAAAGAAGATTTTGCCATGACATATCAAATCAAAAATGACTTAAAAGATCTAGAAATACCTAAAGATTTACAAAATTTATTAGATTATATTCCTTCCAGAAGTATATGGGCTGTGGGAGGAGATGGTTGGGCCTATGACATAGGGTTTGGAGGAATAGATCATATTTTATCTACCAATTATCCTGTAAAAATTCTTGTCCTCGATACGGAAAGCTATTCAAATACAGGAGGCCAAATGTCTAAAGCGTCCAAAATTGGTCAAGTAGCTGAATTTGCTGATTTTGGGAAACGGAATTATAAAAAAGATTTATTTCGTATTGCTTTATCTTATCCAAACTGTTATGTAGCTAGTATTTCCTTAGGTGGGAATTTTAATCAAACCATTCAGGCCATAAAAGAAGCAGAGCAACACAATGGCCCAGCACTAATCATTGCTTATGCTACCTGTGTTGAACATGGAATTAAAGGAGGACTTTCTTGCTCCCTAAAACAACAAGATCTAGCCGTTCGATCTGGATATCAATTATTAATGAGATATCAACCAAATACTGAACAATTATTTTTAGATAGTAAAGAACCAGATTTTGATGTATATGATGAATTCTTACAAAACGAAACTCGCTATAATGCCTTAAAAATTAAAGACGAAAAATTAGCCAAAAATTTATTAGAATTAAACAAACAACATGCGATCAAAAGATATCAATTTTATAAAGAAAAAAGTACTAAACAAAACAGTTAGTACTTTTTAAATTCCACAATGGAAGCAGCCCCCTGAAAGACTGCTTCTAAAAGAATAAAAAGGGGTTGACTAGTGTGATACTAGCACCAATTCGCATTAAGTGAATTGGTGATATATATACTAATTGATAAGCTTATTTTTGTCAACATTTTTTTATCAAAATTTTAAAAAAATTTTTAAAAATAAAAGCTAAGACAAAATCTGTACATTTGTTCACATATTTGTTATAATAAAAATACGAATAAGGTGGATAGTATGGAATTACAACAATTAAAAAAAGTTGGCCCCAAGACAACAGATCTTCTACATAAATTAAATATATTTACGGTTGAAGACTTGTTATTTTATTATCCCTATCGTTACAATATTTATAAACCGGTAAATATAAATGAATGTGATACAACCGATACCATAACCATTAATGCAACAATTGAATCCACTCCTAAACTTTCTTATATCAAAAGAAATTTAAATCGTATTTTATTTAAAGCTTTAACAAGTAATCTGATCATACAAATAACAATTTTTAATCGTGCTTTTTTAAGCCCACATCTTGAAGTAGGAAAAAATATTACTTTGGTAGGTAAATATAATCGTGAAAAAAATTGCTTTGTGGCCAGTGATTTAAAATTTGGATGGCTTAAAGAAATGAAAATTGAACCTGTATATCATATTGTAAAAGGACTCAAAAATACCAATATGTCAAACTATATAAAAGAAGCTTTAGAAAAAGAAAATCAAGTCGAAGATTACATACCAGAAAACTTGAATCAAAAATATCATTTTGTAAATAAAAAAAATGCTATAGAAATTATCCATAATCCTCAAAACTTATCTTCATTAAAACAAGCAAAATTAAAATTAATCTATGAAGAATTATTTATATTTATGTTAAAAATCAATTTCTTAAAAGCGAAAAATAAAAAAATATTAGGTATTTCTCGAAATTTTGATGAAGAAAAAGTAAATGAATTTATTGAAAAATTACCATTTGCTTTAACTAAAGATCAACAACTAGCCACGCAAGAATGTTTAAACGATTTACGTAGTACCAAAAAAATGAATCGTTTAATTCAAGGAGATGTTGGCAGTGGAAAAACCATTGTGGCAACCATTGCTATGTATGCCAATACCTTAAGTGGATATCAGAGTACGCTAATGGCTCCTACAGAAATTTTAGCGGAGCAACATTATCGGAATATAAAAGAAATGATGGAACCATTTCATGTAAAAGTAGAATTATTAGTAGGTAGTTTAAAGAAGAGTGAAAAAGAACATATTTTAGATCAATTACAAAAAAACGAAATCGATATTTTAATTGGAACTCATGCTTTAATAAATGAAAATGTTTATTTTGCTAATTTAGGGTTAGTAATTACCGATGAACAGCATCGTTTTGGAGTAAATCAAAGAGGGAATCTACAAAATAAGGGGTACAAACCTGATGTTATTTATATGAGTGCGACTCCGATTCCTAGAACGTATGCACTTACAATCTATAATGATATGGATGCTAGTATTATAAAAACCAAACCAAATGGTCGTAAAGAAATTAAAACATTTGTGAAAAAGGAAAGTGAATTAAAAAATGTTTTAAAAGAGATTTTAGAAGAAATAAAAAAAGGACACCAAATTTATGTTGTTGCTCCCTCTATTCAAGAGAATGAAGAAAATTCTATTTACGATGTAGCCAGTCTTAAAAGAAAATTTGATGAAGCGTTTCATAAAAAAGTACCTACTGCTATTTTACATGGAAAAATAAAATCCAAAGAAAAAGCCGAAATTATGGAATCATTCCAAAAAGGAGAGATTAAAATATTAATTGCAACAACTGTCATTGAAGTAGGAGTGGATGTAAAAAATGCTACAACGATTGTAATTTTTAATGCAGAAACTTATGGCTTAGCTACATTACATCAATTAAGAGGTAGAGTAGGTAGAAATGATTTAGATTCCTATTGCTATTTAATAAGCGACAAAGATACAGAACGCTTAAAAGTATTAGAAAAAAGCAATGATGGTTTCTATATAAGTGAACAAGATTTTTTAATGCGTAAAGGAGGAGACTTATTTGGAACCAAACAAAGTGGTGATATGATTTTCCAACTAGCCGATTTACGGAGAGACTTTAAAATTTTATTACAAGCGAAAAAAGATAGTGAGCACTTTGTAAATACTTTAGAGATAAAAGACGAAAAATATCAAAAGATATTAGAACCGATTACTAATCTTGATTAATTGAAATGAATAAAATATAATGAAATAAAGGAGGCAGTTTATGAATAGAGTAGAAATAAAAGAAAAAGCCAAAAAAATTGTGCAAGAAAATTTAAAAACTTTTTGGGCAGGATATGGAATTATACTGGCTATTACGTGTTTATTAAGTTTTGGAATTGATTTATTATTTTCTCCAGATTCCATGATTTATAATGTTTTAACTTTAGTAGTTTCTTGTTTTTCAATGACCTTAAGTGTAGGATTTTATTCATATCTTTTAAAAATAGTTCGAAATGAACAACCATCGAGAGAGGATATTTTTAAATATATTGGACAAGTTTTACCAATTATTGCTATATCCATATTGATAGCAGTTTTTTGCTTTTTCTGGAGCATCTTATTTATTATTCCTGGAATTATAGCGGCAATTAGTTATTCTTTTGCGTATTTAATTTATGCGGATGATAACAGTTTATCCCCTATGGAATATTTAACAAAAAGTAAAGAAATGCTAAAAGGATATAAAGCCGATTACTTTGTTTTTTGTCTAAGTTTTTTTGGGTGGATACTTTTATCAATATTTATTTTTCCATTAATTTGGACGATCCCATATTATATGACCGCAGAAGTAATATATTATGATGAATTAAAAAAATTAAAAAGTAACAATAATTAAAAAAATTCTTTATAAATTTTTGTAAAATAGTATAGAATTTATTTGACAAAGAATCGAATTCATTATATCATTTTATTAGCATGATAGATATCATGCTAACCTTTCGAAACACTCTTACGATTATAGGTGAGAGTGAATCAACCAAAACCCCCTGAAGGAGCGCAATAGCGCTCCATTTTTGTTGAAACCCTTATAAATAAAGGGTTTGCAAGA
>CANQDC010000005.1 GCA_947591455.1 uncultured Bacilli bacterium | reverse complement strand
TTTTATATCCAAAGTATATTCATCGGGAATTTTACTTATTATTTCTTCTAAAGTAAAAATATCTTCACTGTCATTTTTTTCGGAACTTGTATCATTAGTTGTTACATCTTGCGTGATATCTTCTTCGGCATAAACATTATTTGCCATAAATGGCATTATTAGTCCTAACATAACTAATAAAACTCTAAACTTCTTTTTCATTTTTTTCTCCTTTTCTATTATCTATATCATACCCCCCCCCCGAAGTTTTTGTCAAGATGTTTTAACTCCATTATGAGCAATTTTTTTTGACGGTAGAATATGTTAAAATAGATAGATAGGTGATGCTATGCAACAAATAAAAATTCCTATTAAAAAGGCGGTCAGTTTTTCTAGTCGTTTAAAAGGATTGATCGGCCAAACCAAGATGAATTATGGAATGTTTTTTCCAGAATGCAATTCCATTCATACTTTTTTTATGAAAGAAGCGATTGATGTCATTGGACTAAATGAAAAGAATGAAATTATTTTCATTAAACAAAACATCAAACCAAACAAAATTATTTGGATTCATCGAAACATAAAAAAAACAAGTATCTTAGAACTACCTAAAAATACTAGTAATCATTTACAAATTGGTGAAAAATTATTCTTTAAATTCAAAGATATAATCTAAAATTTGAACTTCATCTCCTCGTTTTGCTCCTAATTTTTCTAATTCCTCTTCAACACCCATTCCTTTTAACTTTCTAGCAAAACGAATTACAGCTTCATCTTCCGTAAATCGAGTCATTTTAAATAATTTTTCGATTTCTTCTCCTTCTACTACCCATATGCCGTTATCATTATGAATGGTATATGGTTTTTCATTTTGAAATTTATAAACCACATAGCCCTCATAATCGTCTTCTTTATATATATCATCATTAGGAATATTTTCTAACATAGTAGCAAAATCCAATAACATACGATCTAAACCTTTATTTTCTAAAGCACTAATTTCATATACTTTTACTTGAGGATAGGCTTTTTTAAACTTTTCTAAATTTTCTTTAGCATGATCTAAATCCATTTTATTTGCAATAACAACTTCTTTTTTATTTTTTAACTTTTCATTATAACTTTCTATTTCATGACGAATGATTTTATAATCTTCGATCGGATCTCTCCCATCAAAAGAACCCATATCAATCACATGTGCTAGAATACGTGTGCGCATCGCATGGCGTAAAAATTGTAACCCTAAACCAGCACCCTCACTCGCTCCTTCAATTAATCCTGGTAAATCAGCCATGACAAAAGAACGATGATCTTTTAATTGAACGACTCCTAAGTTAGGATTTAAAGTAGTAAAATGATAAGCACCCACTTTAGGTTTTGCCGAACTAATAAGACTAAGTATTGTACTTTTCCCTACACTAGGCATACCAATTAATCCAACGTCAGCCAAAACTTTCAATTCACATGTAACTAAAACTTCTTCTCCAGGACAACCTAGTTCACTAAATTTTGGAGCAGGTTCACTATGAGTAGCAAAGGCTTTATTTCCTCTACCTCCTCGCCCTCCATGAGCAACAATAAATCTTTCTTTATCATGAATTAAATCAGCTAAAACTAATCCATTATCAGCATTATAAACCGTTGTACCTTCTGGAACCTTAATAATAATATCTTCCGCATTGGCTCCATTTCTCGTACTACCTTTCCCATTGACCCCTTTATCCGCTTTCACTATCTTTTTATATCGTAAATCAATTAAAGTCTTTAATCCCTTATCTACCTCAAAGATGATGTCACCACCCTTGCCACCATTTCCTCCATCTGGTCCTCCCATCGGAATATATTTTTCACGGCGAAAAGATGTACATCCATCTCCACCTTTTCCAGCAATTAATTTAATTGTCACCTCATCTACAAACATAAAAAGCACCCTCTTTGTTATTTATAGTGTAACAAAAAAAGGACCTAAAGTCCATTTTATTATTTCTTTAATATCCGTTGTATGCTTAATGCATCTACTTCTTCATTTTCTGGTACATTATTTAACGCTTGATCAATTCTTTCTTTTATAGTTGCACTTTTTGCAATTGGATTATCGATTGCCGATTGAAAAATCATTGTCATTCTTGCTTCATGATCCTTACTATTTACTGACCACTCATCTCGTGCCGTGTCTCCTAAAACAGAAGCTTTTTCATCTGTTTCTGCCTGAGCAATTAGTTTCATATCGCTCTCATGATAATTTCCTTCAAGTGAAGTATCATCACGTGAAGTTAACCCTAATTGTATAGCTTTTATATCCGTATTTGCATTGGCAATGAGTTCCATATCTATTTTATGATAATCTTTTGCAAATGAGCGCCAATTTCTTGCAGTACAACCTAATTGTTCTGCTTTTGTAGCTGTATTTGCTTGCATAATCAATGTCATATCACTCTCATGATAATCACTATGTAAAGAATCAGGATTCACTGCAGTTATGCCTAATTGTTTAGCTTTTAGAGTTGTATCTGCTTGAAAAATAAGTTGCATATCACTCTCATGATATGTACTTTGTAAAGAAGTTTTATCTCTCGAAGTTACTCCTAAACCTTCTACTTTTTTCGCTGCATCTGCTTTGGCCATCATTTCCATATCACTCTTATGATACTTACTTTGTAAGGAATCACTATCTCTTGAAGTAGCTCCTAATTCTTCTACTTTGACACTTGTATCTGCTTTAGCAATGTATTCCATATCTTGCTTGTGATACTTGCTTTGTAAAGAATCTTTATCCCTTGAAGTTACTCCTAATTGTTCTGTTTTTTTAGCAGTATCCGCTTTAGCAATCAGTTCCATATCACTCTCATGACAATCATTATTCAATGAGTAATGATTTCTTGCAGTGTATCCTAAAGCTTCTGCTTTTTTCGCTGTATTCGCTTTTGCAATCAGTTCCATATCACTTTCATGATATTTACTTTGTAAGGAATCACTATCTCTTGAAGTTACTCCTAATTGTATGATTTTTTCATTAATATCTGCTCTTGTAATCAATTTCATGTCATTCTCATGATAGGCATTTCTTAAAGAGGCAAAATTTCTGGAAGTTTTTCCTAATTGGATCGCTTTTACATCTGTATCTGCCCCTGCGATCAGTGCCATATCACTCTCATGATATTCGCCTTGTAAAGAATCTTTATCTCTGGCAGTATATCCTAATTCAAATACTTTTTCAGCAGTATCTGCTTTCGCAATCAGTTCCATATCACTTTCATGATACTTACTTTGTAAGGAATATTTATCTCTTAAAACTACAGATAATTGTAAAATTTTTGCACTTGTATCCGCACGGGCAATTAATGGTAAATCATGTTGAAAATATTTACTATTTAAAAATTTTTTATCACGTAATATATAGGTTGCATGATTATCAAAGGGCACATGAACACTTAAAAAATTATGAATTTGCCCTTCATTTAAACTGAAGATCCACTCATTTAATTCTTCCATAGTTTTAAAATTAGCCGCTAAATTATATTTTTTTATTTGTTCTAATATTTTTTTATATAAATTTGATTGCATATTTTTTTCCTCTTTTCTTTCGGCTGTTTATTATAACACAAAAAAATAAATTAATCTTTACATTTTGCATCAACATAATAAATAGGTCGATGTTCTTTATAATATTGCACTTCAAAATCCGTCATGATATTAGGCATATTTCGCTCATCATGATGTAAACCTAAACTTACTTTATCGAATGTATACCAAAATTCACTGAAATTTTCTAGTGAAGAAGCAAATAATATTTTATTATCCGTTTTTAAAATTATGTGTTTATTTTTTTTTAAATACGATCATAGAATTTTAAATAAGAAATAGAAGTAACTCGTTTCTTTTCATCTTGTTTTTTGGGTCATGGTTCTGAAAATGTTAAATAAATATATCTATATTCTTTGCCAAAATAATTGACATAAATTATTTTATCGCATAATTACACATCGCTTACAGTTTAACAAAAAAAGGACCTAAAGTCCATTTTATCCAATTGATTATTTTAATTTTCGATTTAATGTTAATATATTTACTTCTTCATTTTCTGGTATATTATTTATCAATTGTTCAACTATTTCTTCTGTGGTTAAATTTTTTATAATTATATTATTTATTCCTAGTTGAAAAATCATTTTCATTTCTTTTTGATGAGAATTACTTTGTAATGAGTCAATATCTCTTGAGGTGTATCCTAATTGTTTTGCTTTTTCATCTGTTTCTGCTTTAGCAATAAGCTTCATATCTTGTTCATGATAATTATTTCGTAATGAGTGCCAATCTCTTGAGGTAATTCCTAATTGTCTTGCTTTTTCATCTGTTTCTGCTTTGGCAATAAGTTCCATATCTTCTTTATGGCACTCACTTTGCAAGGAATCTTTATCTCTTGATGTTACTCCTGATGCATTTGCTTTTGCATCTGTTTCTGCCTTAGCAATAAGCTTCATATCTTTTTTATGGCACTCACTTTGTAAGGAATCCTTATCTCTTGAAGTTGTTCCTAATTGTCTTGCTTTTGCATCTGTTTCTGCTCTAGCAATATGTTCCATATCTTCTTTATGATATTTACTTTGTAATGAGGCACTATCTATTGAAGTGTATCCTAATTGTTCTACTTTTGTATATGTGTCTGCCCTGGCAATAAGTTTCATATCTTGTTCATGATATTTACTTTGTAATGAATCTTTATCTCTTGAAGTTGCTCCTAATTGTTCTACTTTTGTATATGTGTCTGCTCTAGCAATATGTTCCATATCTTCTTTATGATATTTACTTTGTAAGGAATCTTTATCTATTGAAGTTGCTCCTAATTGTATTACTTTTTCATCTTTGTCTGCTCTAGCAATAAGCTTCATGTCTTGTTCATGATAAACACTTTGTAGGGAATATTTATCTCTTGAAGTGTATCTTAATTGTATTACTTTCATATATGTGTCTGCTCTAGCAATTAATTGTACATCATGTTGAAAATATTTACTACTTAAAAATTCTTTATCACATAATATTTTTTCGTTACCAGTATTAAATGGCATATTAACACTTAATAAATTATTAATTTGCACTTCATTTAAACTGAAGATCCACTCATTTAATTCTTCTATAGTTTTAAAATTAGCCGCTAAATTATATTTTTTTATTTGTTCTAATATTTTTTTATATAAATTTGATTGCATATTTTTTTCCTCTTTCTTTTGGTTAATTATTATATCACACTAAAATAAATTGTAAATTAATCTTTATATTTTGCATCAACATAATAAATGGGACGATGTTCTTTATAATATTGCACTTCAAAATCAGTCATAATATTAGGAATATTTCGCTCATCATGATGTAAATCTAAACTTACCTTATCGAATGTATACCAAAATTCACTTAAATTTTCTAGTGAAGAAGCAAATAATATTTTATTATCCGTTTTTAAAATAATGTGTTTATTTTTCTTAAAAATACGATCATATAATTTTAAATAAGAAATAGAAGTAAATCGTTTCTTTTCATCTTGTTTTTTGGGCCATGGTTCTGAAAACGTTAAATAAATAGTATCGATTTCTTTACCAAAATAATTGATGATGTTATTCGCATCATTACAAATAATTTTTAAATTATTTAATTTTTTCATTCCAATATTTTTTATAGCTGTTGCTGTTTGGGAAGCATCTAACTCTAACCCAATATAATTTATATCGGGATTTTTCTTGGCCATTTCAATGATAAATATACCTCGACCCATTCCTAATTCTAAACAAATAGGATGATTATTTCCAAATAATTTTTGCCAATTATTTTTATAATTTTCTGGATTTTTTATAACATAATCACTGTTATCTAATATTTCTTTAGCTCCTTTAACCACATTATATCGCATAATTCCACCTCGTTTTAAGTGTAACAAAAAAAGGACCTAAAGTCCATTTTATTATTTCTTTAATATCCGTTGTAAATTGATTAAATTTACTTCTTTATTGTCTGGTAATTGGTGGATCAATTGAGCAACTCTTTCTTCCAACATCAAATATTTTTTATTGATACCAATTATTTTTGATTGAACAATCATTTCCATTTCTTGTTCATGATTTTCACTTTGTAACGATTTTTGATTTCTTGCAGTTTCTCCTAATGCATACACAGTTCTAGTTGTGTCTGCCCCGGCAATCCGTTTCATATCACTCTCATGGTAATCACTTTGTAAAGAAAAAAAATCTCTTGCAGTAGTCCCTAATTGTTTAGCTTTTTCCGTTGTGTCTGCCTGAGCAATCAGTTTCATATCTAGCTCATGACTATCATTTTGTAAAGAATCCTCCTGTCTTGAGGTTTCTCCTAATTCATATACTTTTCTAGAAATATCTGCTTTAAAAATAAGCTCCATATCACTCTTATGATACTTACTTTGTAAAGAATCTTTATCCCTTGCTGTTTCTCCTAATTGTCTAACCTTTATATCTAAGTCAGTTTGGAAAATGAGTTCCATGTCGCCCTCATGATACTGGCTTTGCAAAGAATCTGCATCTCTTGAGGTAATTCCTAATTCTTCTTCTTGAGCATCTGTTTTTGCTTGTAAAATAAGTTTCATATCTTGCTCGTGATATTGGCTTTGTAAAGAATCACGATCTCTTGCTGTTTCTCCTAACTCATCAATTTTTTTATAGGAAACGGCTTTAGAAATCAATTCCATATCTGTCTCATGGTAATCACTTTGTAAGGAATTATCATCTATAGCAGTGTATCCTAATTGATCAGCCTTTACAGATATACCTGCTTGAGCAATCAACTTGACATCGTGTTGAAAATATGGGCTATTTAAAAAATATCGATTACATAATATTTTGGTATTTCCATAATGAAATGGAATATCAACACTTAAAAAATTATGAATTTGCCCTTCATTTAAACTGAAGATCCATTCATTTAATCCTTCCATCGTATAAAAATAGGTAACTAAATTATATTTCTTGATTTGTTCTAATATTTTTTTATATCTAGTTGATTGCATAATTATTCTCCTTCTTACTTATTTTTTTAATACTCGTTGTAAACGAATGGATATGACTTCTTCATTATCTGGTAACTCATGTATCAGTTGCGTAATCACTTCTTCCATCGTTAAATATCTTTTATCTAGATGATTTGTTTCTGATTGAACCATCATTTCCATGTCTTGTTCATGTGTCTTGCTTAATAAAGACTGACTATTTCTGGCGATGTATCCTAGTTGTCTAGCTTCTTCATTGGTACTTGATTGAGCAATAAGTTCCATATCTTGTTCATGACTTTTATTTTGTAAAGAAGCCTCATGTCTGGCGGTATCTCCTAATTCCTCTGCTATCGTATCGGTTCTAGCAGCAGCAATACTTTTCATGTCATTCTCATGATATTTCCCTGTTAAAGAATAGAATGCTCTGGCGGTGGCCGCTAATTGATCGATTTTTTCATCTGTGTCTGCTCTAGCAATTAGTTTCATATCACCCTCATGATACTTACTTTGTAAAGAATAACGATATCTTGAAGTGATTCCTAATTGTACTACTTTTAAAATTGTTTCTGTTTGTGAAATGAGTTCCATATCACTGTTATGATACGGACTTTCTAAAGAAGCATCATTTCTAGCTGTCCATCCTAATTGTTCCGCATGCAGATCCGTTTTGGCATTGGCAATCAATTCCATATCTTCTTTATGATAAGTCCCTTGTAAACGACTACTTCTTGAAGTTAACCCTAATTGACTAGCCTTTTCTTTGGTTGAAGCATTAAAAATGAAGCTCATATCCATCTCATGATACTCACTTTGTAAGGAATCTTTATCTCGGGAAGTTTCTCCCAATTGACTAGCTTTTTCATCGGTGGAAGCCCTAAAAATGAAACCCATATCCATCTCGTGATACTGGCTTTGTAAAGAAGCTTGACTTCTTGAAGTCATCCCTAGCTGTTCGACTTTTTCCTCTGTCTGTGCATTGGCGATCAATCTCATATCTTTTTCATGATATTCATGGAGCAATGAATCTTTATCTCTTGATGTTTTTCCTAATTCTTTGGCTCTTAAATCAGTTTCTGCTTGTGCAATCAGTTCCATATCCCTCTCATGATAATCCCCTTGTAAAGAATAATTACTTCTCGCCGTACTCCCTAATTGTTCTACTTTTATATTTGTTTGAGCCTGAGCAATCCGTTCCATATCACTCTCATAATACGTATTGTGAATGAGATGACAAATTAAAAAAGTAAGCACTAATTCTTCAGCTTTTGCACTTGTATCTGCCCGAGCAATTAATTGTACATCATGTTGAAAATACTTACTACTTAAAAAATCTTTATTACATAATATTTTGGTATTTCCGTTAGCAAATAGTAGATCAACACTTAAAAAATTATGAATTTGTCCTTCATCTAAACTGAGTATCCATTCATTTAACCCTTCCATAGTACGAAAACAAGAAACTAAATGATATTTTTTTACTTGTTCTAATATTTTTTTATATAAATTTGATTGCATATTTCTCCTCCATCTTTTGTCTACTTATTATAGCACAGGAAAATAAATTAAACATTAAAAAAACGCTTACTTTTCGTAAACGCTTACTTTCTTTTTATCTCTTCCAGCTCTTTCAAATTTGACAATCCCATCCATTTTTGCAAATAAAGTATGATCTTTTCCCATGCCAACATTTGCTCCAGGATAAATTTTCGTTCCTCTTTGACGATATAGAATAGATCCAGCGGTAACAAATTCTCCGTCACTCGCTTTTGCTCCAAGTCTACGACCAGCACTATCACGACCATTTTTCGTTGATCCTTGTGCTTTAATATGAGCAAATCTTTGAATATTTAACGCAAAATTTAACATTTGTTATTCTCCTTTCACTTTAATATTTTTTTGATATTGAGTTTCTAAATCTTTTAAAAGGGTAATCATATTTAAAAGTAATTTTTGAGAAATAGTCTCCTCATATAAAACTTTTATTTCTAAAAGATTGCCATCATCCATAACTTCTAAAACATCACTCTGGATACTTAAAATTCCATTAATGGTTGTAGTAATTATAGAAGAGGTAGCAGCACAAACAATATCTTTTCCATATTCTTCGTAATTTGCATGTCCAGATATCCGGACATTTTTAATATGATTCTGATCCTTTTTTACGTATACGGTTATCATAATTATTTTACTTCAATTTTTTTAACAACAAGCTTTGTATAAGGTTGTCTATGACCTTGTGTATTACGATATTTCTTTTTAGGTTTATATTTGAAAACAACAATTTTCTTTTGTTTTCCATGTTTTTCAACAGTACAAATTACTTTTGCTCCTTTAACATAGGGAGTCCCAGCTTTACCATCAACAAACAAAACTTCATTAAATTCTACGTCACTTGAAGCTTCTGCATTTAATTTTTCAACATAAATAACATCGCCTTCACTTACATAGTATTGTTTTCCACCTGTAACGAATATAGCTTTCATTTCATACCTCCTTTATTTTTTAAGACACGCTGTTAAGGTACATTTGTTTTTTAACCTTTTCCATGCGGTTTTAGAAAGGAAAGCCCTTTCAAACGAATAAAATTTTATCAAAAAAAATGATGAATGTCAAATTTTCGTCGCAATAATTCTTTTTCAGAAATCACTTTATCGCCTTCTTTAAAATAATGCCATGTATCTTTTTTTAATAAACAAAGATTTTTATGATTCTCATGCTTTATTTTTTGATAAGGAAAATTGTATAAAAAACGTTCTAAAAAAAAGCGATTTAAAAGCATTCTTTGATTTTTAATTAAATCGTATAATTTAAATAATAAAAAACTACAAATCAAATAATTATTAAATTTATAATGAATATTTAGGAAAAAAAAGCAACTCAGTACAAAAAAAGAGAAAACATTGGCATAAATTTGTGCTTTTTTAAAGGGTAATTTTTTTTCCAACAGCAATCGTAAAATTTCTCCTCCATCTAAAGGACGCATGGGTAGTAAGTTGAAGAAGAAAATCCAGGTGTTATATGTACAAAACATTTGATAAGTGGAAGAATAAATGATATTTTGTTTATTCAAGATAAAAAAGAAAAAAGAAAGGAATATTTGAAAAGTTACTCCTCCCAAATAGATAATCAGATCATGGAGAATAGGAGTATTTAAAAATTTAGAAGTTTTGGTTAATCCTCCAAAAGGAAGTATTTCAATAGAGACAATGGAATAATGAAAATATTTGATAAAAAAAATATGACCGAATTCATGGAAGAGAACAATCAAAAAAATGAGCAGAATATTTTTCATATGACCGGTTAAGAAAAAAAGAAAAAAAAGGAAATAAGTAGCTTCATGGATTTTTATCTTATGAAATATAGTTTTCATAACTAATATAATTGCCGTTGCTTAAGAAAGTAAATAAAACTTCCCCTTCTTTTGCTTCTCCTAAAATAGTACCTTTTTCTACATAATCATACATAGATAAATTGATTTCTTCTAAATTAGAATACCAAATATCCACCCCATCAATTCCTTGAATAATGACTGTATTCCCAAACCCCTCTTTTTCTCCACAAAACACAACAAGACCACTTTCTAAAAAAGTAACTGGACCGCTCGCACTTGCCTTATACGAATCATTATAGGGGGTAATATTGGTATATAACTGATCTTCTTGAAAAACCGGAGTAGTTGTTTTTGTACTTTCGGGAACAATGGGTCCAAAATATTTGGTATACCATTCATTCATTTTTGTAAATGCTAAAGAATCACTAAATAATTTTTCTTTAAAAAATAATAAATTTTCATCTTTTGTATGTACAAAAATCGCACAAAGAAGAACTAAAATAGCACTTAATAAAGTCCGCGTAAATAAATTTGAGATATAAGTAGAACGCTTGGTTTGGGGTTTTGTACATTGATGTAAATATTGATTTCTTTTATTTCTTATGCGATTTTGAGCTTCTAATATAGTTGGATCCATTCTATCACCTACTAGATTGTATGAAAATAAAATGAAAAAATTCAAAATACCTCATTTGAATACTTCTTTTTTTAAAAGGATAAGAATCAATAAATTTAAAAACAATCCAAAAAGATAGAAGATATGAGTATGAAAGACGATCCAACTATATAATAAAAAAATTCCGGCTAAGAAAAAATAAGCGATCAGAAAATGCGTCCATTTATGAATATCTTTGATAGTATTACGAACGAAAAAAAGAAGAAGTAACAGAAGTAAAAAAAGACCAGAAGTATGCAAAATGAATAAATCAAACAAACCTCCTAATAATAGAATCTCGAAAAAACGATTGGAAGAAAGAAAATAGCTTAATAGGAAAAAGCAACTCGCAAAAGAAGTATAATTATAAAAAAAGACATCCAAAAATAAATAGACAAGAATCATTGCTCACCTCGTAAATTCGTAATCACCGCTAAATAAGAAAGTTGATCAAAATTGACTTCAGACTCGATGGTTAGAATTTGTTCAATTTCATATTTATCATAATGAATTCCTGTTACTTTTCCCACTAAAATATTTTCCGGATAAATAGATAAATCGCTCGTATATACCAAAGACCCTATGGCAATATTCTTCTTATTATCAATTCCTTCAACAATTAATTGATTATCTTTTGCTTTCAACAGGCCATACTCATCATTTATTTTAACCGACAAACGAGTATTTTTATTAGGAAGCAATTGGACGACACTACGATTTTTATACACTTTCGTAATAACACCAACCAACCCCTTTTGATTGACGACTAAATAATTTTTTTGTAAATGATCATTGGCTCCTTTATAAATTGTAATCTCCTCTTTTAAGCGATAAATATCACGAAAAAGAACTTTGCTATAGGCTAGTGAATACTGTAAATAATCATCATATTGATACGCTTCTATCATTTTCTTTTCTTTTTCTTGTAACAAAGTCTCCCTACTGTTTTGTATTTCTTCATTCATAACTTGAAAAGAAGTATTCCCCTTTTTTATAACAATTGTTTCCGTAAATAAAAAAAGCAAAAATAGAAATAAAAAAAATACGCATGTTTTCCTTGGCATACATACCACCTACTTTTAGTATGGATGATTTTTTAAAAATTAAAGCAAATGATGATCAAAAAAACTAAAATATTTTGTTTCTCCCACAATAATATGATCAATCACTGGTATTTGTAATAATTCTCCAGATTCAACCATCATTTTCGTAAAAGAAATATCTTCTGGACTTGGGGTTGGATCATTCGTAGGATGATTATGAATCAAAATAATTTTCATCGCACTATGTCGAATAGCCAAGTGAAAAATCTCTCGGGGATGCGTAATACTTTTATTTTGCGTCCCCATAAAAACTGTCTCATAAGTAATCATTTCATTTTTCGTATTCAAAAATAAAGCAAATAATTTTTCTTGTTTTAAATTAATTATTTTTGGTTGAAAAAAATGAAAAATATCTTCCGCATTTGTAATTTTTTGTTTTTCTTCTAATAAAACAGTAGAAACTCTTCTTCCTAGTTCAATAGCAGCAAGTAAAGTAATGGCTTTCACTTCTTTAATCCCTTTTATTTTAATTAAATCAGAAATGGTAATAGTATTTAAATCATGAATCGTTTTTAATGAATTGACTAATTCAATAGACAAATCTTTCACGGATTTTTCTTTACTACCCGTCTTTAAGATAATAGCAATTAATTCTTCATTCGATAAAAATTCTTTTCCGTATCTTTTTAATTTTTCCCGTGGCCTTTCATCTAAAGGCAAATCTTTAATTTTATAATTCATCTGGGAAACTTTCTAACATCGTGGCTATGACTTTTTCTTGGGCCTCTTCACTTGTTTCTAATAACAAAGCATCATATTTTTTAATTTTCTTTTCGAAATCTTCTTGCACGGGAATTTCTTTTATATAATAGTTATATCCATGCGTATCATAAAAATGAGAAAAGAACTCTTTATTCGTTTTCGTAATTCCTATAAATACACGATATAAATCTTTTTCTTTTACAATTTTCGAGCAAAAATAATTTTCAGCTGCTTTTAAAGCGTTATCATAATTTTTATAAACACCGACTTGGTAAGCATATAAAGTGGGGATTGTTTTCGCTTCGGCTTTATTTTTAATGGATAGAAAAAAAAGACCTGCTAGTAGTGTTCCAAGTAAAGAAGAGATCAAAATAATTTTTATTGTTTGTTTCATTTTTCATCACCAAAATAAATATACAAGTCAATATATAAAAAGAATGTCATTTTTAGTCAAATAAAAAAGCGATTAATTTTCGCCTTCTTCTAACATTTTGGTAATAAATATGCCATATCCCGTTTTGACATTATCGACAATTACATGGGTAACAGCTCCAATAATTTTATCATTTTGCAAAATAGGACTACCACTCATTCCTTGGACAATTCCTCCTGTTTTTTCTAAAAGTTCTTTATCCGTAATTTCAAAATGGATATTTTTAATTTTATTATATTCATTGATTTTATCTATATAAATATCATAGTATTTTAATTCTTCATTTTCTAATACGGTCACGATTTGAGCGTTACCAATCTTAACATCTTCTGGTTGAACCACATCGACCAATTTTTTCCCAGGTAAATGATTTGTATATTGACCAAATAAACCATATTCGGTATTTTCTTTAATTTCTCCATACACCTTAGCTGTATCTAACTTGGCGTTTTTTTCACCAGGGGTACCATCCGTGCTTTTCGTGATTCCCGTAACCACACTATGAAAAATAGAACCTGTTTTTACTTCAATTTTTTTATTGGTATTCGCTTCAATAATTTCATGTCCTAAAGAACCGAAAATTTTCGTCTCAGGATCAATATAGGTTAATGTCCCAATACCAGAGATATTGTCTTTGACATATAAACCAGTTTTATAAATACCATCTTTTTCTATTAAATGAATGGTCGATTTGATTTGTTTGTTTTCCCTTTTGACTACCAACTCAACTTCATTATTACTGATTTGATTTTCAATAGCACTGGTAAGTTCATTGATCGTATGCACTTCGACATCTTTTACTTTCAAGATGAAATCTCCTGTTTTAATAGCGGGTTCTGAATGGATATCTTTTCCATCCACTTTATAAAAGCCGACGACCAAAATTCCATCACTTTGGATATTGATGCCGATATTTTCTCCTCCTAAGATGATTTTATCCGAATAAGCAAATACACTTATTGGACTCAAGGCTATAATAGTTAAGAATAGGATACATATTTTTTTCATCTTTCATCACCTGCATTACTAGTATGAACGAATTCTAATAAAAAACAAAAACAATATTTGGATGTTGCCAAATATTGTTAGTATTGTTTACCAAAATAGACTTTATATAAAGCTTTTTCTCCACAACAAGGACAGGTGCCTTCGGCCACTTCATCTTCCAAAATACAACGAGATTTTAAAGTTGTATCCGCTTTAATTTTCTCCTCACAAGAAGTCTTCCCACACCAATTTATTTTAATAAAACCAGGTTTTTCTTGAGCAATTTGCTTAAATTCTTGATACGTTTTGGCTTCATAAAGCATGGCATTTCGCCTTTCAAGAGCACGTTGATATAAATGATTTTGAATTTCTTCTAATAATTTTTTTACTTCCATAACAATCTCTTCAAAAGAAACCGTCACTTTTTCTAAAGTATCACGTCGAACTAGTGTTACCGTATGATTTTCATAATCCCGAGGTCCTAATTCTAATCGAATTGGATAGCCTTTTACTTCGGATTCGGCAAATTTAAATCCTGGAGATTTCTCTGATTGATCAATCGTGGTGGTAATATCGTTTTCTCTAAGCATTTTTGCAATTTCTTGAATCTTCTCTAAAATATCGGTATCTTTCCCAATCGGAATTAAATTAACTAAAACAGGAGCAATTTTAGGTGGTAAAACCAGTCCATAGTCATCACTATGCGTCATGATAACCGCCCCAATCATTCTTGTGGTCACACCCCAACTCGTTTGATATGGATATTCAAGTTTTTGTTCTCGATTTAAAAATTGAATCCCAAAAGCTTTAGCAAAATTTTGACCAAAATAATGACTCGTTCCATTTTGTAAAGCGTAACCATTATACATCATGGCTTCGATCGTATAAGTAGATTCGGCGCCCGCAAATTTTTCTTTTTCCGTTTTCTTGCCCACAATCACTGGTAAAGCTAAATACTCTCTTTGAAATTTTTCATAAATATGAAACATTCTTTTCGTTTCTTGTTTGGCTTCTTCTGATGTTTCATGCATCGTGTGTCCTTCTTGCCATAATATTTCTCGACTCCGTAAAAAAGGACGGGTTGTTTTTTCCCAACGAACGATCGTACACCATTGGTTATATAAAAGAGGTAAATCCCGATAAGATTTTATAATTTGTTTAAAATGATCACAAAATAAAACTTCACTTGTTGGTCGCACACATAACCGCTCTTCAAGCGTCTCTTCTCCCCCTTGCGTTACCCAGGCCACTTCTGGAGCGAATCCCGCCACATGGTCTTTTTCTACATTTAATAAACTTTCGGGAATCAACATAGGCATTTGTAAATTTTGATGTCCACTTTTCTTAAATTCCGCATCCAAAACCGCCACCATTTTTTCCCATATGGCATACCCATACGGCCTAATAATCATACTTCCTTTGGTAGTAGAATAATCAACCAAATCCGCCTTTTTAATAACCGATGTATACCAGGCACCAAAGTCCACATCACGAGAAACAATATCTTTTACTAATTGGGCCATAAATTTCACCTACTCCTCTATTTCAAAATCAACCAATTCGCCATTTTCATTTAAAATTTTATTTACATGCTCGGTAGCATCATTCAATTTATCATTACAAAACTTAACCAACTTCATAGCTGCGGTATACTTTTCGATAGCTTGATCTAAAGGGGTATTTCCACTTTCTAATTCCTTTACGATCGCTTCTACTTTTTCTAAAGCCTCTTCAAATTTTAATTCTTTTTCCATATGTCTTTCTCCTTTACCGTAGCCAATAGGCTACCTTCACTCATTTTAATTATGATTTCATCCTGAATAGAAACTTCTTGACTACTTTTAATAATTTTTCCATCACATTCTACTAAACTATATCCTTTATTTAATATATTTAAAGGATTTAATAATTTTAAGGTATTCGTATACAATTCTTGTTTATGAAAAGCCGCTTTTAAAATTTCTTTCATTTTATTATTCATTTTCAAATTCATATTAGCTAAATTTTGTTTTTTCTGTTCATACATAGCCAAAGGATTTTTTAAAACAAAACTCGATTCTAATAAAGTGAGCTTTCCTTTTTTTATTTCTACCGTATTTTTTATCGATTGAAGCAGTTGTGTAATCAAATTATCCAATTTTTGTTCTTTTATTTCATATAAAGACATAGGATTTTTTAAAACAAAACGATTGGCAATATTGTTTACTTGAACCATTTTTTTCTTTACTTCATTTTGAATACTTGCCTGTAAACGAACCTTTTTTTCAGCAATAAGATTTAAAACATCCACTCTTGTTGGAACAGCCATCTCAGCCGCTCCCGTTGGTGTAGGAGCTCGTAAATCTGCAACAAAATCAGCAATCGTAAAATCTACTTCATGTCCAACAGCACTAATGATTGGTATTTTGCTTGCAAATATAGCTCTTGCAACACTTTCTTCATTAAAGGCCCATAAATCTTCTATTGATCCGCCACCACGGCCACAAATCAACAAGTCTAAATCATATTCATTGGCTTTATTAATTTGTTTAACAATTTCCGGTGCGGCATAAGCCCCTTGTACCAAGGAAGGAAATAAAATCGTTTGACAAATTGGATATCTTCTTTTGATCGTACTTAATATATCGCGAATCGCAGCTCCGGTACTCGCCGTAATAATTCCAATCTTTTTCGGATATTTAGGAATCGGCTTTTTATATTTTTCATCAAATAACCCTTCTAAAGCCAATTTTTTCTTTAGTTTTTCATATTCGATATATAAATTCCCTAACCCATCTTTACTCATTTTTTCCACATATATTTGATAGGTTCCTTGGGCTGGATAGCAAGAAATTCTTCCTTCTACTAACACATTCATGCCATCTTCCGGCTGAAAATCTAAAGATAAAGCATTATTATAAAACATCACCGCACTAATTCTTGACGTATCATCTTTTAACGTAAAATAAAGATGTCCCCGCGTATGATTTTTAAAATTAGAGATTTCCCCTTTTAAATAAATTTTTTTCAAAAATTGATTTTCATCAAACATGGCTTTAATGTAATTATTTAAATCACTTATTTTCAAATATTTTTCATCCGTTTGTTGATTCAAAATTCCTAAAACACCTTCTTTCATCCGTAAAAAGCTTATTCTCTAATAATTTTATCTAAAACCGCATTAATCATTTTACGAACAGCATCATCGCTATATTTTTTAGATAATTCAATGGCTTCATTAATCACGACAACTTCTGGTGTTTCTGTATACTTTAATTCAAAAATGGCCATTCTTAGAATGTTGGCTCCCGTTTTATCCAAACGATCAATCGTCCAATCTTTTATATATTTATTTCCTAACGCATCAATTTCATTTTGATGCGTAAGTACTCCATAGACAATATCTTTTACAAACTCGTTTTCAATCTCCATATTTTGTTGAATTAAATCATCTACATTGATTTTTATATCACTTTGCTTCATGATATCATATTGATATAAAATCACCATTGCTTTTTCTCTTAAGTCACTTCTTTTTAAAGTCATAAAATCACCATCTTCATTATAACATGATGCCAAAAAAAAACCTAGTGAAACAGGTTTATTATTTTCGGATTACTTCTTTCTCTTGGGTTTGATTTTCTAAAATTTCATAAATTTGATCTAAATAATTAATTGCATCGATTTCATTCCCAATGTTTACTGTATATAAATTTCCTTGTTTTAAGGAATTAACGATTTTTTGTAACACAGAATTATATTCTTTTGTAGGATTAGATAAATTATATAATTCAAAATAAGCTTTTCCATTTAATTTAATTTGCGCCGCTTTTAAACGATAGTATGGATATTCAACCCGATAACCATCACGATTCGTAACTGACTTTTGATAATCATAAAATTCTAATTTTCCTAAACTTACATTTTGAGTTTCTAAAACAATAGTATCTTCTTTAGTACTTACGACTTGATTACTCATGACCCCATTTTTTTCACAAATTTTAAAACGATTCGGTGCTTGATCGCTCTTCAAAGACAAAACGCCATCTTTATACTCTAAGATATATTCACATCCTTGAATATTTATTTTCATATTTGTATGCGTATTTTCTCTAATTTCACAGTTAATGGTCTCATCTAAATATGGTTTTTCATCTCCAAAAATTTCAGTTAAATCTTTTTCAATAAAATATTTTAAAATTCTTTGATCCATTGTAAAATTTCGATTATTTCCTGTAACATAAGAAATCGCTTCAACTAAATTTATTTTTTCCATACTATTCTCTCCTTTTTTGTTGCTATTATACTCTTTTTAAATAAAATTATTCCACTTGAATTAAAATTATACACATTATTTACATTTAATCATTTGTTTTAATTCATAAAGTTGATTCATGGCTTCGATCGGTGTCATATTTAAGGGATCGATTTCATTTAATTTTTGTTCAATTGCCTGAATCTCTTTCTTCGGTTCCTCAAAACTCATCGTTAATTGCACCGTTTCTTCTTGTTCCATCGTTGGTTTTTTATTTTCATATTTGGCTAATATCTCACTGGCTCTTTTGGTTAATTCTTCAGGCATTCCAGCCAACTTAGCTACATGAATTCCATAACTTTTATCGATCGCACCATTTTTCACTTTATGTAAAAAAGTAATGGATCCATTTTCTTCTTTGGCCGCGACATGAATATTTTGAATACTAGCCATTGTCTCTGATAAATGGGTTAACTCATGATAATGCGTCGAAAATAAAGTTTTACATTGAATATTTTTATTTACATATTCCAAAATGGCTTGCGCTAGACTCATACCATCATAAGTAGCGGTTCCTCTTCCTAATTCATCAAATAAAATTAAACTATCTTCAGTCGCATTCAAAATCGCATTTCTGGCCTCATTCATTTCCACCATAAAGGTAGATTCCCCACTCACTAAATCATCACTCGCTCCAATACGCGTAAAAATTTTATCAATAATAGGCAAATTCGCACTGGCTGCTGGGACAAATGATCCCATTTGAGCCATAATGATAATAATAGCCAATTGGCGCATATAAGTAGATTTTCCACTCATATTAGGACCTGTAATTAAAAGAGTAGAAATATCACTGTTCATAGTACAATCATTTTTAACATAAGTATGATTACTAACATGTTCAATAACTGGATGAAAGCCATCCTTAATGGAAATAATATGATCTTTATTTAATGTAGGTCTGACGAAATGGTATTCTTCACTACATACCGAAAGAGCAGCTAACACATCTAACTCACTAATAATTTCTGCAGTATCTTTTAAAGCAATTAATTCTTTTTTGACAATTTCTTTTATTTCCACAAACAAATTATATTCTAATTCAATAATCTTTTCTTCGGCATTTAAAATCAAGGCTTCTTTTTCTTTCAATTCAGGCGAAATAAACCGTTCACAATTCGTAAGTGTTTGCCTGCGTTCCCAATTAAGACTCTCTGGTATCTCACGCGCTTGAATTTTCGATACTTCAATATAATACCCAAAAACCCGATTATATCCTACTTTTAAATTTTTAATACCCGTTTCCGTTTTAATTTTATTTTCAAAATCCGCAATAAAAGATTTCCCACCACTACGAATTTTCTTTAATTCATCCAATTCTTCATTATATCCTTCTTTAATCAAAAATCCTTCTTTTAAAGTAACGGGCGGATTTTCATAAATGGCCTCATCTAGTAAAGTATAAATCGATTCATGTAAAGAAATTGGATAAGAAAAACCTAACTCTTTGACAATTCTTTGAATATTGGGCAAAACTTTCAAACTGGCTTTTAATTGTAATAAATCTCGAGCATTTAAAGACCCACACGCAACTTTCCCACACAAGCGTTCAATATCATAAATTTCATATAAATTTTCTCTTAATTCGTCCTTTAAAATAAATTCATCATTCAATTTAGCAATTTTATCATACCGCTCATTAATACTTTCTATATCTTTTAAAGGATGCATCAAATATTCTTTTAATTTTCGACTTCCCATCGAAGTTTTCGTTTTATCCAACAACCAAATTAGCGAATACGTTCTTTCTTTTAAACGTAAAGTTTCAACTAATTCCAAATTTCGAATGGTATGCACATCCATATCCAAATAATCTTCTTTATGAACGATGGTAACATCTTTGATATGACTAACATCTTTTAATTCTTTGACAATTAAATAATAAAAGATATGTTTAATTCCTTCTTTAAAACGAATATCTTCTACCCGATCAATAATTTCATTTTGGCCATCTTCCAAAACTTGATCACAGATCGAAACTTCAATCCCATAATGTCCTTTTAATACACCAATGAGTTCGGTATCCTCATTATTTTTTAAAACCACTTCTTTTATTTTTAAATTTAAAATTTCATTTAATAATTTTTCTTTTTTATGTTCAATATTCATAATGGCTAAACTACCTGTAGAAATATCTACATAACACAAAACATAAATGTAAGAAAAATCTAAAACACTGGCAATATAATTATGATCATGTTCATTTAATAGTTCAAAATCGACAATTGTTCCTTTACTGATTACTTGCGTAACACCTCTTTTTACCATTCCTTTGGTCGATTTAGGATCTTCTAATTGCTCACAAATGGCTACTTTATACCCTTTATTGACTAGTTTTTCAATATAAGGTTGTACCGAATGAAAAGGAACGCCACACATGGGAACTCGCTCCTCTAATCCCGCATTTTTACCCGTTAACGTTAATTCTAACTCCCGCGAAGCAATTTCTCCATCTTCAAAAAAGAGCTCATAAAAATCACCCAAGCGAAAAAATAACAACTCCTCTGGATATTGTTCTTTAATTTCATAGTATTGTCGCATCCCTGGACTTAACTTTTCTTTATCTATTTCACTACGTTTCATTTTGTCACTCCATCTAAAATGATTTTATCAAATAGTAAAACCAAAGTCCAGAAAGGATAAAAAAAAGAACGGATTTTATGGCATCCATTCCTCTTAATTATTTTTTTCTAACATTTGATTTGCTTCATCCATCATGTTATTTAAAAGTTTATCAGCATTTCTTTTCGTTTTTTTATTCATCATTAAATATGCTGTTAAACCAGCTCCACTGGCCATACCCATACAAGCTCCGATAAGCATTTTTTTCAAATTAATCACATCCTTACCCTTAGTATGGACGGTATTCTAAAGATTATTCACTAATATTTCTTTTAACGAAGTTTTTCGATTACTACTATAATTATTATTCATCGCCATCAAAAAAGCATTCTTCTCTCCCACTAAAACCAAACTTTTTTTAGCACGTGAGACACCCGTATAAATAAGTTTATTATAAAGCATTTTATAATAATTTTTACTAATTGGCATAATCACATGAGGAAATTCACTTCCTTGACTCTTATGAATCGTAATGGCATAGGCATGCTTAATCATATATAAATCTTCTTTGGCATACACAACATAATTGCCATCAAAATCAATCGTCATGACCTCTTTTTTACGAGGCATATATTTCGTCTCAATCTTATAAATATACCCAATATCGCCATTATAAACATTACATTCCGGATTATTAATCAGTTGTAATACTTTATCCTTTTCCCGATAAACGACATCACCAACAACCATTTCCTTCAAATCATCATTCGGTGGATTAAAGATCTCTTGCAAATGTAAATTTAAATTATCTATACCATTTTCTCCCTTATACATCGGAGCCAGAATTTGAATATCATCCGCTTTCAAACCTTTTTGAATACTCTTTTTACAAATTTCTTTAATAATTTTCGTAATTTCCCGACTCTCTGCTAAGAAAAAATTATAATCATCCTTTTTCTCCGTAAAATTCTTACTTAACGTATGATCTTTAATTTCTTTCGCCAAATAAGCAATATAAGAATTATTACTTTGACGATAAATATGTTCTAAAGAAGTATACGAAAATAAATTCGATTCCACCAAATCATTTAAAATCAAACCCGCTCCTACACTGGGCAATTGAAAAGTATCTCCAACCAAAATAAGTTGAATATTCTTATAAATTCCTTTTAATAGAGAATCAAAAATATAAGTATCAATCATACTAACTTCATCAACAATAATTAATGTATGATTATTTTTATTCGTTTCATTGATGGCAAAATCATTGGTATCTTTATTCCATTTTAAATATCGATGAATCGTCATCGCCGGTAAGTGAGTCGCTTCAGCCAGCTTTTTACTCGCCCGTCCGGTTGGAGCTAAAAGAGCGATACTCGCTAACACTTCAATAGGAGACAACTTATAATATTCAATATAAAGTTTTGTTATTGCTTGAATAATCGTCGTTTTTCCGGTTCCTGGTCCTCCTGAAATAATAGAAATACGATTCTCTAAAGCATTTTTAATCGCCCTTTTTTGTTCTAAATTATAAGAAACCCCTAAACTTTTTTCTAACGCCAAAATCCGATCATCAAACTGTTCAATTTCCTTATTCGGTAAATCATTGATCTCTTTTAATTGATGAGCAATATCATGTTCCATTTCATAATTTTCTTTTAAATAATATCGGTTATTATCAATCACAATCCAAGCATCCGTTTTTAATTCCGCTAATAAATCCTCATACTCAGTATCATCAATAATTAATTTAAAATAACTTTTTAAAGCTGAATAAACTTCTTCTTTAAAATAATAAATATCCCCCGTTGTATCAGAAATACGTCGCATCGCCTCCAAAATACATTCCTTTTTTCTTACTTTACTTTCCGGATCAAAATTCTTCGTATAAATAAAATCCAGTTTATTAAAATCAATCATTTTTTTAAAATAATACAAATTTTCATGTAAATAAATTCCTGTCTTTTCTCTAAACTTATTAATTAATTTCGTCGATTCTCCGATGGAAAACCCATAATTTTTTAATTCTATAATTAAATCATCATTAGAAGAATGACTAATAATCGCAGCATAGATCGTATTTGCTTTTTTTTCTGTCATATTAGGAACCAAAAACAAATTATTTTTATTTTCTTTAATTAAATCAATCGCATTCTCCCCTAAACATTCTCCAATTTTACGAGCTGTTTTCTCCCCACATCCTTTAATTAAAGGACTCGATAAAAACTCAATCACCGCATCAATACTCGAAGGTTTTTCCTTTTCATAACTATTAAACTTATATTGAAAACCAAAACGTTCATGCTTAATATATTCCCCATATAACAAATAAGTTTCTTCCTCATTCGGATCAATAATCATCCCTGTAATGGTAATCGTTTTCGTTACATATTCTTTCATGAATTCTTCATTCGTTTCTTTAACACGAAAAGTCCCTACAAAAAAACCATTATCATTCTTATAAATAGTATTTCGTATTTTCCCTTTGATATAATTCATGAATCTCACTTCCTCAAATATTTTAGCATGAAAAAAAAGTAAAAACAAATTTACTTTTTTTAATTTATATACCCCAAAATATATAATTCATACGAAAATAAATCATACATCTTATCCATTTCTACAATATTTTTACTAATTTTATAATTATGTAACTCTCGCCACATTTGATACAAATGCCGATACGTATTTAACATAGTATAACGTTCATCCTCACTTACATTCATCAATCGATTATAATAATTATTTAAAGAACGAATAATATATTGATCCAGAAGATTATAATCACGATTCCCAAACTTCGTAATCTCCTTAGTATCACTACTACGAACAAATGGGCGAATAAAATCCTCCGAACGTATAATATCTAAATTTACTTCTAGCTTTCCAACCGATTGATTATTTTCATCAATAGCATATTTTTTAAAAGAAGTATCCGTAAACATATACCTCACCTATTATAAATTATACACTCATTTTCTTCATTTGACTAGATTATTTTTATGGTGCTAGAACAACACGGAAAGAATCATTTGTAGTAGCATCGCCATTTCGATCAGAGAAATCGAAAATTCCCGTACTCAATCCAATAGTTGTGGCTCCACCTCTTAAAATCCATATATTACCTATAGTATTATGATTAAGAATAGCATCATCAACATACCAACTACTTACCAATCTATTTGCATTATGATTATTATTATATGTATAATTTATTTTATAAAATGGCCCCAATTCTTTAGTAGCATCACCAAATTTATACTTCATATAACCATTAGTTAATTTATATACATCATAATATTTTTTATCTGGAAAATCGATTCCTGATGTTATAGTTCCATCATAGTTTTTGCCACTGAAGCCTGAATTAGCAGAAGTTGTTGCACCACTCATGGGATTCCCTTGCTCATCGGCTAACACACCCATTACACGATCATGTGCTCCTCCACTCATATCATAGATACCACTAATATTTCCTGTAGTACTTGCAAGCATTCCTGTATCTGTATTCCATGGCTGCGTAATTTCACTTTCTGTAGAAGCTCCAAATTCATTACAAGCATTGGCATTTTCTTTACATGATTTACTTGTTGCTGAAGAATCATAAAGTAAAGTAGGAGAATTTACTGCCGCATATCCAGTTTTGAAATCACTTGTATTATTTGTTCTTACTTCATTACATTGATTATCTTTGCATCTTCCATAAATTGAATTGGTTAGATAAGCTACTGCTCCCCATTCTGTATTCTTCATTAGATGACTATCTAAACCTCTTTGATAATTATAACTTACTAAATGAGCATTGGCTGTTTGTATACCTCTCCAACTATAGACATTTGGCTTGATTTGTAAATTTGTGGATTCGTTTGTATTTTGTTGAGCAGCTTCTGTTGAATCTGCATCTTTATATCCTGATTCAAATTTACCTACCCATATTCCATTGACTCCAAATGCTGTAAAGGCTGGATGAGTTAGCCAACTTTCTTTGGTACTTCCTGTTGATGCTACATCATTGGTTGTTTCAAATTGTATTTCAATTGGTTGAACTTTGCTTGGAATATTTTGAATATCTTCAAATTGCTTTTCTATAGGTTCACTATAATTACCTTCATCCCATATTTTATATTTATATCTTGGGATCCATACAAAATAACTTTCTATGTTATTTTCATCTATTACTGCTCCCACATCTGGTTCTGGAGTTCCTTTTGTTAATATAACAGCATTTGCCCATTCTTGTTTTCCGTATTCATACCACTTTTTTTCTAAATCAGCTCTTTTTACAACAACGTTTCCATTACTATTATCTATAATTACAGGGATTAAGTTTTCTCCTAAAACTGGATCTGCTCCATTTAATAGATCCTCTTTATAATAAGCATAATGGATATTTTCAGAAGTTACAGTTACTTTACTAGTGAAATTCTTATTCATAGCATCATCATTGATATCTACACTTTCATCTACCCATAGTTTTAAAGAAAAATCTTTTTTTTCATTAGCTTTAATCGTTCCTGTAGTTATTTGATAAGCTTTGTTTGCTGTAAAATCTGCTTCTTTTACTGTAGGAGCCACAGTAGTATATTTATTTAACAGTTCTTTATCATTTCCATTATAAGAAAGGGCTATATATTCATCACTTAAGACATTTGCTTCATCTTTTACTTCTAATTGAACACTATACGTAGCATCAACATTACATGTATTATGTATTTTAAAAGTAAAGGGGGTCAAGGATTCTGCTTCTTTATCGGTTATAGGGAATTCTTTTAATAAAGAGATATTGTTTGCTTCATCCTCGATATTTACTTCTAAGCAATTTGTATTTAATCTATTGATTGTTTTTTGGCTTGCTTGGGAAGTCCAATAAGCATAACTGACTCCTATAACTACGATTATGGCAACTATATGACTGATTCCTATAATTATTGTTTTCTTTTTTTCTTTTGTCATAAAACTCCTCCAAAATGTTTGTTATTAGTATGGAAAGTTTTCTGTCAAATTATTACGAATTTCCTTACTTTCATAACAACTATTCTATTGTATTTTTATTATACAACAGATGTGTTTTATATTGCAAGAGCTTGTTTTCGAAAAAAAGAGTCTTAGTCTTCTAAAAAGATTAAAAAGCTTTTAAGAGCCATAAATTTATCTTGATCGCCTTTTTTTATTTTATAATCAATTTCACTTAATTTTTTTATATAAGCAGCTAATTGATCTTTAGTATATTTAAAACTATGGCGATTTAATTTATCTACTTGCCAGTCGGCTAAGTTTAATTCTTTACATATCTTTACTTTTGGATACCCATTTTCCATTAAAATAAGGACGCTATACATAAGACGATATTCTCGGGCGAGTAAAAGTAATAAAGCAATCGGATCTACTTTTAGAGCATATAAATCTTCTAATATATGTAAAGCTGTTTTATATTTTTTTTCTATGACCGCCTCTACAAAGCGAAAGTTATTGTCTTCCATAAAACGGGAAACAATTTCCTTAATATCTTCCTCTTTTATTTCTTGAGGATTTTGATAATATAAAAAGATTTTATTAATTTCATTATAAATTAAATCATAATTATTTCGACAACTTCGCATGATATATTGTAAAGATTCCGTAGAAATCGTATATTTATTTTTTTTGATCCATTGATTCATCTTTTTAAATAATTCATCAGTTGATAAATTAGCTACTGAAATAATAGTGTATTTTTCTTTAAAGGTTTTGGTAATTTTTTTACGTAAATCAATCTTTTCATAAGTAGTAAATAGTAAAACGGCCATTTCACTCGGATGTTCCATATACTCGTAGAAACGCTCTAACTCTTTTTCATCTACTTTTTTGGTCCCAAAAAGAGAAACATTTTTAACAATAATATATTTTTTTTCGGGAAACATAGAAACATAAGAAGCTTCGTTTAAAACCTCTTCTAAAGAGAGTGTGGCTAAATCTAGAGTAACAACATTTGTATTTGTACCAGTAATTTTATTTATTTCTTCTTTCATAAGCCAAAAACTGTCGCTATAAATTAAATACATAGTACCCTCTTCCTTTTGTTTTATTATATCAAAACAAAACGAAAGAGAAAACTCTCTTTCATCTATCTAAACACTAATTAGTGTACTATATTTTATGTAAAAGAAAAAAATGTGCTTCTTAAGAAGGATAGGTTTTTATCGTATACCCCTTTTGGTTAAACTTTATTTCAATCGTTCCATCTATATCCGTTCGATAGATTTTCGAAGAAGCTAAAGTATGTAGTACTTCTTTTTTCGGGTGACCATAGCGATTGTTTTTACCAACACTAATAAAACTATATTTCGGTTGAATAGCACTTATAAATGCTTCACTACTGCTTGTATTTGACCCATGATGTCCCACTTTAAAAAAATCAATATCTTTTAAATTATATTTTTCTAAAAGATCTTTTTCTTTGGCTATACCAGCATCCCCCATAAAAAGAAAGGAATACGTAAATAGCTTCGTATAGACCACATTACTATTATCATTTTCATTAGTATACTGTTGAGTATTTAAAAAATAAAATGTATAGTCTTCAATCTTTAAAGTTCCTTTATTTTTAGTAAAGAAAATATTTTTATTTTTTAATTGTTCGATGAATTTTTTTTCTAAGTCATTATATTCATTTATATTAAAGATTACTTTTTTTATCGGAAAATGATTGATTAAATAAAAAGATTCTCCCATATGATCATAATCACCATGAGTAAGTAATAAAGTATCAAGTTCTCGAATTTGTTGGCTTTTTAAGAATGTAATAATCGTAGAAGAAAGATGATATTCATGAGACCGCATTTGCCAGTCTTCTTTTTGGGAACGAATCGTTCCTCCCGTATCTATTAAAAGAGCCTTCTTTTTTCTAGGAGTCGTTAAAAGAATTGAATCTCCTTGACCAACATCAAAAAAATACACATAAAAAGAAGCATCAAAATATTTTTTATTATAAAGAAGGAAAACAAAGAACAAAAGAATACAAAGAATTTTTTTGGAAGAAGTTTGGATAAATAATAAAAGCAAAGAATAATAGATTCCAATTTCGAAAAAAGAAATTTTGCCAATGACTAAAAAGAAAGAAAAGTGACTGGCTAGATCATTTACTTTTTCTAATAGAAAAAGTAAAAAAGAAAAAATGGATAGACAAGGTGGAATAAAAAAAGTCAAGATACTAAAAGGAAATAAAATCATACTGACATAAGGGACAAAGAAAATATTATTTATAATGGAGAAAAGATTGATTTCATAATTGCTATAAATACTAATTGGAAGACTGAATAAAAAAGAAATACAACTAATTAAAAAGAGTTGTTTGATTTTTCCTTTCCCTTCCAATATTTTATGAGCATAAAGCAAGGAAAAAGTTACAATAAAAGAATATAAAAATCCTAAATCATAAATAAAAAAGGGATTTATAAAGAGTAAAAGAGCTGCAATTAAAAATAAAATTTTTATACTGGAAAGGCCGAAGGAAAATTTATGATTAATATCTAAAAAAAGCATTAAGAGAATTGCTCTTACAAAAGAGACCGGAAAACTGGTTAAAAATAGATAAAAAGTTAAAAACAAATAAATAAACCATTTTCTTTTCGACCATTTTTTTAATAGTTTGTCTAACAACAAAACAAAAAAGGAAACATGCATTCCGGATAAAGCAAATAAATGACTCACTCCATTGGTTTGGATCTTTTGTTGTACATCAAATTCCATCAAGCTTTTATCTCCTAAAATAAAAGCTTGTAAATAAGGATTATTATCTAATTTTCGAATTCTTTTTTGCACCCATTGTTTGATTTTATTATAGAAAGATAACGTCTCCTGCTCTATTTCTATTTTTTGGATCAAAAAAGAAAAATAGATTTTTTTATGTTCTAAATATTTTTTATAATTAAAGGTATTAGGAATTGAATTATTAGCTACTTCTTGTGCGTTTCCTTCCACTTTCACCGTGCTTCCAATATATAAATTTTTGGAAAACTCTTCTTTTTCTTCTTTCGTTTTAAAATAATAGGTAGCGACAAAAGTTTCTCTTTCTTTTAAATAGAGCGATAATTTATCCCCATCAATCTTAAATGATTGAACTTGAGCGAGTATGACTGAATCGGCCTCTGTAAATTTTGTAGCATAGGTGCAGGTTTTGGTTTTGATAAAAACAAAAGTAAGGACGAAAAAAAATAGAACAATATAAAAAAGATTAGATTGTAATAAAATCTTTAATCTTTTCAAAAAGGGCATCCCCTATTCCACTTACTTTTTTAATATCTTCAATGGTTACAAATTTTTCATTGGTACGATATTCAATAATTTTTTCCGCTGTTTTTTCACCGATCCCCGATAAGGTCATAAGTTCTTCTTTTGTGGCAGTATTAAGAGAAATTTTCGTATTTTGTGGCGAAGTCGTTGGTGCTACTTCTGTAACACTTGGGGTATCTACACCAAAACTTGTTTCATTGTTTTCAACCGTACTATTTTGTTTACTCGTCGCTTCTGTTGGACAAGAAGTGGCTTTTTTTAAATCCGCTTTCGAAGAAATAACAATCATTGCTTCATCAATAATTTTTTTACTTAAATTAATATTTTCGGTCGTTCCGTCTTTTTTCAATCCACCCGCTAATCGAATCACATCATTAATACGAGCGCCTTCTTCCACTTCATAGACACCTGGATTTTTCACATACCCTTTAATATCGACATGCAAAATATTTTTTTCTTGTTGGGGCTCTTCTTCTTGCTCGATCTCTTCTACAGCAAGAATATCTTCTGTTTCGACATTTTTTACCGTTTGCTTCTTAAAAATTAAAAAGCCACACCCAATATTTAATAAAAGTAAAAAAAGAATCACCCCATACAAAAGATAGATATTTGTAAGCCAATTTTTTATAGATTTCATTTTTTCACCTCCCATTCTTTATATACCCGCTAAATTTAAAATTTCCTTTAAAAAAAATGATTTCAACTGGATATTTGAAATCATTTTAAAATTCAAGTTCTTTTTTTACTCTTTTTTCATAATTCTCATAGGCAACTCTTTGAACAATAAATAACATTAAAATTAAATTAATGGTAAAACTTCCTCCATAGGTTAAGAAAGGAATCGGAACACCTGTTAAAGGAATTAAAGCTAATACACCCATTAAATTAACCAGTAAATGTAATAAAATAAGAGCAAAGGTACCATAACACAAAATCATATTTCGAATATTTCCTTTGGCCGCATTACCAATTTTTAAAATTCGATACAATATATAAACATAGCCAATTAAAACACAAACTCCAGCGATCGCTCCCAATTCCTCCACTAAAATAGGAAAAATAAAATCCGTATGGGCTTCTGGTAAATACAAATATTTTTGGGTCGAATTTCCTAAACCAACGCCAAACAATCCTCCATTATGAATGGCAATAAAACCATTACATACTTGATACCCTGTATCTTCTGTATACCTTGAACAAGGATTTTGAAATTGCAAACGACTCAATTGCCGCGAATTTAAGAAATCTTTTCCACTATATAATAAAGCGAAAACCAAAACAATTCCAGCAATTCCCAAAGTTTTAAAAAGCTTTAACTGATTTTGTCTTTCCATGGGGATGATTAAAAAAATCAAAAAAGCAATTCCGGCAATAATAAGGGCGCCCCCTAAATCTGGTTGCATAGCTACTAAAATAAAAATAATTAATGCAATAGCTAAAGGAATCAAATTATAATATAAACTAACATTCTTCTTTTTTAAACTTCGTTGATAAAACACAGCCATATAAATAATTAAAACAGATTTAGCAAACTCGGCGGGTTGTAAATTAAAAAAACCAATTCGATACCAACTTTGAGCATTATTAGAAATAACACCATAAAAGAACAAACCCACTAAAGAAGCTAAAATACCTGTAACTAATAAGGGGGTTAAAATTTTATATTTTGATGTAGGAATACGTAGAATAACATAAAAACCAACAAAAAAGGATAATAAAACAAAGATTAATTGTCGAATAAAAAAATAAGAAGAAGCTACTTTATAACGTAATACTGCGGAAACACTCGAAGCACTAAAAATAATAATTAATCCTAAAATAGAATATAAAATCATCATAAAAAGTAATGGTTTATCACAATATTTTAGTATCTTTTTCATATTTTCACCTAGTATAATCATATCATAAATTTAAAAATATACCTAACCAAAATAAAAAGATATGTAAAAAAGAAATTTTTAGGTATTTAAAAGTAGCAAATTTTTGTACATTTAATACACTATAGTAGATACATAAAGGAGGTATAATATATGTATTATTACGGAAACAATGGCTACTATAACGCTGGTTATGGTGGTGGATATGCCGCTCCTTGTTGTGGAAATACCGGATATGCTGGATACACGTCAGGATATGGTATAGGTGCTGCTATATGGATTGTCCTATTTATTCTTCTAGTTATCATTATTGGTGCTGGATGGAATTGGGGCAACAATTATAACAACTAGGAAGTTTTCACTTCCTTTTTTTTGGTTTTTGTGGTAAATTAATTGTCGAAAGAAAGGGATTTTACTATGAATTTACCTGAACTTACTATCTTAGATGAAAAAGATAAACGCCTTCGCCTAATCAGTAAAGAAGTAACATTTCCCCTAGAAGAGGAAGACAAAAAAAGAATTCAAGATATGCTTGATTATTTAAAAATAAGTCAAATTGAAGAATTACGAGAAAAATATGATTTACGAGCTGGTATGGGTCTTGCTTACATTCAACTAGGAATCGCCAAAAGAATTTTTGTCATTGTCGATGAAGTAGAAGAAGGAAAATTTCAAAATTATATTGTCATAAATCCTAAAATAATTAGTAATAGTGAAGAATTAATTTATGTCGGCGAAGGCGAAGGTTGTTTAAGTATTAATCGAGAAACAGAAGGAATTGTTCCTAGATATGCCCGAGTAACTGTCGAAGCCCAAGACATAGATGGTAATACCTATACCATTCGTGTCCGCGAAGATTTATCCGTGGCTTTCCAACATGAAATCGATCATTTAAATGGTATTCTATTTACCGACAAGATAGATCCTAAAGATCCCTATAAAAATCAAGAAAACATGCGTGAAATATAAAAACTGCTTTTAACGAGCAGTTTTCTTTTTTAATTGTAATAATTTGCCACAAGATTGTTTTCCTTCCAAACATTTTCCCAATGTATCACAAGAAGCTCCTAATAAACTCGAAAATATTTGGGCATCTTTTAACTGATTCAACTCTTTATGCATTGCATGAGCCATTTCATTCGTTTCCCATTGAGCTCGATTACATTCTCGTAACTTCAAAATATGTTCCAAAGTTTTTCCATCCATATTGGTTAAAACATTTACCATATTACCTGATAAAGTAAAATAAACTAAATCTTCCTCTCGGATACCGAGTTCATATTTAAAATACGTATACATTTCCCTATTTTTCTTATAGATTTCTGTATAAAAATCCAAAATAAGATCATTTTTCTTTATTGTTGGAGGAATCTTATACTGAGCCAAATCAATGTTTGGAGCAAATGATGGAATTAAAATATCTTGCGTTCGATGCCTTGTCAAATGAGTAAGAATGGCAAAAGAAATAGGAATTTGATATTGGAAATTCACTTGCGTTAATTCTAATTGATCCCCTTCAAAAACAATTTTCTTCATTAAATCTTCTTTAAAAGTAGGATTTTTAGAAATACCTTGTTGTAAAATTTGTAAAGCGATCTCTCGAGTTGTTTGATAACGACGCATAATCGCCGAAACTAAAATAGTCTCATCAACTTCTTTAGAGTAATTTAATAATTTTACTCTATCTAAAACAGAATAAGAAGGAATAGCTAAATCTTTGAACATATCATCGATTTCATCGGTTTCTTTTGAAGATTGTTTTTCAATTTCTTTTAGAATATAAGGACAATTCTCTTGAGCAATAGCTAATAACTTTTCACCAAACACTCGAATTTCTTGAATTTTACTTAAATGAGTTTTGGTATATTTAATAATCATTTCCATGAGAGTATGAGCATCCACTCCCATAAATATATTTGAATGGTAAGAATATGGTAAAACAAACCGTGCATCTTCAATAGGAATGCCAAGAGAAACAAGTTTATTATATTGCTCAAATAAAGTATTCATATAATTTTGATAAATTCTTTTCACTTCTTCATTATTTTGTAATAACTTCCCTTGTTGATCATGAAAATCAGGCGTATAAAAACCGACATGAGAAAAATCAACTAATCTTCTTGACTTGATTGTAAAACTCGAAAATCTCTCAGCAATAATCGTTTGTTCTACCACTGGACTTACATCTTTAATAGCAAAAAACAAATAATCATGATCTGTAATCGAAGTATGGCCAAGATGAATAACCCGCTCGGCAAAAGCGATATTTTCTTCTAAAGTATTTTCTGCTGTAATATTTAAAATATCAAAAACATTGCCAGCAAATCTCGAAATACGTCCCGAAGAAACGACCTTTTGTACTCTTCCAAATTTTTCTAAATCTTTTATATATTGAATAATTTCTTCTTGATTTTCAACCTTTTTCTCCTTTAAAAATGTTTGTAATTTCTTATAATCCAATGCTCCAATTAATTGAATATCCATAAATTTACCCACCCTATATTATATATTTTCTAATTTTACACTAACGATTTTACTAACCCCTGATTCTTGCATTGTAATTCCATATAAAGTATCCGCATATTCCATCGTTCTTTTTTTATGAGTAATCAAAATAAATTGACTATTTTCTTTTTGCTCTTGTAAATATTTACCAAACGCATCGACATTGGCTTCATCTAAAGCGGCTTCTACTTCATCTAAAATACAAAAAGGTACCGTTTTTACATTTAAAACAGCAAACAAAAGTGAAATAGCCGTCAATGTTTTTTCTCCTCCACTTAAAAGTCCAATCGAATTCAACTTTTTACCAGGAGGTTCAGCAATAATTTCAATCCCCGTTTCTAAAATATTTTCTGGTTCCGTTAATTTTAATAATCCATTTCCACCTTTAAATAATTTTTTAAAAACAACTTTAAATTCTTCACTAATTTTAGTAAAAGTAGTTTTAAATTTATCGATCATGATTGAATCCATTTCTTCAATTACATTTTTTAAATTAAGACTAGCTTGTTCCAAATCTTCTTTTTGATTTTGTAAAAAAGTATAGCGAGTACTTACTCGTTCATATTCTTCAATAGCAAAAACATTGACTTCTCCTAATTTACTTATATCATTTTTTAACATTTTAACCTTTTGACGTGCTTCTATACTATCCCCATCTAAAATATAAGTATTTTTGGCCTTTTCATAAGTTAAATTATATGTTTCATTTAAAGTTTTTAATAAAGTATCTAACTGAATGTCTAATTTTCCTAATTGAATTTCTTTATTTTTTAAATCATTTTGAATTTTATTATATTGACCATTCTTTTCACGATAAGTATGTTCTAATTGTTCTATTTCTGTTTGAACATCACTTTTTTCATTTTTCATTTCTTCTAAATTCTTCTCTAAAATCAGCTTAGAGGTTTCTGCTTCATTTACTTCTTGTAATAAGACCATTAATTTATCATCGATGCATCCTTCTTTTAAAGCAAGAGTTCCATCTAATTCTTTATTTAATTCGAGTTGTTTTTGTTTTTTAAACTCTACCGTTTTTGCTTTTTCATTGACTTCTTCTTTTAATTGAATTTGCGTACGATGCATTTGTTCTTCTTTTTCGCGTAACAATCTCTCTTCTTCTTCAAATTCCTTACTTTCCTTTTGGAATTTTTGCAAATCTTGTTCTAAACGTTCTTTTTCTTTTCTGATCCGTTCTAATTCTCTTTTATCTTGCAAAAGACTATTGGTATTTTTTTTATATCCTCCCGTTAGGGATCCTCCCGTATGCAGAATATCCCCTTCTAAACTAACAATCCGATATTTATAGGATAATTTTTTTCCAATTTGATTCAAAGAATCGATCGTATCTACCACTAAAATATTTCCTAATTGATTTTGAATAATATTTTCATACTTTTTATCATAAGTAACTAAATCACTGGCTATTCCAATAAATCCTTGACTTGCCCGCACTAGTTTTTGATCTTCCATATTAATTTGTTTGGATTTAATAATATTTAATGGTAAAAAAGTCGCCCGTCCTAAATGATTTTCTTTTAAATACGTAATCGCGTTTTTCGCAACACCCTCCTCTTCAACAACAATAAAATTTGCACTAGCCCCTAAGGCCGTATCAATCGCCATCGTATATTCTTCCGGTACTTCAATTAATTTTCCAATCGTTTGAATTACCCCTTTAATACGATCATTATTCAAAACACTTTTCACTGCATTAGGCATTTTTTCATCATTTAGAATCGCATTTTCCAAGACTTCTTCTTGACTATTTAATCCATAAAACTCTTTCATATTGTCTTGATACTTTTTATAACTAGCATTTTTCTTGACCTTTAAATAACAGATATTTTCATCCAACTCACGCAAATCATCATCTATTTTTTTCATTTCTTTATTTACTGTTTGGATTTCATTATTGATTCGTTGAATATCTTGATCGAATTTTAAAATCTCTTCTTTTAAAAGAACAATATTTTGATCCATATCCTTTTGTTGTACTTCATATTTTTTTCTTTCCGTATACAGTAATTTTTCATTTTGTAAATTTACAAATTGACTGGTAACTTTTAATAATTTCGCATTGACTTCATTGATTTTTTCGTCCAATTTTAAACTTTTTAATTTCAATGTTTCCAATTTAGCCACTTCATCACTAGAGGAAGCACCCATCACAGTTAACGTTTCATTACAATCGGCAACTTCTGCTTGTAATTTTTCATATTCTAAATTGATATTCCCAATGTCATGTGTAATAGAAGCAATTTCAATATTTTTTAATTTTTCTTTCAAATCTAAATATTTTTTGGCATTTTCACTTTGTTCTTTCAAAGGACTAAGCGTTGTTTCCAGTTCATTAATGATTAATTGAACTTTACTAATATTCTCTTTCGTTTTTTCTAATTTTCGAACACTTTCTGCTTTTCTTTTTTTATACTTTAAAACTCCAGCGGCTTCTTCAAAAATAATTCGGCGATCTATTGGTTTACTATTTACCACTGATTCAATACTTCCTTGGCTAATAATATTAAAAGAATCAATTCCCGCACCACTATCTAAAAATAAATCGGTAATATCTTTTAAGCGAACTCGAGAATTATTAATAAAATATTCCCCTTCCCCGTTTTGATATAAAACCCGTTTTACTTCGATTTCTTTAAATTCACTATTTAAATAATGATCCGCATTATCAAAAAGTAGGGAAACTTCTGCTCTTGGAGCGCCATTTCGAGATTTGGATCCAGCAAAAATAATGTCACTCATATTGTTCGTTCCCCGTAATGATTTTACGGATTGTTCTCCTAACACCCAACGTACGGCATCGACAATATTGCTTTTTCCACTCCCGTTTGGACCAACAATACAGGTAATATTATCATCCAGTATAATATGGGTTTTATCTGCAAACGATTTAAACCCATTTGCTTTAATTGCCTTTAAATACATCTTTATACTCCTTTACTTGCTACTTGCACATTTTTGATAGGCATCCCTAGCAGCATTTTGCTCTGCTTCCTTTTTACTGCGTCCTATCCCTCGCCCGTAAACCATATCATTAATCCGAACTTCAACTTTAAATGTTTTATTATGAGCTGGACCACTTTCTTGAGTTAAAACATACGCCAAACTTTTTTTATCGGTTTGCACCATTTCTTGCAATAAAGACTTATAATCATGAATAAATTGAATTTGTTTTTTAATATAAGGTAACATAAGATCTAAAACAAATTTCTTAACCGTTAAAAAACCACAATCTAAATAAATGACCGCAAGTAAACTTTCAAACACATCAGCTATAATCGTACTATTAATATTCTTTTCTTGACCATGACCCACTTTAATATATTTTTCGAGTTCAATATCTTTTGCATAATGAAATAAAGCTTCTTCGCAAACATAACTTGCCCGAATCTTACTCATATTTCCTTCATCATAATCTGTATTTAAATAGAAATATTCACTAGTAATTAATTCTAATACCGCATCCCCTAAAAATTCTAATCGTTCATAATTTTTAGTAGCATGTTCATTCGAATAAGAACTATGTGTTAAAGCTTCCTCTAAAAGTTTTTCATTTTGAATATGAATAGCATATGCTTCTAATTTTTCTATCATTTTGTATCACCTTATCGATTTTCTTAAGTATTATAACATGTAAAGCAGTATTTGTGAACAAAACTTGTTTTACAAGAAACAAAAAGTGTAGTAAAATGAACTTGGTGGTTCCGATGAAAAAGATTTTTATTTTTCTAATAAGATGCTACCAAGTGATCCCTTTTGCTTCTCACAAATTATGTCGATTTACCCCTACATGTAGTGAGTATATGATTGAAGCAATTGATCGCTTTGGCGTCCTAAAAGGAACAAAATTAGGAATAAAAAGGTTGATGAAATGTCATCCCAAGGGAGAATATGGATATGATCCTATTCCCACGAAAGGAGAAGAAAAATGAGAAAAATAAAAACATTCCTTTTACTATTCATGATCTTACTGGCAACGAGTGCCTGTGATACTAAGAATAACGATGGCTTGCATATTTTAACGACGGTATACCCAATCAATTACTTAATAAGTGAAATATATAATACCAATAACTTAACCAGTATTTATCCAGATGGAACAGATATATCTTCTTATACATTGACTGAAAAACAAATCAATGAATATAGTAATAATGATATTTTTATATATAATGGTCTTTCCAATGAACTGACCATTGCTAAAAATTTGATTAATAAAAATCGAAAAATAAAAGTTATCGATGTTGCTTATGGATTAAAATTTAATAATGGAATGGAAGAATTATGGCTATCTCCAAATTACTTTTTAATGCTTGCCACAACAATAAAAAATAACTTAGAAGATTTTACCGAAAGTAAATATACCAATGAAGAAATTGAAGCCAATTATAAAGATTTAGAAGAAACTTTATCTATTATGGATGCTGAATTAAGATCTTTAGCAAACAATGCCAAAAGCGTTAATAAAAATACCATCGTCACTTCTTCGAATATGTTTAAATATTTAGAAAATTATGGTTTTCATATTATTTCTTTAGAAGAGGAAGAAAATTTATCAACGATCAATTTAAATAATATTAAAAATAATTTTAAAAGTGGCAACTATACAACCATTTTTATAAAAGATACCGAAAAGAAAAGTGATTTAATCAATACTCTAGAAAAAGAGTATAACGCAAAAGTCGTATCCATTAACACCATGACAACCTTATCCGATGAAGATAAAAAAAATAACGAAACCTATTTAACAATCATGCATAATTACTTAGAAAAAATAAAAAATGCTACGCTGGGAGAATAATTCTCCTTTTTTTAGTTGACTAACGAAGCATTCTATTATAAAATTAAGAAGTAGCGTTTTGGAGCAGTACTCAAGAGGCTGAAGAGGTGCCCCTGCTAAGGGTATAGGTCGGGTAACTGGCGCGAGAGTTCAAATCTCTCCTGCTCCGCCATTAAGAATTGAAAAAAGTCTTGGTTCTATTTCAAGACTTTTTTATTTTTTTACAGCAAAATTCGTAAGCACTTTTTTTTGTAATTTAAAAGACATCATTATAAATAAAACGGCTGCAATAGATAAGGGAAGAAGCAATAATAAATCCACCATACCAATATTCTTTTTAACCAAAAAGTAAATGATAACATATAGACTAGCCAATCCACCAATAATTCGTAAACGATATAATAATTGCATCATTGATTTCCCTTTTTCCGTTTTCTTAAAATCCTCTAACAACTGTTTTTTTTCTATCTTCGTCATTTTCTCATACTTTGTTTTTAACATCTACATCCCTCGATTGATATTATAACTTATTCTTTTAAACTTTTAAATACCGGATGACGTAAATTTCCATTTTTATTTTTTTCTAAAAAGATGATCGTAGCTTGATACTTAGGAAGAATGGTTGTAAATTCTTCCGGAGTATTCAAAATGGGATAATTTTTTTTCTTTACGGCAAGAATCTTTTGATAAGCCGGATGATTTTCATACAATAAAACTTTCCCTGAAAAGAAATACGCCTCTTTTTTCTTTTGGGCAACATATAACAAAAGAGCCCCTACTTTCTTTTCGTATCCGACAATATAAAAATCTTGCTCTTTAAAATTCTTGATTTTGAGCCAACTTTTGGTCCGGGTATTTATTTCATAAGTACTATTCATTTTTTTAGCAACAATTCCCTCTAGATGAAATTTTTTAGCCAATTGAAACAATTTTTTCCCCGTTTGTATCATGTATTTACTTTTTATAAAACAAGAAGTATCTGAGTAAGTTTCCAATATTTTTTTACGTTCTAATAAAGAGAAATCAATCAAATTTTTATTTTCATATAAAAGATCAAAAACCATAAAAAGAACAGGATGATTTATAGATTGTTCCAAAATTTTATTTTTTTGTTTTAAATGAGCCCTTTTTTGTAAAGCTAAAAAACTAGGAACCCCACCTTCCATCAAAACAATCTCTCCATCAAAAATACATTCTTTCTTAACAATCTTTTGAATACTCTGTAATTCTGGATACAAATAAGTAATATCATGATGATTTCTACTTTGAATCCTTACTTCCTTAGGGCTGGCAAAAATAAGAGCTCGAATTCCATCATATTTTAATTCAAAAAGATAATCCGGATCATCAAAAGGCTTTTTTACTTCACTTAAAAGCATCGGTGTAAACGATCGTTTTTTATATAAATTATTTTCCATCTTGAATACTCTTTTCCAAAGCCTCTAATAAATTCGATATATTTTTTTTCTTTTTCGATTTTACTTTTTTAATTGTTTTGCCTTCCACCTTTTTTTCTATAGCTTCTTTAATCCGACTCTGATATTCATCGACATATTTTTCTGGTTCAAACGTCCCTGTTAGCTGGTCAATTAATTGGATCGCCAAATCCATTTCCTTTTCCGTCGTTTTCGCATCCTGCACAGTTTCTGTTAAATTGACTTCTTCTTGAAAATATAAAGTAGTCATAATAATTTGATTTTCCCCAAAACGTAAAATAACATAACAAAACTTAGAACTGATAACAGTTTTGGCTAAAGCAACTTTTCCACTTTTTTTTAAAGCATTTTTAAATAAAGTATACGCTTTTTGAGGTTTATCAATATTTAACACATAACTTTTTTCAAAATAAAGAGGATCAATATCTTTTAATTTTACAAAAGCAACAATTTCAATCGTTTTATCATTTTCCACTTTCAATTTATCAAATTCCTCTTCCGAAATAGTGATATATTCATCATCAACATATTCATACCCTTTAATAATATCTTTTTGTTTAACTTCTTCTTTGCACACCGGACAATATTTAATATACTTCACTCGGTTGCCACATTTTTTATGTAATTGATTAAAAGAAGTATCATTATTTTTAATAATCGGATTTAAAAGGACAGGTATATTGACCAATCCAAAAGAGATGGAGGTTTTTATATTTGCCATTGTGATTCACCATTTTTAGTATAAACTATTCTTTCCGATGCTATTCTTGATTTTTTAAAAAAGAAAAACGACTTATCAAAAGTCGCAGATATTTATTTACTCATATTTCTATGAGTTTTTTTTAAATTTTGGTGTCCCCTTAGGGATTCGAACCCTAGACCCACTGATTAAGAGTCAGTTGCTCTACCAACTGAGCTAAGGAGACATACGAACTATTAAAATTATAACACTTTTTTTTAATTATTCAATATTTTTACGAAAAAAAGCTTGCAATACATACAAAAATAGTATAAAATTAAAGAGTCATTGTGACAAATCGACAAAATGGGCTTGTAGCTCAGCTGGTTAGAGCGCACGCCTGATAAGCGTGAGGTCGGAGGTTCAAGTCCCCCCAGGCCCACCATTTTGTTTTTGGCCAGTTGGTGAAGTGGCTTAACACACTGCCCTTTCACGGCAGCATTCACGAGTTCGAATCTCGTACTGGT
>CANQDC010000004.1 GCA_947591455.1 uncultured Bacilli bacterium | reverse complement strand
AAAAAAAAAAAAAAAAAACAACAGAGTATCAATATATTCTAAACATTTAAAACAGAAAGGAGTAGATATATTATCTTATTTTGTTTTAATGTTTAGAAATATTGTAAATCATTTTAATTCTATAGTTGGGGGGGGGGTCTGCTATTCTGTTTAGCAGTCGCTTCTCTTATAGCCTCTTTGAGAAAGGAGGTTCAATTTAGATTAATAGGTGATGCCAATGGCTAATAAGGCAATTAAAGGTAAAATCGGTAGCGATACAGTTTATTTTGTACCTTATTTCCCAGTTGGTAGTATATATATAACGATTTCGGAAGATAATCCAAGTACGATATTTGGAGGTACTTGGGAAAAGATAGAAGGTAAATTTTTAATAGGTGCAAGCACAAGTTATAAAGTAAGTACGACAGGTGGAAGTAGTAGTCATACTCATACAAATAGTAGTACGGGTAGTACGGTATTAACGAGTAGTCATATTCCTCAGCATAATCATTCTGTAGGAGCACATAGCCACGGATTAAATTCGCATACTCATACATATGCAAAAGCGAATGCGAATACAAATAGTCATAAATTAACTATTGCAGAAATGCCTGCCCATACTCACGAAGCAAGAGATAGTTTGTTAGATATAGCTCTAAACCTAGGTTGGGGAACTGGAAATGACAATACTAATATAATTGGTAAAACTGCTATTACAGATATGGGAAGGACGATTGTTAATACTACTGTTGGTGGTAATGGTGGACATACTCATTCTATTGCTACTACAAACACTAATACGGGCGCAGCCTCTGGCAGCACAGCCAACTCGACAGCTTTTAACACAGGAAACTGGGGGACAGCTTCGCCAAGTGGACATACGCATACTGTAAGTAGTACAGGAAGTAGTTCAAATTTACCTCCTTATATAGCAGTTTATATTTGGAAAAGGACTGCATAACGTTATATAGCTTATTAGTTTAAATATATGGAATTATGAGTAGAAGTTTAAAATTAAAAAATAATGATTATTGGGATAGTAGTTCAATAATAATGGATACAAATACGCCAAAACCATATACATTAAAAGACTTTTATCAAAGTTTTACGATAGGAGATTTTAATGAAAATGATTTTAATGCTTATATTAATTTGCCTAATGGATTGATTTGCGTAGGTAAAAGGACATATATATTAAATAGTCCTGTAAAAGTTAATGATTATTGGAGTCAAAATGTAATAGATAATCCATTCACTTTTGCACACACATTTCGTTATGCTCCAGCAGTCATTGCTGGCGTATGTTCTCATATACAAGATAATCAATGTTATGTAACAAGAGTTATAAGAGATACAACAAAAATATCTCAAATTGTTATATCAAGAAATAATAACGATGCAATAGGAGATTTAACAATTTCATATTTCGCAATAGGAATATAATAATCATTATTTTATAAAAATAAACAGATATAGCCAATAAATATGGCAAATATAATAAAATATAATGAAATATTAAATATATTTAATATATTACGATTTTTTAATAATTATTTATATATAATATTTCACCGATTGGTAGGTGAAATATTATGTTAAGATTAAAGGATGAAATAGAAGGAACAATTACTAATTCAAGATATTTGAAACCTATTACTTTAAATGAAAGTACAATAGGAACCACTGAAGGAACGTTTGCTTTTGCAGGAAGTGATGCTCCTTGGCAAGGTCAAGATTGGGTAGGACTACAAATAGGTTCAAATGTTGATAGGGCTCAATTAAGAATATCTGGTGGACTTTTTTGGAGAAGTAATGATAATGCTCAATCTGCCGTAACAAATGATAATTGGACAGAATGGTATAGTGCATTAGCAACAACAGGTGGTATAATGATAGGAACTATTAACTCAACTGTTAATACAAATTCCTATATAGCAGGAAGCCAAGGAACATCAATAATTAATACAAGTTTAAGTAAACCATCTTATGTAGCATTATGGCGTATTCAGTCAACTAATGGTGTATTTACGATTGCGAAACACACTAATGCAATGAAAGTTGTATATATGAATGATAGTACAGTATCAGCTGGTACAAATACTATAACTTGGCAATCAACTTTATTAGATGAGAGCGGAAATGCAAGTTTTCCAAATACGGTAACTGCTAAAATATTTAGTGGAAATGCAACGAGTGCAAATAAATTAACAACAGCTCGTAAAATAAGTCTAACAGGAAATTATTTATCAGGTTCAGCAAATTTTGATGGCTCTGGAGATGCAAATATTACAGCAACAGCTGTAGTTCCTATAAATGGTAAACAATGGCAAGGATTAGGTGTAATTCGTAACGATGGTGTAATGGAAGTTGGTAGATTTATAGATTTTCATCATACTAATACTTCTAATAATGATTTTGATTGTAGGTTACAAACAAATGCGTCTAATGGGCAGACTCAGAATACAGTAAATTTGCCAAATGCGAGTGGAACCTTAGCGTTAACAACAGACAATGTTTCAAGTGCGTCAAGACTTCGTTCATTGCAAAGTAACAATCCAGCAAATCAAAATACAACTATTAAAATAGGTTCATTTACTATGACAAGTCAAGCAGATGTATTAATTTTAGATATATATGGTGGAAATGGTCAAAATGGACATTCGTATCAAAATACTACAATAAGAATATTTATCAAAAAGGGATACCAATTAACAGCTAGCGCAAGTGGGGCTTTTGGAACTACTGTAGAAGAATTTGGTAACAATGTTAATTGTAAAGTTTATGTTATGGCGTCTTCTGCAACAGCGGCAGATGTGTATATTCAGTTTCCTTATGGTTATCCAAAATTTTCATATACTTATTATTGTGGTGGAAGTACAGAATATAGCCACGCTTGTACTGATATTGGAACAAGTGCTCCAACAAGTGGAACAGCTAATGAGGTACAATATATTTTAAGTGTACCCCATTCAAGGACAATAGCAGGAATAGATTTGAAAGACAATATAACGGCAGCTGAATTAGATACGGCTCTTCCAGCAGGAGTATATAGATTAACGGATTTGGTTGGAGCAGGAGATGGTGCTCAATATGTAGGTGAAACAATTACCCTTTCAGATAGTATAAATAATTATGATTTTATAGTAGTGGCTACAGGAGCAATAGACCCTCGGTTTTTATGCAGGAGATTATAATCATCATATATGTATGCCATTTGGAAGTCAATATACTAAAAATAAAAAGACTAGAGCAAAATGGAGAATAGGTACAGATTGTTTACAATATGTCGAAAAAAGAATTTGGGGTAGTCTTGAAGAATTAAATATACACTCTGTAAATATTAAAATAACGTCTGAAACGTTATTAACAATTAGTAGAATTGATACAGCAAGCATAAATATTAGTGGTGATGCTCCGCAAGTAATATTTAAGTCATCAACTCAATCAGAAAATAAAACAAAGTGTAGTACAACAATTAGATACATTTATGGTGTAAAATTATAATTAAAAAAATAATTATTAAAAAAAATAAATATTAAATAAAATATAAAATAAACATATAAAATAAATAAATAATATATCGTAACGATATGAGACATTTTAAAAACAAATTCCCTCAAGTCTGTATAGTTGGGGGGGGGGTCTCACGACCTCAACAAATCTTTATGGAAGGAGGAAAACTTATTTAGTAAGATTTCCTCTTTCTTATTATGGAGCAAAGGAGGTACTAAATAGAGTACCTCGTGATATTATTTGAAATCTATTCAATTAAAAGTAGGTACAGAAAATGTATATCCTCATTGTTATTTTCCAATAGGATATATCTATTTATCAACGGTAAATACAAATCCTAGTAAATGGTTTGGAGGCACTTGGGAACAAATCAAAGATGTTTTTTTGTTATGCGCAGGAAGTAGTTATACGGCAGGAAATACAGGCGGAGCAAAAACTCACACACATACTAATTCAAGTACGGGAAGTACAACATTAACAAGTAGTCATATTCCAAGTCATACACATTCTGTAGGAGCGCACGCTCATCGGATTAAATAGTCATACACACACATATGCTAAAAGTGGAGCCAATACTGGAAGCCACACATTAACTATAGATGAGATGCCAAAACATTGTCATCAAGTACAAAGAGGTACTTTAGGAAATGATAACTTTCATTTAACAGGAAAAGAACCAAAAACAGGAACAACTTTATATGGTGAAACTACTAGTTATGTTGGTGGAGATGAAGGACATACCCACACTATATCTACATCATCTACAAATACAGGCGCAGCCTCTGGTAGTACGGCAAACTCTACAGCATTTAATACAGGTTCTTGGGGAACATCAAGTCCATCAGGACATACACATACAATGTCTAGTACAGGTAGTTCATCAAGTATGCCACCTTATTTGGTAGTGTATGCTTGGAAAAGAACTGCATAGATTTTAAATAATATAAAATACTCTATAAAATAAAGATATGAGTAAATCAATTCAATTTAAGAATGATACAGAAAATTATTACGTACATCCTTACTTTCCAATAGGGAGTATATATTTATCAGTAGTGAATACGAATCCGTCTACTTGGTTTGGACGGTACTTGGGAATTAATTGCTCAAGGTAGAACTTTAGTAGGAGTAGATACGGCGGATACTGATTTTAGTACGGTAAAGAAAACGGGTGGTAGTAAAACGGTAACATTGACAACGAGTCAAATACCAAGTCATACTCACGGTTTAAATAGTCATACGCACAGTGTAGGAGCACATTCTCATCGGATTAAATAGTCATACACATAGTTTTAGTGCTAATACAAGTAATAATGGGAACCATAGCCACGATACGTCTAATGCTTGGGGTGCACTTTGGAAAGCCGCTGGTGGTTCAGGTAGTACGGGATGGGATTGTGATGCAGCAGCTAACAGCAGTGCTTTGAAAAATCAAGTAATGATGACTACTATGACTATAAAAGACAGCGGAGCTCATACACATTCAGTTTCTGGAACTACAGGCGCAGCCTCTGGTAGCACAGCTAAGTCTACAGCATTTAATACGGGCGCAGCCACAGGTAATACAGCATCAACTGGTAGTGGTAATTCGCATACAAATTTACAACCGTATTATACTTGTTATATATGGTGTCGTACAAAATAATTTTTCTATATCATAACTAAAATAAATAAGTTAAAATCGAATATGATAAAAACGTTAAAAACCGCAATGTACTATATATATATATATATATATATATATATATATTGCAGAAAGGAGAAAAGAGCTATTAAGCTTTTCTCTTTTCTGCAATTCTTACTTCCTAGAGATAGGAGGTATATTAAGTTAGGTGGTGACCTACAATGAGTAAGTGTTGTAAAGTAAAAGACGCTTCAGGAAATATATTATATTTTCAACCTTACTTTCCAGTAGGTTCAGTGTATATAAGTGTTTCAGATATAAATCCCGCTACTTATTTTGGAGGTACTTGGGAAAGAATTAAAGGCAGATTTTTATTAGGTAGTGATGATTCGAGTTATAAGTTAGGTAATACAGGTCGGTAATAGTAGTGTAAATTTAAGTCATAGTCATACAAATAGCAGTACGGGTAGTACAGTATTGACAGTAAGTCATATACCACAACATAGTCATAGTGTAGGAGCTCATAGCCACGGGGCAGGAACTTTGGCAACAAGTTCATCTGGTTCACATAGTCATAAAATGCCTATATGGAGAGATACTGGAGGTTCAACAGGACATTATATGTGTTCTGTTACGAATCAACAACAACAACAAGTTACAGAATCAGCTGGTTCTCATACACATACTATAACTGGTTCAACAGCAAACTCTACAGCATTCAACACAGGAAATTGGGGAACGGCTTCGCCAAGTGGGCATACTCATACAATGTCAAATACAGGCTCAGCAGGTTCTTCATCACAATCAATAATGCCTCCATATTTAGTAGTTTATATTTGGAAACGCACAGCTTAACGAAAAATTTTTATGATATTAAAAAATGTTAATAATTATAAATTAAAGAATTGTAAAATAAATTATAAATTGAAAAGTGAAAAGATTAAGAAAAATAACTATTTAACCTATCAAGATAGATTGGTAGGTGATATATAATGTTGAGAATTAAAGATAAGATTGAAGGTAGAATTACAAATAGTGATAGTGCGGATATGGCAAATAAGCTAACAAATGCAAGAACTTTTGTGGCTAATTTATCTTCAAATGCTGTTAATAGTTTTGATGGCACTAAAAATATTGAAGTAGGAATAAAAGGGATATTACCCGTTGCGAATGGTGGAACGGGTAATAGTTCAGTAGATACATTACCAACGTCTGGAAGTACAAAAATGCTTACTTCTGATGGAATATATAATATTTTACAAAATAGAGTAGCAGGATATAAAAAAATTATTAATTTACAAACTGGGGAATATGACGATAATAAATATTATGCAGTAGTTTCAAATACTGCTATTCCATATACAGGTTATCATAGAATAATATTAGCAGACCAATTAGATGGTAATAAACCAACTTGGGGGAGCCATTCACGTGGATTTACTGCTAATTTTGATGTATTAACTAAAGCTGGAGGATGGGGAACAACTAATGCAAGTTCTATTATATTAGATGAAAGTTTTTTACAAACGCCATCAAAACCATTTTCTTTTGAACAGCTTGTTAATTCGAGTAAAGCTTGTTTTTATTTAAGAGGTGGTGCTCATTATACTATTTATACTGATTATAAAACAGAATGGACTATCTTAACAGAAACAACAACTTATTCTAATCAAGAGGTTGTTTCTCCAGTTGATATATTACCAGATACTAAGATTAATAAGGCGACCATTTATTGTCATTTAGATGGTAATGCAAAAACAGCTACTACGGCAACTAAAGCTACTTCGGCAGATAAATTAACTACAAAGAGGACGATGGTAACTAATTTAGCATCTACAACAGTTAATAGTTTTGATGGAAGTGGAAATATAGAAGTTGGAGTAAAAAATACATTGTCAGTAAAGAATGGTGGTACAGGACAAACAAATTTAGGTAATGACATAATTCTTGTTGGAAATGGTAGTGACCCAATTTTAACTTCTAATTTGGTAATGGCAAAAAGTATCACTTGTCATTTAGGAACAACTCCTCAAGCAGGATGGAGAAGAGTATGTAAAATAGCTGGTATTCAAAATTATGGTAGTTTTTTAGTATTTTTCCACGGTAGTTGGAGTATGATGGCTCCAACAGTAGCAACTTTCGAAGTAGGTATTCTTCAAAATACTTCAAATATAAAATTATTAGGATGTACTTATTCTGGTTTTGTTACTAAAATTAGATTAGTTTATACTGGAACAGGAGGACAATTTTGGTTAGATTTTTATTCTACTGGATTAACTTCTGGTTCATTAGGAGATGTGAAATTTGATATTATTGGAAATGTAAAAATATCAGATATTGTAACAACTAATCCAAATCCACCTTTAACGACAGAAGAAACATCAAATTCTGAGTGTACTTTTCGTAAAATTTCTGATAGACCAACAATTACTTTACAAGATGCGGATGGAACAAATAAAGCAACTGCTGTAGAATTTACTGGGGCAGATATAGTATTGAAATTACCTTCTAAAATTAGAGGAACATTAACAGGTAATGCTGACACCGCTACAAAACTTCAAAATTCACGAAATTTTAAGGTCGAAGATAATTCTGCAACAAATGTCGGTGCAGCAGTAAGTTTTAATGGTAGTGGAGATGTTACGATGAAACTCCCAAATGATTTAAAAGTTCGATATTTAGAAGGAACTAAAATTAGATTATTGGCTTCAGGCTCATCTTGGTTGTCAGGAAAAACAATGACAAATGCAAGTATAGGAATTACAAACTCATTAGCTCAATCATCGTATTCATCAATTATAGGAGTAACTTCATATGGAGGAAATGTCTTAAATTTTGGTGGTTTAGGTGATAATATAGGTTTTTATGGATATTATGCAAGTAGAACTGATAATGGAACGGATTTTTCAACAGTTTGGGATACGTCAACTGGAAAATTAACTCATAATAAAGATTTTGCAGTAAGTGGAGTTATTACTCAAGCAGGGCATAAGGTTCCTTATAGTAATAATAATTCAGTTCTTAATATATCAGCAATGAGTAATTCAACATTTTCAAGTAGTCAATCATCATTGCCAAATGGCTCATTGGTGGCTGTTTGGTAATATTAAATAGTTATTTGCTCTTAATTAAATATATGTTAAGAATAAAAGATAAAATTGAACGGAAGAATAACAAATAGCGATATTGCAGATAGTGCAACTGTAGCAGATAAAGTTAAAGATTTTGGAAATCACACCGAGACGGCAAGTGGTTCAACAGGTAATGCTCCAAGCGCAGGAATGGCAATTTCTTCAAAAGGAATGTTTATGACACAAACATATAATGATGCAGCGACTCCAGTAAGTTTTGGTAATATTATTAATTTGTTAGGTGGTGGTTCAGGACAGTTACTTTGTGAATGGACTGGAACGGATAGCTCATCAGGTCATTTATATTATAGAAGTCATAGAGATACTTCAACAGGAGGTTGGGGTAGTTGGCGAAAAATAATAGATGATGGAAATTATACTTCTTATACGGTAAAAAAAGATGGTACAGGAGCTACGGGGAATAATTGGGCAATAGGAATTACAGGAAACGCCGCAACTTCTACTACAGCTACTACAGCTACTACAGCTACAAAATTAGCTACAACTCAATTAACTAATCAAGACTTAAATACTTATACTACAAGTGGAACTTTATTTTATGGGGCAAGAGGAAATACGGTTACAAACAAACCATCTAATGTAGACGCATTTGGAATGCAAGTATTTCAAACGGCAGGTGGATATACTGCACAATTATTATTTTCATCAAATACTAATAATGGAATCTTTTGGAGATGTGGAAGTAATTCTAATTTAGGAAGTTGGAAAGACCTATCGGTTTCTACAAAATTAGGAACAGCAAGAACAATTACTTCAGAAGGAGAAGTTGTAGGAAGTTATAGTTTTGACGGTAGTAAAAATATTACATATACATCTAAATTATATAATTGCCATTCATATAATGGAAGTACGAATACAAGACCATATCATAGAATTGCGAGCTTGCCTGTGTTAACAGGTTCTTATCAAGATAGAGCTGCTTTATTGTATATATCAGGAGATTATAATGGAGGTTCTTTTGGAATAGTTAGAATAAGTTTAAGAACAAATGAATCTGGTAGTGTTTCGACTGCTGAAGTTAAATGGTTAGTAAGATATGGTTGGGCAGAAGACGCAATTCAAATTGGTATATATAATGTATTTGGTAAGACATATGCTGATTGTTTTTTAAAACATACTTCTGCTTATCAAGGAATAATTGTTCGTGCTATAGGAGGAACGAGAGACGCTGGAGCCACAAAAACTTGGGAATTACATTCAACTAGAGAGCAAGGTACAACTTTTACAGAATGTTATAGTAATATACAAGGAACATCTGCTGGAACAGCTGCACAGGATTTACATTCTGGACAACAATATTCTACTATTGTTACTGGAAGTGATGTAGGAATAGTTGGTCAAGCCATTAAAGATTCTGCTGGAAATAAGATTTCAGATAGTTATTTAAAATTAACTCGGCGGAACAATATCAGGAACGTTAAATGGGACATTTAAAGGTAATGTAACAGGTAACTTAACAGGAAACGCATCAACATCAGATAAACTTAAAACATCAAGAAAAATTACTTTAGCTGGAGCGGCTAATGGCAGTGTTAATTTTGATGGTAGTGGAGATGTTACATTAAATAGTACAATTAAAAATGTTTTTGTTACAACTAATATAGCTACAAACTTTAGACAAGAGTTAAAAGGAGATACTGCTTCTGGGGCATTTCTTTCAGTTGTAAGAAGTTCAAATTCTCCAGAAGTAACAGGATTCCCAACACACGGAAGTGGATTGGGGTTTGGAATGGGAGATACACACGGTTATTTATATGTTAGTTATAGTAGTGCTCAAGCTTGGCTAGGTGGTGGAAACTCTGGGAAATTAGTTTGGCAAAAGAAAATACCCTTTATTGATAGCGAAGTCAATCCAACAACAATGACACATTATTATGTTCCAATCTTTGCAGATAATAATACTGGTTCAATAAGATATAATAATGGATTAAGATATTATTTAGTAACTGGAACAACAAGTGCATTAGGAGATGCTTATTTAACAATAGGAAATGATATTGCTAAAGGAAAGGCTAATAATGAACGTGGAGCGTTAAGATTATATTCTGACCAAGGTGGATATATTGATTTAAGGTATCAAGATGGAAAGACAAGTAACATAACTTCTTCATTTTCAGATATTGCTGGTACAATTTCTGTAAGTAGTGGTGGAAGTGCACGAAATATAGAAGCAATGGCATCAGCGACCTATGAATCTAATAAGAATAGTTTTCCAAACGGGAGTATTATAGCAGTTTGGTAAACTAACAAAAATAAATAAAAGTTTTAAAAAAAAATATATAAATTATTGAGGAGGAATAAAATATGGGTTTATTTGGAACAACCATATGGGAAGTTAATGCAGGAATGGTTAGTTATTCTGTAGAATATAGTGCTGAAAGACCAGACCCATATGGAACAGAAGTAAGAATCCAATTCTTTATAGAAGCTTATTTAAACTCTGGTTCATATTTTAACTATCCTCTTCACGTTGACGCAATGTGGACGGCAGGAACAAATAGATATAGTGGAAATCTTACAGATAATTATGGAAGTGCCATAATGATTGGTAAAAAGATTCCAGATAGTCCATTTTCTGTATGGACAGATAAAGATTATGTAACAGGTGTAAGATGTCAAATGAGCGCTCCTCGGAAATACGGGAACGTCAGGATATTGGGATAGTGGGGCAGATATAAATATTTCTGTTCCCGCTATGAAACAACATACTCCACCTACGGCTCCTACGACATTTACAGTACCTAGTTCACAATATTATAGTTCAAGTTTTTCAATTAGCTGGAGTGGGGCGACAGCTGGTTCTAGGAAAATTGCTAATTATGACTTACAAGCTAGAGCATATAATGGAAGTAGTTGGTCAAATTGGGAAGCTGTTTCTAATCCAACAGGAACGAGTGCTTCGATAGGGGCTCCAAACACTTTAAAATATGGTGGATATACTACTGCTACATATGGGACAAAGTTAAAATTACAATATAGAGTAAGAGCTTCCGATGGAATATCTTTAGTATCTGGTTGGAAAGAATCAGGACAAATAAGTATTACAAAAAATGGACGATTAATGTATAGAGACACAAGCGGAACGTGGCACGAATGTACTAAATTAAAAGTAAAAGATACAGGTGGTACAGTTCGTAATTGTACTGGGCTTCAAGTAAAAGATACGGGTGGTGCAGTACATAAAATAGATTTAATAGAGAGTTAAAATAGTACAAAAAGGAGAGTGAGATAATGCAAGATTATGCAACTGGTTGGTTTGATACATTGCAAACTAATTTACAAGCTAATTGTAAAGTAAGGGTAACAAGAAACTTTCAAACAGTAAGAATAGATTGGACAGGATTAATGTCTTTAAAAAATTCTTCAAATAATATAGCACAAAATATATATATTGATATAATGGTAAAGAGTAGCAATACAAAAATAGAAGATGGTCAAGCAAGAATTAAAACAACTTCAGAAGCTTGGAATGGTACTCCAGAACATAGTATAAATGGATATATGGAGTTTGAAGACACAGCAGCTGGTACTGCTACATTAACATTTACATCTACTGGTAACTTTGCAAGTCCTCAAGTATTTAATGCTAAAACGGTAAGTATATCTTGGGAGAAATATGACCCAGACGCAGTTCAAGAAACACCAATGCCTTTTCATAGTGTATTTACTACTGAAGAATATTTAGAAACACATAAAGGATTAGTTCCACGGAACAATATATGTTACTACAAAAGCAAATATGTATCTTGATACATTAAATACTAGAATGCTAATAGAAAGTTCTAGTAAAAATTTTGATTTACCAGTAAATGTTATAAGATATACCTCTCCTGCAAATACTAGAACATCAACGATTACAAAAAACACAAATTATAAATTAAGAGACAAATACGTTGTAGGAGAAAATAAGTTACAAGTATTCATTGATGATATTATGTTATGTCTTGGTACAGAATATAATGAAGTAGGAATAAAAGGTGATGAAAGTGATGTTATCCAATTCGTAGATTGGGATATAGGTAAAGAGAGAAATTTAGAATATATTATAATTGGTAAAGATTATTTAACAATTAGTATAAATGGAGAAAGAGTAGCTAAAAAAGATAATAATATAGATATAGCAGTTCCTACTAAAACATCTGACTTAGTAAACGACTCAGGATTTGTAACAGGTGGAGGTAGAGTATCTCAAGCAGGTACTGCTGATAAAGTTGCTCACGCATTAACAATTCAAAAAAATGGTTCAACAGTAAAGACATTTGACGGTAGTGCTGCTGTAACAGCAAATATAGTAGTACCTACTAAACTGACTGATTTATCAGGATTAGAGAAACTTATATCAAGTGGAGATGATTCAATACAAGATATAAGGATTATTTCAACTGCTTCATATAATGCTCTTAATAAAGCAAATATAGCAAATGGAACAGTATATTTGGTATATTAAGGGGTGAGATAATATGGCAGATGCGGTATGGCATTCTCGCGTATCATATTTTTATTGTACGATGAGTGTGTGGGTTACAGGACAAGGAAGTAATTATCATAACTTACATTGGCAATGTTATTTACATCATAAAAGAATATCTGTTGGAGCATATGGTAGCTGGAGATTTTCAATAAATGGTCAAGTTTTCACTTGTGGAAGTCCAGCTATAAGATTGAATGGAGAAGGAGACGCTTATATTTCTTCTGGAGATGTTACAATATATCATACAGATGGAGTAAATATAGGATTTGATTTTTGGGGAAATCCTCGGAAATGGTATAACATATAGTGGAGTAAGATATAGTTCGATGTCTGCTAGTGGGTCAATATGGTTAGACCAATTAGCTGTGCCACCAACCCCTCCAAATAGTGTAACTGTTACAGGAGGAACAAATGGATATTTAGACATTAATAATCCAGTATGTAACGTTAGTTGGAGTGGTGCAACAAGAGGTACATATACTATAACCACGTATAATATAGATACTACAAAAAATAATTTTGCGAATATTGCTACTCCATATAGTGCAAACGCAAATAATAATACAAGCGGAAGTGCCAATAATGTAAGTTTTGCAAGTTTAGGTTTATCGGGTGGAGAAACTGTACGATTAAGAGTTGCAATGATGACTACAAGAGGAGATTGGATGTTAACTAACTGGGGAGGTAGTTTTAGAATTGTATCTCATCCTACCCCTCCAAAAATAACTGCTCCAGCAAATGTAGAAATTGATACTAATTTTTCAGTAACTTGGTCAGGTGCTCGAGCTGGAACATTAGGAATTGCAGGATATGATTTAGAAATTAGAGGATATAATGGTTCTACTTGGAGTAATTGGTATAGAGTATTTACTTGTAAAAATCAAACGAGTTATTCAGCAGGTACACCAAAGAATTTAAAAGTTAATGGTGTAAATTATTATTCAACATATGGAGAAAATGTAAGATTTCAATTTAGAATTAAATCATCAGATGGACAGATAACTTCTTCAGATTGGGCAACTTCTGGAGAAGTAAGAATTACAATTAATAAACCAAGTATTCCTCGGTAGTAGGAATATTTCACCAACGAGAAAAAAACCAGATGTAAACGTAAAGGCTACTTGGAGTAAATCATCAGCAGGTAGTGGTAGTTTATCTGGTTATGAATTAAGATATACCTCAAATGGAGGTAGTAGTTATACAACTGTTTCTTCAAGTATAGGCGCAAATACAACATCACAAACATTTTTGCCAACTACAATAGATGGTCAAACAATGGTTGCTTCAATTAGAGCAAAAAATTCATATGGAAAGTATTCTGATTGGGGTACTTTCCCAAACGTTGTAGTATATGCTGATGGTATGTCTGTAGGTAAAGTAAATTCAAATATGAAACACCTTAGGGCATATGTTAAAGTAAATGGTACAATGTATAAAGTTAAATGGATAAAAGTAAAAATGGGAGGCGTAATTTATAATATAGACCAATATACACCACCTAATTCTTAATCTGTTTAGCAAAACATACGGTAATGTTTATGCAGGACTTGGGATGTATAGACTTCCTATGTTCGGCTATCGTTATAAATAATAATACGACTAAAGGCAATAACCATAACGATAAGCCAAAACAATGGAGGATATAAAAATGAAAATGCGAGATTTACCCCTCTCTAAAAAAGAGAGTAGGTATAAAATATTTAAAACATTAATTACATATTTAATTATTATAGTTATGATATTAACAAGTATTGGTATTTTTATAGTTAGAGATTTCGGTTTAGGGTATAAATATTATGAATTAAATAATAACAATTTATGTTATATAGGAGCGACAACAGAAGAGACGTTATTTCAAAAAACGATTGATGATTATATAGATAAACTATCTAACGAAGGATATTTTATAGAATCTTATTCATTTGATACCAATTATTTTATAGAGAAAGCAATAATCCCTAAATCACTAAAAAATGAAGAAGATTTAAAAAGACGAATTATTGATAGTTTAAATATAAGTATTTTGACTACTAAGTTGGTTATAGAAAATGATGAAACAGTATATTATTTTAAAACGCAAACTGAATGTGATGAGTTTGTAAATGAAATGAATAAATATATAGAACAAAAGATAAATACTGAAGGGTCTGTAGAAGATATTTCAGTAATAAGTTCCCAAGAAATTTTAGATAATAAGCTAAATAGTGTTCGTGAAGAAAAAGCTAAAAGGGATGCTGAGGCTAAAGCTGAGGCAGAAAGATTAGCGGCTCAAAGAAATAAACAAGTTACTTCAAGAGGTGGCACAGTTTCAAGAAAAAATAATAATTATTCAGGGGGAGTGCCTTTGGCATCTTATGTATATATAAGTTCTCCTTATGGAATGAGAAATGGAAGTATGCACACAGGAGTAGATTTTGCAGCTTATGCTGGAACTCATATTTATGCTTGGAAAGATGGTACAGTTACTTTTGCTGGTTGGTCAGGTGGTTATGGAAATTTTATAATAGTAGACCATCACGATGGAACAGTATCGAGATATGCACATTGTAGTGGATTTGCAGTAAGTAAAGGTCAAAATGTAAGTAAAGGTCAAACTATTGGATATGTAGGAACTACGCGGAAATTCTACTGGGAATCACGCCCATATAGAAATATTAGTAAATGGACAATTTGTAAATCCATTAAATTATTTTTAATTTTTATATAACAAAGGATTGATAACTGGTGTCAAAAGTAGTTGATATTACAGGTCAAACCTTTGGTAAATTAACAGTTATAAAACAGGTGGAAAACAATAAAGATGGTAGAGCTCAATGGTTATGTCAATGTGAATGTGGTAACACAAAAATTGCATTGGGAAAAACTTTACGTTCAGGAGGGACAAAGTCTTGTGGCTGTTTAGTCAAAAATAATAGTCATAGGCAAGATTTAACAGGAAAAATATTTGGTAGATTAACTGTAATCAAAGATTCAGGAAAAAGAACAAAATATCAAGGAGTTATATATGAATGTAAGTGTATTTGTGGAGAAACAACTTTTGTTGAAGCACATTCTTTATTGAGAGGAGATACAAAATCTTGTGGTTGTTTGTCTAATAGAGATTTAACTGGACAAAGGTTTGGTAAGTTATTAATTTTAGAACAAACAAAGAAAAGAAATCGCAGTGGAGGAATATATTGGAAGTGCCAATGCGATTGTGGAAGAGTTGTAAACGTACAGTCAAAATGTTTGATTGCAGGGAATACTCGCTCCTGCGGTTGTATTAAAAAATCTGTAGGAGAAGCATTAATACGAGAAATATTAGAAACAAATAAAATTGAATATATAAGAGAATATAGCAAACCGAATTGGATTTTTGAAGATACAAAATTTCAAGGTAGGTTTGATTTTTTTCTGCCAAAATATAATAGATTAATTGAGTTTGATGGTATTCAACATTATGAAGAAGTTGATTATTTTACTGCTAGTTTAGAAAAGGTACAAGAACACGATAAGATAAAGAATCAATGGGCAAAAGAAAGCAACATAGATTTAGTAAGAATCCCATATTGGGAAAGAGATAATCTATCTTTAGAACTGATAATGGGAGATAAATATATTGTTGAATAAGGCAAGATTTTAAATATATCTTGCCTTTTTATTTTACATTTTATAAAAGAAGGTGAAAAGAGTTGGCGCGTAAAACATTTAGAAAAGTGATTACGACACCTGAAAAGATTGAAGCGATTGAAGAAAGTAATAAAAAATTAGTAGAGAGATTTTTAAGGTATTTGTCACAGACAAAAAGTGAAGGAACGGTTAAAGTATATAAAAGTAATTTTGATATATTTTTTTGTTGGAACTTAGATTATAATAATAATAAACCATTTGAACAAATAAAAAAATTTGAATTACAAGACTTCTTTGCATTTTGTACTGAAGAGTTGAAATATAGTCCAAATAGATTTGTTCAAATGCACTCTTCTCTTTCTTCTTTAAGTAATTATATAGAGAACCAGTTAGATGAAATAGATAGATATGCTAATTTTAGAAATATAGTTCAAAAGATAGAGAAGCCTGTAAAAGAACCAGTTAGAAAGAAAACTATTATCTCTCCAGAACAAATTGATGAATTGACTATGAAGCTGAAAGAACAATCGAAAAAAGACTCATACATTTTTCAAGAGGCATTATATATAATATTATCAGTAAGTGCTGGTACAAGACTTAATGAAACATTAAGAATTACGACAGATATTATAGATGAAAAATCTACAGCATTTGATGGATTATTTTTAGTCACTAAAGACCAAATAAGAACAAAAGGTAGAGGTAGAACAGGAAAGATGCTTTATAAATATATTATAAAAGATTTGTTCCTTCCTTGGTATAAAGAATGGTTAAAAATTAGAAAAAAAATAATGGAAGAAAATGGTGTAGAAGAGCATTATTCAATATTTATTAAACGTAATGGAAAACCATTAACAGAGAGTTCTGTAAAAATGTGGGCTAGTAAATGGTCTGAAATGATGGATGTAGATATTTACCCACACTGTTTTAGACATTATTTTGTAACATATTTAAGTAGAATAGGATTAGAAGCAGAGTTAATACAAAGTATTGTAGGATGGAGTTCGTCTGATATGGTTTCGATATATAACGATTTAAGAATAGATGAAAGAGAATGGAAAGGTTTGGGTAAATTAGCCGAAGCCCTAGAAGAAACTAAGAAAACAAAGATTTCGAAAATAAGAAAAAAATAAAGGAGTGTGATATTTGATGATAGATGAAATAATGGCTATTTTAGATAAAATAGAACCTCTTATATTAGTCTTATTACCTGCTTTATTTGGGCTTTGGGTCAAAACATCAGGAAAAATCAAAGAAAAAAATAAAACAATCAAAGAAGCTACTTTAAAAAAAGCTCAAGAGACATATGACAAGTGGGAGCACGAAGAAAGTAAAAGAGTAATTATTAAAATAAAAGAATTATGTAATATATATAAAGACCGTTCAGTTGCAGATGATGTAATGTATATGCAATTAGAAAATGGTACAATAGCAACTAGCAAGTTATGCAATATGTTTTTAACTTGTTTAGCAGAGGATGATAGGTATTCTGAAATACCTAAGAAAATAAAAAAATTACAAAGAGTTCCTTATTCTCAAATGTCAGATTGGACAGAAAAGGTTTCTCAAAATGTTATAACTACAAGGGACTTATCAACAGTAAGAAATTTAGTAGATGAAAATTTTTTAAGTGATACACAAAGTCATATGTCTAAAAAGGTTACTGATAAAGATGGATATATGATAGGTGCTGTAGTATTTAATTATAAGAACTTGAATTTTAATTGTCCATCTAATGTTGAAGAAGATATTAATAAATTTACAGAAGCACAATATGATTTATTAAAACAATTTCAAGCTTCTGTAGAAGCAATTTTTATAACATATCATTTAACAAGACGAGAGAAGAAACGTGAGTTAGGTTTATCATCTTATGAAGAAAGTGAGGAATAACTATGAATTTTGGAGCTATGATGAAGATATTTTGGTATTGGATTTCTAATTTAGGTATAGCTATTCCTTTCATAAGTTACGCATTTTGCTATCTTATAAATGCAATACTAACTATCAAAATTAAAAGAAATAAATATACTTGCTTTTTACCATTATTAGCTGGAATAATAGGAATTATATTGGCTGTGCCAGATAATGTATTCCTTCCAGAATTTAGATTGTGGCAAACAAAAGCAGTATTAGGATTCTTTTTAGGAATATCTGCTACAGGATTACATCAATTAAAGAAAAGAATTAAAATGTATATGCAAATTAGAAAATTAGAAAAATCTGAGCAAAAGGTAAAAAATATAGAATTACCTGAGTAAATTTATTTTTGATATATTATAGATATTAATAATATGATATTTATGCGTTAAGCATATAATATAAAAATAAATTTAAAGGAGGAAGTTAAGATGTTTATCAAATTAAATGATGAAAGAATAGTAAATCTTGACAAAGTTGTAGAAATTAAAATCAGTGAAATAGATGACACAGCTGTAAAATATGTTTTCGATACTACAGAAGTAATGGTTGAAAAATATGATTCAAATGCAAATGCTAAAGCTGGTATAGCTAAAGTAACTGATGAAAATTTCGTAGATACAGAGGACGAAAAGAAAATTAATAAAAATTACATTAAAGATGTAAAAGTTAGTGCAATCAACCCATTAAAAGTTGAATATGTATTATTTGATGGCGCTCCTGTAAAAGTTACATATACAAGTGAAGAAGAAGCTAGTTCTGCTGTTGAAGAAATAGTAACTGCTTTAGTAGGAGAAGAATAATTAAATATTTATTTTTGATATTTTTTAGTGAAAGAGGTGAATAAAGTGTTTATAAAATTAGAGAACGGAAAGATAATGAACTTAAAAAGAACTAATAAAATATCTGTAAAGACTACTGATGAAGGTGCTGTTATTGAATATCTATTAGATAATGATGAAATTATATTAGATAGATTTGAGGATAAAGAAAGTGCCGATGCTGCATTTGGAGAAATAAACACTGATGGCTTCATAACTACTCAAGAAGGACAAATGGTTACTAAAAGTAAAATAAAAAATATTAAAATAGACCCAGAGAATCCTTTAGCTGTAGAATATGAAGTATTTGGAAGTGCTCCAGTAAAGGTAGAATTTGAAGATGAGGACAGTGCTAAATCTGAGTTAGAAAAGGTTGAAAAGGAGTTAGAAGAAGATTCTCCAGTTCCACCAAAGCCAGTTGACCCAGAAATAACAAGTATTACAGTATCTCCAGAAGTAGGATTAACAGCTCCAGTAAGTGCTAATGCAAAAGTTGCTTCTTTAAGTGCCGAAGGTGGAACTCCTGAACTAACTTATACTTTAGCAGGTGGTAAAGATGATGCTAAGTTCCAAATAAAAGGAACTGAAGTTCAAGCTAAATCTGAATTAGATAAAGGAACATATACTATAAAAGTTAAAGTAACAGATAGTAAAGGTAAAGAAAAAACTTCTAATGATATAACAATAACTGTAGATTATAAAATATATGATATAACAGAAGTTTTCAAAGTAAGAGGAGACGAAGAAAAAACTTTCAATAAGCAAATTAAAGAATTACAACAAAATATAGCATATGAAAATACTGGAAAGGGAAAGGGTAAAGTAACAGGTACTCTTTTATGGGTAACAGGTTATACTAATCCAGCATATGAAGAAGGTAATATATTCTCATTACATATTGATAATACTAAATTACCTAAAGGCACTGTTAAGATTGCTTGGGGAACAAGTGAAGCAACTCCAGATACAAAGGATTGGAATGTTAATTTAAAAGTAAACGATAAAGACGATAAGACATTCAAAATCAAAGTAAATGATAATGTTGTTTATACATTAGACTGCTCTACATTAACATTAACTCCTAAAGATTAGTTTTTAAAAGATTAAATTTTATTAAGCAAAATTTTAAATAAATATAACGCTAGAATGATAAGTTCTAGCGTTATTATTTTATTTATGAGATACACATAACTTGACAACTATTTGTCAGTATGATATAATATATTTAAGATGTTAAATATATGGTCTATATTTATTATAGAAATAGTCCTCAGACGCGTCACGTTGACCGTAGATGGATTTTTATATTAAAGGTAATAAGTTATATAGGTAGAAATGTAAAACATCTTAAAATTGATTGTAGAGGTTTAAAAAATGTATAAGAATGATTTAATAACGGCAATTAACTTAATGAGTAATAAATGGGTAAAACAAAGTAACATATTAGATAGAAAAACATCTTTTATTTATGATATAGAAGATTTTAAGTCGTTTAATAGAGTAAGTAATTTATTATTAAGTAAATCGGAAGACGTTGATTATGCTCTTCATAGATGGGTTAATTTACAAATATCAAATTATTGTGAAGCATTATTTTGTAAATATCGGAGCAATTAAAGTAGAAAATAAAAAAGATAAAGAAAAAGATATTTTTATTAATGATATTCCATTCGATGTAAAAGTTACAAATTATCCAAGTACAGCTTATGAAAAATTTAATTTAAAAAATATTGAAGATAGAGATAATTTGGCAACTTGGTTTTATAATAATCAATCTCAAGAAGGTAGAAAACATTTAAAAAATAGATTATTTGTTGTTTGTAATGGAAAAGATAATGATGAGAAATGGAAGAATAGAATAAATTTAGATTTATTAGAGAATAAGATAAAGAATTTTATGAATAATAAAGAATTTGTAAAATTAGATTTATTAGATACGATTTATGGAATAGTCGTTATTGAATAGCATTTAATGCTATTTTTAAGTAAATGATAAAGCCATTTGTTTAAAAATGGCATTAATATTAGAAAAAATTTAGGAGGTATATTTATGGATTTTAAAGATTTTAAAGAAAAGTATTTTAAAAAAAATGTAGAAGAAGTAAAACTTCTTTTAAAAGAAAATAAAGGAATATTTAAAGGAATAGAAAATATTGATGTCGTAGTTCGAGCAGTTGGAATTGCAAGAGAGATATTAAATTTAGAACATAGCATAGATTATTTTTATATATTTCAAGAATATTATATAATATTTGCGAATGAATTAGATTTATTTTTAAATGTTGAAAATATACCTGCTGTAGAAGATATGGATTTTTCAGATTTTGATATTAATTTAAAAAGTATTTTAGAAGAAATACCTTTTATAAAAATGTTTAAAGATATAATTAAAGATACTATAAACAGTGTTCATTTAGATTCTATAAATGAATTAACTAAAGCTTTAGAAGAAACAAATATTTCTAATGATGATTTAGAAAGAGCTGAAAAATCTTTAAGAAATATGTTTGAAGGACAGGGAGAAGAAAGATTAAAATTAATTGAATCAATACTAGCTTATAATGACCCAAATTTAAAAAATATTAAAGATTTTATTTATGACCCAAAAATTACTGTTAAAGAAAAGGCTCCAAATGATATAGCTTCTGGAGAACAAAAAATTAAACAAAGTAAAGACGATGAACAATTAAAAGCAGTACAAAATGTAAAAACTGTTGGAGATAATATTACAAATCAAATAGACTCTATGGAGCCTGTAAAAGCATTAGATGAACAATTACGTCAAGAACAACAGGCAAGGGTTTTAGAATATAAACAAAAAGTTGATGAAATGTTAAAAGAAAATAAAGAATAACCATTTTAGAAAAAGAAAGGAGTTTTCTAAAATGAGTGAAGATTTACAAATAACTACTTCTAATGGAAGGGTATATAATAATCTAAGAGCTTATCATATTGCGTTAGGACACGCAGTACGACAAGCTCTTTTAAATTTTGTAGATGAAATAGAACGATTTGCTCAAGATAGAGTTCAAGAATTTTATGGAGAATATGACCCAGAAGATTATGAAAGAACTTACCAATTACTTAATAAAATGCAAATTGGGCAATTAATTAAAACAAAAGTAAAAGGTAATTGGGAAGGAAAAGGTGTTATTGAAATAGAGCCATTTGATTTTTCAGAATTAGACGCTAGATTTAATGGATATGGAGAATTTGGTAGTTATATGGATTTTGATGGAGCAGATTCTACTTCTGATATAGAAGGATATTTAGCATCTGGGATAAAAGGTCACGATGGTTTTGAAATAAGAAAAGAAATAGAACAATTCATTAATCAAAATTTAGATGATAGAATTGCAAAAGCAATAAATCAAATGTTATAGGAGGTGAGGTAATAGAATGGCAAATCATATAGAGATGGATTTTATAGTAAAAGGTTATCAAGAAGCACATCAACAGATGAGAAATATGCTTGATATGAAAAAAGATGCTAGTGGAAAGACTATTATGGAATTGTCTTTAAAAGGTTCTGAAAAAGCTTTGAATGATTACGCAAAATTAAGACAATATATCCAAGAATTAAAAGAAGAACAAAAAACTTTTACACAAGGTAGTAAAGAATGGGATGTTGTAGCACAAAGAATTAATGATGTAACTAATGCAACTACTAGATTAAAAAATGCAATTAACAATTATGGAACTGAATTTGATAAAGTAACATTAAAGAATATAGAAAACATACAAAAATTAGAGAAGACTCAAGAAAGAGCTGCAAAAGCAAAAGCTAATCAACATTCTTTAGATGACGTTAGAAAACAAGTTGAAGAACAAGTAAAAATTATTCAAGATGCAAATAGAAAGTTAGAAAGAAATAAAGCACAAAATTTAAAAGAAAAAGGGCAAACTCCTAGTGAAGTAGCATATTTAGAAAAAAGTATGAAATTAGCTGAAAAAGAGTTAAATAACCTTTTAAAAAAAGCAGATAGCTTTAAAGGAAAATTTTCTGGTGCAGCTGATGAAATAAAAAAAATAAAACAACACGCTCAAGACGCTTTAGACTTTAATAAAGATAATACAAAAGAAGGCATTGCTAGAGACGAAATAAAAAATCTTGAAAAAGATTGGGAGCGTTTAGAAAAGAAACGTCAAGAATATGTTAATAAATATGGAGAAGAATCTCAATTTGTTAAAGATGTAGCTAATAAACAAAAAGAAGTAACTGCTGAATTAGAAAAACAAAGACAAGTATTAAATGATGCCTTAGAAACTGAACGAGCAAAAAAAACTACAGATAAAGAGAGTCTTGATGCACAAAGGCAAAAGAATATAGCAGCTCAACAAGAATTTGAAGCAATGCAAAAAACTTCTCAAGCAGCATTTGAAGCAGACCAACAATATAAATCATTAAAAGAAGAAGTTAAAGAAAGACTTGCATTAGAAGAAAAACTTGCAAAATTACAACAAAATCCTTCAAAACATAAGGCTGAAATTGCAGCTTTAAAACAAATTTTATCAACAAAAAGAAGTCAAAAAGATATTGAAGAAGCAATTAATAAATTACCTCCAAAATATAGAGATGAGTTAAATAAAATTATTGCTACTCAAAAAGAACAAAATAAATTAGACCAAGCTCATAATAGTGATTTACAAAAAAATAATAAAACTTTGGGAGAAAGTTTAAAGAATTTTATGAAATTTACTGCTTACTATTTTGTATTACAAAAAATGAAACAATTAGTAAATGAAATGCTAGAGACAATGAAAGAATTAGATAAGGCATTTACTGATATACAAATGGTAACAGGTGGAACTGATGAAGAAACTGCTCAATTAGCAGATAGCTATAATCAATTAGCAAAAGAAGTTGGTTCAACAACAACTGAAGTTGCAGAAGGTGCAGCGGAATGGTTAAGACAGCGGTAAAACTACTGAAGAGACTACTCAACTTTTAAAATCATCAATGACTTTAGCAAAAGTTGGTGCAATGGAATCAGCAGAAGCTACAGAATTATTAACCAGCTCATTAAATGGTTATAAATTAGAAGCTCAAGATGCTATGTCTGTTGTCGATAAAATTTCAAGTATCGACTTAGCTGCTGCTACTAGCTCTTATGAATTAGCAACAGCTTTAGCAAGAACTGCAAACGTTGCAAATGACTCATCAGTAAGTTTTGATAAATTGCTTGCTATGATTGGTACTGTTTCATCAGTAACAAGACGTAGTGCTTCAACGGTACGGAGAAGCATTTAAAACAATATTCTCTCGTATGAGTAATGTTGCTGCTGGAAAAGATACAGATGATGAAGGAGAAAGTTTAAATGATGTTGAAAAAGCATTAAATGCTCAAGGAATTGCGTTAAGAAGTGCAATGGGAGAATGGAGAAGCTTTGAAGATGTATTGGATGAAGTAGCTGCAAAATGGAAAAACTTTAATGACACCCAAAGAAGTCAAATTGCAACTGCGATTGCTGGTACAAGACAACAAGAAATTTTCCGTTCGTTAATGAACAACTATGATGAAGTAGGAAGGCTTGCTCAAGTCGCTGCTGATAGTACAGGCTCAGCCTCAAAAAGAATGGAAATATATTTAGATTCTGTTGAGGCAAAAACAAATAATGTAAAAAATGCTTGGCAGGGATTTGTTCAAAGTCTAAATCAAAGTGAAAGTTATAAAGATATGCTTGATATAGTAACAAACTTTCTTGAAAAATTACAATATGTAGACTGGGAAGAAATTGGAAATATATTAAAAGTATTTATTAGTATTTTTGCCTTAATGAAAGGAGCAACGTGGATTACCTCTGGAATTGCAGCAATTAAAGCAGCGTCAACTACAATAGGAGCAATTTCTGCTGGTTTATCAGCATTTGCACCAATGTTAATAGTTATTTTAGGATTAGTAGTTGCTATTGCGGCAGCTGTAGACGCTATAAATAATAACTATGATAAAAAAATTAAGGATTTAGATGACCATATTGAGTCTATACAAAAAGAAAAAGAAGCATTAGAAGAAGATAAGAAATCTGTTGAAGCTTTATATAATGAATATACAAATTTAGAAGCAAAACAAAAATTAATTGGACTTAATGCTGATGAAAAACAAAGGATGTCAGATATAACAAAAGAACTTGTAGAGCAATATGGATTTGAATATGATAGTATTGATTCTTTAACTGGTGGATACAATTTAGCAACTGATGCGTTAACAAAATATACTGAAGCAATGGAAGCCCAACAAAACCAATTAGATGCTGAGGAAAGAAAAGATAGAGTTAAAAAAGTTGCTGAAGCAAATAAACAATATATGGCTTCATTTGGCTTTCAACAATTAGGAAAAGAAACAGAAACTTGGGGCATCTTGGGTAGCTTAAAACACGAACTTAAAGCATATGGAGACGCTTTTTCTGGAAAAGGAGAAGGTGGATTTTTTGATAGATATGACCAAAGTTTAAGAGAACAATTTATTGAAGAAGGTCATTTAACAGAAGATGAAGCAAAAAAAATAACAAATGAGACAGTCGATTATATGATGGACATTATGGAAACTACTATTAATTCTTCTGGATTATCAGATAGATTTTCTGCGTTATTTAAAAATCAATTAAAAGTAGGACTACAAGATATTAGTGTATTAGATTTAGATACTGAAGAAGAAGTAGAGAATTTTATAACAAAATATGAGAAGATTTTAGCGGATTCTGGGTTAAAAGATACAGAAACTCGTGTAGATAAAACTTTAACAGAAATAGAGAAAAAAATGGCAGATACCTCTGCCGCAATGAATTTAGAAGATTATAAAAAATATAATCAAGCCTTAGAAGAGCAAGCTGGAATTTCTGCAAGTTTGTTGAGTAATATAATGGATAATGAAAAAGCAAAAGATATTGCTATGGAGTCTTTAAAAAAGGCTATGTCAAATACAGGAAGTTATTTTGCATTAATTTCTGATTCAATAGAAGATAAAGATGTACGAGGAAAATTTGATAACATTGCTAATGGAATTATTAATCTTAATGACCAATTAGCAGATGGTAGAATTAATATTGACCAGTATTTTAATGCTATGAAATCTCAAATTGAATCTATAGATTTATCCAATATAGAAAAAAGTTTTGGAAATATTGGTAATTATTTAGCAACAATGGGACAAATTACTAATGCTGGTGGTGGACAATTACAAGCAATTATTACTGATATGCAGCAAGGGAAAAAACTAAATAACGCTGGTGTAGATGACATAAAAACTATTTCTAATTTGTTTGGAACAGTATATCAAAATATGTTATCTGTGGCAAAAGATGAAAGTGGAAATTGGAAATCATATCAATATCAATCTGGAGTTGACAAAAATAATAAGCCTGTTTACTCTCAAGGAACATTACAAAAATATTTTGAAGATACATCTGCAACAGACCAAAAAGTAGTTGAAACCTTACAACAAAAACAAAATGCTGTAAAAGATGAATTAAGTAGTGCAAAACAAACATTACAAAATTTAAAAGATATTAAAGAAGGAAAAACTCCAAAAATAGAACAAGGAGTTCAACGTTCTGCAACACGATATGGATATAGACAAACGCCAACATCTATACTTTCAAAAACTAACCCAAATGATGTATATATGATGAACGCTGATGGGTCATTTAAAAAAGATGAAAAAGCTAGTAAAGAAAGTAATGCCAAAGCAAAAATCGAAGAAATAAATAAATCAATTACAAAACAAGAAAAAGAAATTGCAAGATTAGAAGAAGAACAACAAGGTTATGAAGAAGATATTGCAAAAGAACAACAAAAAGTAAATAAAGGAATGACGTCTTATCTTGATGACTTAAAAGATGGAGTAAATTATTTAGATTCTTTTGATTGGGATAATTTAGATAAAGCGGCAGATACTTTATTTCAAGGATTTGCTGATGGGGCATTAGATGCTACATCTACCATAGATAATGTTGATTCTCAATATAGAGATGCAGCAATGAATATGGCAAATAATTTTCAAATAATGACTGGACAGGTAGGACACGCACTAGACGCCTTAGATGAAAATGTAAAAAATAGCTTAACATCTATTGGAAAAGAAACATTAAATCAAATCGGATTGGTTAGTGGAGCTTCTACTGAGGAAATAGCAAATGCTATGTTAAGTTCAAATTCTAACTTTAATGCTGTTGTTGGAGCGATGAATAAATCTGCGCAACAAGCCTTACAATCTGTACTTGAAGGTGCTGGAGGAATGCTTGAAGCATTAGGTACAGCTATTGAAAATTTTACTGGAGAAATAAAAATTTCAATAGGTGGAGTTAAATTTAATGGTTTAAAAACTTTTGCTTCTTGGGATGGAGGAGATTTATTTTCTGCTGGAGATACAGTAGAGTCTTCTATTAAATTCTCTGGAACGGGTATAGACGCAAAATCTTTAGGTGGAGCTATTAAAAATGCTGGTACTTCTTTAAAAGAGAATGCAGGAACATTGGCATCTCAATGGACGCCAATACAACCAAATTTAACAAAAACTTCAGGAACTGGAGGCTCTGGTAACAAATCAGGTGGCGGAGGTTATACTCCATCTGGTGGGGGTTCAAAAAATAAAGGCTCTGGCTCTGGTAATGATTATTCTCCAGAAGATGCCGCTTCTGATTTAAAAGATATACTTCAAGATATAGAAGATTATGAATCTGATATAGAGTTAGACCTTCAAGACCAAACTGAAGAATTAATAAATCATTATAATTTAGAAAAAAATAAATTAGATTTAATAAGAGAACAATTAGATTATTATGATGGAATATATGATGTAACAGAAAATACTTCAAAATGGTTAGATACTCAATTAAAAATACTTGATGAAGAAAGTAAAAAGACTTCTGAGATATATGAATCAAATAAAAAAATAGCAGACCAAAGAGAAAAAATCTATAATGAAAATAATGGATATAATGTAAGAAGTTGGTTTGACGAAGCAGGTAATGAAACACTTGCTTATGGTGATTTATTGAATAGTTTTGAATATAAAAAAGAAGCTATACAAAAAGAAATTGCTCAAAGGATGCGTGCTGAATATAATGCAGTAGCTGGAAGTACGGATAAAGATACTATTTCTGCTGCTAAAGATAGAATTAAACAAATCGAAGAAGAAGGCGATTTGAGAATTAAGGAAATCGAAAAAGAGCAGGAAAAAGTAGAAAATATCTATGATAGTGTTGAACAATTAAATGACGCTTGGAAAGAAAATGAAGAAGCAATAAGAGATGCTCTTACTGAATTAAATGATAGAGTTAAATCAATTCGTGATGAATTAGTTGATGATTTAATGGAGCAATTAGAAACAGCAGTAGATAAGATGAATAAGAGCATTGAAAAAGATGTTACTAGATTAGAGCAATTAAGAGATGTTCAAGAAAGTTATAATGATATATTAAATGATACATTAGATACTCAAGATGAATTAGCCTCAGAATTACAAGCCAATATGGACAGTTATGAATATCTTGACGAAACAATGCGTCAATTAATGTTTAATGAAGAAGATTATAAAGAATTAAATAATGTATTAACGGGTATTCAAGAAGATATAACAAATATTTGGGAAGACCATTATAATCAAATTCAAGGACTTTCTGAAGAAGAAATGTATAAAGCAGAATATATAACATCAGAAACAGAAAGACAATTAGCAGCTAAACAAAAAGAATATGATTTAGCAAAAGCTGAATTAGATGTCGCTAAAGCTCAAACTAATTTACAAAACGTTTTAAATGAAAGAAATCAAAGAGTATTTGTAAATGGAAGTTGGCAGTGGGTTAAAATTTTTAGTTAGCTCACACATTTGGTAACAAATGGAATAATATAAACACGGAGAATTGCTGGGAAGTCGTGAAGTTATATCAACTACAACGTAATATCTAAAAAAGATATAGACGTGAAAGTATAAAAATGGTATAATATATGATAATCAGCAGCCGAGCCCGAAAGGGAAGGTTCACAGACTATCCGAAAGGAGTAGAACTCAAGTGAGTTCGAAGTACCGTGCCCCTAATAAATAGGGTGAAGATATAGTCGAGACTCATATGAAAGTATGAGATTATTGTTTTATATAAAAAGGTGGTAATATGGGAGCAAATGGAAATAGAAAAACAACAGAATCATTTGCTAAAGAAGTTGAAAATTTAACAAATGGAGAATATGTTTTAACTGGAGATTATATTTATTCAAATATAGAAACTACAATAAAACATTTAAAATGTGGAAAAGAATTTATAGTAAAACCTACAAATTTTTGTAGAACAGATAGAGGAATTAGATGTCCTTATTGTTCTAAAGCAAATAATAAGAGAAAAACAACTAAAGAATTTCAAGATGAAGTAAAAACAATAAATCCAAATATTGTTGTTTTAGGAGAATATAAAGGAAATAAAATAAAAATATTAATGAAAGATTTGATATGTGGAAGAACTTTTGAGTCAAAACCAAATGCCTTTCTATCTCGTCAACATTGCAGATGTCCATTGTGTAGTATGGAACATAATTATTCATCAAAAAAGCAAATGATGTCCTTGAAAGAGGCAAAAAATAAATTAAATCAAGAATTAGGAAAAGATTACGAAATCATTGGAGATTATAATGGGACTCATAAAAAATGTAATATTTTACATAAAAAATGTGGAAACATATGGAACACTACTTTGTCATCTATTTTTTCTAATCATTCAAAATGTCCATATTGTTCTGGACATAAAAAGAAAACACAAAAAGAATTTGAATTGGAGGTACAGAAATTAAAAGAATTTAAAGTAGTAGGAAAATATATAAACAATAGAACAAAAATTTGTATAGAGCATATAAAATGTGGGCGTAAATTTTTAATAACTCCATATGGATTATTATCAAATAAATCTTGTCCACTTTGTGGAAGAGAACTAGCTATTCAAAAAATTACAATGACAGAAAAAGCTTGTAAACAAAAATTAAAAACAATAGTTGGAGATGAATATAAAATAGTAGGCAATTATATCGGTTGTTCAAAAAAAGTTGATATATTGCATACAAAATGTAATAAAATCTGGAATACCCCTCCAATAAGTATTTTTCAAGGAAGAAGATGCCCATATTGTGCTCCTAATCACTCTAAAAAAGAAGACTTTATTTTAGAATATTTGAATAAAAATTTTCCAAATCTACATCCTGTAAAATTAAAAAAGAAAATTCCTATGTATAATAAAATGTTTGAAATAGATATATTTATTCCAGAGTTAAATATTGGATTTGAATATAATGGGATATATTGGCATTCAATTTTAAGGAAAGATAAAAATTATCATAAAGAAAAACAAAAGGCTTTCAAGAGTATGGGAATTACATTATATTTTTTGTGGGAACATTGGGAAATAGATGATTGTTTAAATATAATAAAACATATCTTAACAAAAGATAATCAGATAGAAGTAGACCCATATATCAAAATGGATAGAAAATATTTATATGCAAATAAGGATTTATATCCTGAAAAACCACCTTATATTGAAGGATATAAATATATAAAAGAAATTATGAAACCTGAAGTTGTAAGTGTTACAGATAATAAAATATTTACAATATATAATTCAGGTTATTACCAATATATAAAACAATAATACTATTATGTAACGAATAATAGTAAATATAATCGAGCTGACAGTGAGGCAGTAAGGGATGCCCGTACTGCTTTAAATGATGCAGAAAGAGAAAAAGACCGTTTAGAACGTGAACAATTACAACAAGAACAATTAGATTATTTAGATAGAATTATAGATTCTGATAATTTACAAATAGACAAAAATAATGAATTATTAGAAATGATACAAGAAGCTATTGAACTACAAACTCAAGAAGTAAAATCTATTGAAGATGCTTTAAATAATATTAAAGATGCTAATTTGCCAGCTTTAAATGATTTATTAGCTGGAGCTGTAGGAGCAGATGGTGGATATTTAAAAGAATTACTTGGAGATATAAACCACTCTCAATTAGAATTGGCTGCTGCATTAAGAGGGCAATCTATTGCACAAGCTCAAAATGCTTTAAAAACAAACAACTTATCTCAAACAGAGTTTCAAGATACATTAAATAGATTAGGTTATTCATTTGACCCAAATACTGGAGAAGTAGTTACTCAAGATGGTAGATTTAAAGCTCATTATAAAGGATGGAGTGCGCCTAAAAAAGATGTTCAAACTGGAACCGCTGTAAATGGTGTTCAAACAACTGGACAACAAGCTGGTGCAGGTCAAGCTGCTGCTGCAACACATAATAGTAATGCTTCAGCAGGAAATGGTAAATCATTAAGAGATTTAGCTTATGAAGTAATTAGAGGAAACTGGGGAAATGGAGCAGAAAGAAAAAGAAGATTAACAAATGCTGGATATAATTATCAAGAAGTTCAAAATTTAGTAAATGCTATAATGTGGGGAAAGGCATATGATTTAGGCGGTATGGCAAATGGTGTTGGACTATTAAGTAAAGCAACATTAGAACCAGAACGTGTATTATCTCCAAGACAAACTAAAGCATTTGAAAACTTATCAAAGAATATTGTGTCAAATCCAGTATTAAATGCTTTAACAAGAGTACCTAGTGTTCAATCACATCTTGATAAATTAAATAGCTCTTCAGATTATAGTAAAAAGTATTTCTTTAGTAATTTTACAATTCAAGCGAACGATATAGAACAATTTATTAATAGTATAGAAACAATAATGCCTACTAACAAATAGTGGGCATTATGCTTCTTAGAAAGGAGGAAAAATATGCTTTATCAACCAACGATATTATCACCTAGAAATCAGGCTGTAGATGCTACAAATGAAGATGATATGAAATTCAAAATTCAATTAAATCGGAAATAACCCATTGGTTGCGTACAACATACAAATATTTGACAATAATACTAATAAATTAGTATATGAAACAGTTAGTACAGAAAGTCAAAGAAAAATAAAGGAACAAATTAGTGAAGTTTCTAGTTGGTTATCAGTACAAGACGAGAAGTTAGATAAAATAAATGAGGCAAAAACTCAATATAATAGTAGTCAATTAAAAGCTACTTTTAGAGATACATTAACAAAGAATGTTGCAACAAATAGAACAAAAATAGCTGATATGGAAAAGATTTTAGGTAATAAAAAAGCTGGAAAAACATTAAGTCAATCTGACATTACAAAATATTTTCAATATTGGAATGAAATGTTAACAAGTTGTAAAACATCTATTGGTGACTTAGAAAGTCCAAAATCTGGTAGTGGAGAGTATATCCTAAAAACTATTAATGATTGGTTAAATGTCGACCCAAATAGAAAAGATGGGATAGAATATAAAGACGAAGATATTGTTTTATATGACAGAACAAAAATGAATGCAGTATTAGCAATATTTAATAGTGCAAAGGTATATTATGAAAGCACAATTAAAGCAAGAGAAAGCCTAGGCGCTAGTGATACAACATACATTAATGATACAACTTTTTCAAAAGCAAAACAAATTGGATATTTAGCATATTCAGAATTTGCAAATGAAGCATATTTTGGAAAAGATTTATATACAGCAGTAAATGATGTATGGACGAGTTGTAATTTAGATGAATTATATAGTAAATGTACTGAAGTAGGTTTACAATGGAACAATGAAGTAAGTTCTTTAGAATATGCTTTAGCTCATTTGTCAGGTGGTTATACAAATAAAATAACTAATATATATAAAACAGCTACAGCTTCTGACGCTAACATAATAGCATCTTTACCAGTTAATACGGCAGTTGCTATATTAGAAAGTTCTCCAGCTGGATGGTATCATATATCATATGCAGGACAAGATGCTTATATTCAAACAGCTAATGTTACAATGTATAATATAAAACAAGGTAAATTCTATTTAGATGAGCCAGTATATCCTACAAATTATGAAGGAGAAAAAAATACTATAACTCATCAAATACCAATTAATGTATTACAAAATGGAAAAGCGTATAAATGGAGTGTTACATTATATTGGAGCACAAGTGGAAAATATGACAAAGATGACCAGATAGATGGAGTATTAGTAAGTGTTGAAAATTATTTCGATACAAGAAAAAGACCTGTTGTAGATTTAGCAAATTATAAAGAAGTGTTTACTATATCTAATAACTATGTAACAACTAAAACAGATATTCAAATAGTTGTTGAAGAATATGGAGAACAAAAAACAATTAATATTAAACAAGGTTCTAATGTATTAATACTTCATTTAGATGAATCAGAAACTATTGCGTTTATTCAATTTACTGATAGAGATACAAATAAAACATATGAGGGAACTTGTAGTGTTAGTTCATTAAATGGAATAGGAGCTTATGATTCAGATGGAAAGAAAACATATATTTTAGGAAGCCGTGAAGCAACATTTAAAGGATTATATGAACAAGAGCAGTTTACATCTATTGCTTACTTTAGATGGATATTATATAAATTAAATTATCAAACAGAATTAATTGAGGAAACTGTAGTAGACACAGGATTAATACCAAGTGTTGATTTTAAATTTCATTATGATGGATTTTTAAATGATACAAAATATGCTTTAAAAATATGGGTACAAACTTTAGATAATGTAGAAGTAGAAACAGATTTAATACAATTTACTGTTCAGTATATACAATATGAAATAGAAAATATGCTTGGGGCAGAAAATTCTCCAATAGAACACGGAATAATTGTTGAATGGTCTAATTTAAGATTAATCGAAGGCGAATTAAATGGTACAGGACATTATGAAAAAAATATTCCATCTGGAGAAAAAAATGCTTATACATTAGATAAAGGTTCTTCTTTATTATTTGATAAAGATAAAGGTAGACCTATGGAATTAGATTTTGATGCTAATCAAGTATTATGTACTAGATTTGATGAGGATAGACCTATAAACCCACAAGTTGTATATTTAGCATCTGGATTAAATGATAATGGAGATGTTGTATCTAAAACATTAGAATTAATACCTGATGATAGAACACAAAGTACAGGATGGGGAGTATTAAGATATACTGTAAATAATGGTAAGGAAGTAACAAGTTATGAACAAGATATTATAATGTCTCCTTTATATTGGTATGTAATAATTATGACATCTACTGGATTTAAAGTATTTACTAAATATGCTAAAGGATTATTCCCAGCTCTTGACCAATATCCAAGTCTTGATAAATGGACTGGAAGTCAGGCAGTATATCCTGAACCACTTATTTATCTTGAAGAAGAAAGTGATAGAGTTGAATATCATTATCAAAAGATTGTTGATAGAGATGGTAATCCATTACCTCAAGATGAAGAGTCTACTGGAGATGAAGTGCAATCAGATTCAGAGTTGGCTCCACAGTCAGAAGAAATTGAACAATCTAATGATAATATGACATTAGAGGATTTACAAAATCAAATAAATGAAGAAGAAACGAAAGAAAATAATTTAGAACAATTACAACAAAGTATAGAAGAAGAAACAAAACAAATTATTGAGGAGAAAAATAAAAAAGAGGAAGGAGAAGAATAATGAGTGCTATTATAAATAGAGTAGAACTTTATGGAGCTCAAACTATAGATTATTTATGGGTTACTACTACTGACTTAGATGCTAGTTGGGAACAAACGTTAAACAATGCAGAGTATGAACCAGTTTGGGATATTGGAACACAATTCCTAGCAAGATTTAACTTCTCTTTCAATGCAGGAAATGCTGGAGATGAAGCAGGTAATTCATTAGTTGGTTGGACAATATATAGAGAAGAAATGGATAGTGATGTTTTAAAATATGTTAAAACATTAGATATTATGGATGACTTCGTAGTAGATTATAATGTAAAATGGGGTCAAGAATATAAATATTATATGTTTCCAACATTTAAAAATTCTATGGGTACGCCATTTGTTTCACCAAGAGTTAAAGCCTGTTGGATAGATTGGATATTGTTAATGTGTAGAGAAGAAAAAGAAAATGAATTTGCTGTTGAGGAATCATTTTTATTTCAATTAAATACAACTTCTGGACAAATGAATAACAATGCAGATGTTCAGGTATTTAAAACATATCAAAAATATCCTAAGGTTGTTAAAGGACAATCAAATTATTTAAGTGGTCAATTATCTAGTTTAGTAGGATATATAGGAGAAAGTAATGGAGAATTAGATTATATAGAACGATTAGATATGATTGACAGATTAATGAGGCTAAATGTTGACCCAAGAAGAAAATTTTTAAAAGATAAAAAAGGTCACGTTTGGGAAGTAGAATTAACAGCTCCTTCTACTATGGAATATATGGAAAATGTTGCAGGGCAACCAGTTACAGGAGGTATTAACTGGACAGAAGTTGCCCCAACAAATAATATTTCTATATATAATGGTAATGCTAGAGAGTTGTGGTTACTTACTACTACTGGAGTTCCAGAATACAATGTTAAATATGTTTGGGTTGATACAGAATACTGGACACCTTCTAAATACTGGACAGAAGATGGTCATCCTAAGAAGGCTACATATTTTGAACAACAACAAATTGATACATCTGATGCTACAGCTACTGAAGGAGATATTACATATGGTAAAACAGCTTATGCTAGAGGAGAAAAATTAACAGGAACTCTAAAAGATTTTGGAAATAACAAAGGGTAGTGAAATACTACCCTTTTAATAAATTAGAAGGGAGTAATGTAAATGGCTATTGTTGAGAGATTTTATAATAATGATAGAGCAAGAGATATTAGAGACCTTCTTACTACCAACTTTGATAATGTTGCACGTTATATCCCACATAACTTTATATCACTAACCACAACTGAAAGACAAAACTTACCAGAAGACTGGAAAACTCATTTTAAATTAGTATTTGATAAAGAGTTTCAAAGAGTTTATAGATGGTCAGAAATAGAGCGAAATTGGAAACAATATTTAATATATGCTTGGGATGATTATGCTAGAAAAGAAATTGCAAAAATAGGAGATACAGCTTTTTCAGAAGTTCAATTAGGAATAAATGAAGCAGGAAAAACAGACCCTTATACATTTACTTTTTATACTAGAGAATTTGACGAAGTGGATGGAGAAACTGGGAAAGTTACTCACCATCCAAGACAGGCTGTAGATAGTGTAACATTAGCAGCAATTAATGTAAAATATAATGACCAATATAGTGTAGATACAATAATTACAAAGTTAATAAATGACTTAACAAGTTTAGATAATTTTGTAGGAGATAGAACATTAATAACAGATAATGAAAATTTATCAGCATCTACTGTAACTGCTGCAATCGTTGAAGTAAATAATAAAGCAATGGAAGCTAATAAGAGATTAGATAGTATTATGGACGGTTCAACTGTTGTACCTGAGGCAGAACACGCTAGACGTGCTGATTTGGCAGACGTTGCAACTTTAGCAAGAGATAGTGAGAAGTTAGGTGGTCACGACCCAGAATGGTATGCAAGTCAAGAAGACTTAGATAAGACAAATGATTTATTAGATGATACAATAACAAGAGTAACAAAAAACGAGTCAGATATAGCTGGATTAAAAGAAACAACTACAGGATTAAGAACTGATTTAGATAATTTATCAGATACTGTAGATGACCATTATCAAGAATTAAAAAGAGCGGAAGATAAAATTCAAACAAATACTAATAGTATTAGTGATTTGTCAGATGAGTTAGACAGTATGAGGAACCAAATTGGATGGGAAATATTTATGACATAGGAGGGATAATAATATGAGTGCTTTAACATTCTATGATTATTTAGAAGCATTAAAGAAACCAGTTATTGTTCCTGCCTTAAAATTAGAATGGTTAAATCCTGATGATACAATATCTCACGAAATAACGTCTGATTTATATAGTACAAATGGTACATTAAATATTACAAATCAAAATGGTTGTCGTAGAACATTTAATTTACAAATACATAATGAGGATGGAAGATATGATGTAGCAGTAGATAAAATATGGTTTGGACAAAAAGTAAAGCTTTATCTTGGATTATATATAGATGGAGTTCCTTATTTTAATCAACAAGGGGTATTCTATATAACAAATCCTACTGACATTTTAAATCCATCTACAAAATGTATTCAAATAAATTGTACTGATAAATGGGGATTTTTAGATGGTACATTATTTGGTAATTTAGATGGGGTATATAAAGTACCTGTTGGAGCGGATATATTCGAAGCAACTAAACAATTATTATTAACAGATAGAGGAAATGGCTTACCATTAGATAGTACAGCTCCAAATATTAGTACATTTTTTAATACAAAAAAAGTAAGTCTAAGTAATGGACAAAAAGTAAGTGTTTTAAAAACTCCATTTACTGCAACTATTGAAAAAGGTGGAACTTATGCAGATGTATTATTACAATTTAATACAATGCTTGCAGGTTGTATCTATTATGATGTAGTAGGTAGGTTAAATATAGAACCTAGTGAAGATGATTTGTTAGATAGAGATAAAGAAATATTATATGATTTTGACCAATATAATTGTGAGATACTTGGGAAATCAAGAGATTATCAATTCACTAATGTATATAATGATATATTATGTTGCGGTGCAACAATTAATGGTTATATGGCAAAAGCGAGAGCAACTAATACTAATGTAAAAAGTGATTTATGTGTTCAAAGAATTGGTAAAAAAACAAAAGTATTTGAAGATACAAATTATTATAGTGATGAATTATGTCAAGATTGGGCTAATTATTTATTAAAACAAAATACTATATTACAATCTAGTTTGAATATAACAACTGTTCCAATATATCATTTAGACGTTAATAAATTAATAACAATAACAAATGAGAAAAATCATTTAGAGAAAGAAAAATTTTTAATAAATAGTTTAAGTATTCCATTAGGAATAGGACAAATGAGTATGTCAGTTATTTCTGTAAATGAACTGGACGCTATATTTAATAATACAAGTCAAAAGTGAGGTGAGAGTTAATGGATGATATGAAACAAAATAATTTAGCAATTAAATTATTAAAATTATTAAGAGTATGGTTAGATGATATAATTCCTGAAGAAACAAAAAATTGTATAAGAAGTAAATCTGCTTTGGTAGTAAAAGTTAATTCTGGAGGTAGTTATAATGTAGTATTGTCTGAGGAACTTGATACATATCACGAATTAGAAGAAAAGAAAAATGATGGTACATTAACTCCTACTCAATTTGATACAGAAGTTGCGAAAATTTCAATAGATGATTTATTTACTATTAAAAATGAAACATATGTCGTAAATGATTTTGTAATAGTTGGTTATTTAGATAATAAATTAACAAATGCTTTTATATTATGTAAAAATAAAAAATAGGAAGGAGATAAGATATGGCTAACTTAAAAATTATTGTTGACTATAATCCTGTCGAATGGAACAATTATCTACCACCTAGTATTGACCAAAATAACCTAAATCACTTAGAAACTAATGTAGAATTAAACAGAGATACTATTAATGAAATAATAAGAAATTTAGGATTAGTTCCTGCTGGTGGAGCTGGTAATAATGCAGATATTTATAATACTCCTATATATGATACACTTATTAAATTTAAAAATGAATTAGCAAGATTAGAAAAAGACAAGTTAGATAAATCTGAATATAATAAAAATTTAGGAGATTTTAAGACTTTACAAGGTGGAACAGATTTAGTATCTGCAATAAATAATCGTTTAAGAAGAGATATAGATGATACAGCACAACATACTTATACCTTTAAAAGAATGGTATTAACAAATGGAACATCTGAAGCTTTATCAGTTACTGGTACTGCAAAAATATCTGGTTTAATTACTGCTCAAGCTGGATTAACTTCTGCTGGAAAAGTAAATGTTACTCACGCAGATGGTATAGTAACTACTAAATTAAATGCTAGTGGAGCTGTAACATTTGCTTCTACATTAACTGTAACAGGTAAAATATCTGGAGCAAGTGGTTTGGCAGTTACAGGAGATTCTACAGTTAATGGAAAATTTACATCTTCAACACTTGTTTCAAATGGAACATTTAATTGTGGTGGTAATGCTACATTTAATGCAAACATTAGTGCTACTGCTGGAACTATTACTGGAAAGAATGTTGTAGGTAACGATTCAGTAACAGCAAATTGTCAAAATGGTGGAGATTTAAAAACAGCACATAATTATATAGGATTAGGAAACAATTCTCACAAATTATGGGTACAAGGAGCAAAACCTTCTTTAGGCTCAGGAGATGTTGTTTTATTGTCAGTAAGTTAGGTGGTATATTATGGCAGATGAACAAGGTTTTTATCGTTCTGATGGTATCCAAAATAGTGGAACAGGATTAAAACAAAATGGGTCAAACTGTGAAATATACAATAGTGTTAAAAAAATATATCCAAGAATTATAACAGAATCTGGTGTAACATTTGATAATGGCTCAGGTGAAGAAGGTTATGATTGTCAAACTTGTCGTAGTGGTTATAATGGAAGTAATGAAAGTAGTGCTTGGAGAACAGATAAAGCATATCAAGGATATTATAATGGTAGTGCTGGAAAATCTGAAGAGGCTTGTGGACATTTCTTTACTCAAAATGGAAGAAAACTTAGTGTAGGTGGAGGAAATGTTCAAAGTTTTGAAGTTACTTATGTAAAAATAGTAATGCACCGTGGTGGCGGTGGTTGGAATAGAGGTTATCCTAATGAAGGACACCTAAGATATTCTAACTTATCAAGTAGTTATAAAAATGGAGAATTTCGTGGAATGAGATTTACTGATATTAATATGACTTTAGTTCAATCAGATAATTATACATTTGATTTGCCAGCCGTTGGAGGAACTGTAACTATTGAAGGTAGTGGAGCTTCTCATCCATTATGCCAATTTATTAAAAGATTTATGCAAAATGGAAATGCTCATTCACTTGCTATATATAATGGAGAAAATAAAAGAGAAGGTGGTTATCCTTTCTCATACCATTATGCCGCATTTGATTCATTTAGTATGACTGTTCGAGGAGACAGAACAATTCAATTATAATTTTTTTAAATTATATATAAAGGGAGGTAATCATTATGTTAGAATGGTTAGCAGCTAATTGGTTACCTTTACTTATTGTTATTATAGCAATAGTAGGGGTAGTAATTTTTATACTAAAGAAAAAAGGTTTAAAACAAACAGCTATTGATGCTATAGTTTGGGCTGAAAGAATGTATGCTACAGAAGAAGGTAAAGAAAAAATGCAAAAGGCTATAGATTATATGCAAGAGGTTATTCCTTTCTTAAAATTTATACCTGATTCATTAATTCATAGCTTTATACAAACAACATTCGACCAAATAAAAGAAGCATTAGAACAAGTTCCAAACGACAAAAAAACTTTACCAGCAATAAATGAAGATACTGTTGGATAAGTTTTAATTAATTTTAAATAATATAAGGAGGTATTTATTATGCCAGAAGAAGAAAACGGAGTAGAAGAATTAGATTTAGAAGCTTTGGCACAAGCTGCAATAGAAGACGAATGTGCTAATGACCCCAACCCCGACACACTAGGTTGTGAAAATGGAGTTGAAGGGGCTTCAGAATAGTCCTCAGACAAACGACATTCAATTCTGACGGACTTTTATATCCTAGGCAACAAATTATATGTCTAGGATATTTTGTCGTCTTAAAAACGATTGTGTAATTAAAGGAGGAATAAAAATGTTACCAATTAATAAATATATAACAGTAAGAAATAGAACAATATCAAATAGAAGTTCTATACCTTATTTAGCAATACACTATGTAGGAGCAGTTTCTACAGCAAAGAATAACTGTGTATATTTTTATAGTACATATAGAGGAGCCTCTGCTCATTATTTTGTAGACGATAGTTCTATATGGCAATGTGTTGAAGATAAAGACGTTGCTTGGCACGTTGGTGCTAATTCATATAGACATCCAAGTTGTAGAAATACAAATTCTATAGGTATTGAAATGTGTTGCTTTATGAACGGTGGAACTTTAGATATTTCAGACAAGACAATTCAAAATACAGTAGAACTTGCAGCATATATTTGTAAAAAATATAATATTCCATTAAGTAATGTAGTAAGACATTATGATGTAACAGGAAAAAATTGTCCTGCTCCATTTGTAAGTAATCCTGCAAGATGGGAAGACTTTAAAAATAGATTATCAGTTGCATTAAATGGCGCTCCAGTTACACCTACAAATCCAGAAAATAATACAATGAATAAAACAATGTATGTAAATGCAAATAGTGGATTAAATATAAGAAATGGTGCTGGAACAGGATATTCTATTATAGGTGGATTGCCAAATCATTCTACAGTTACAGTATATGAAATGTCAAATGGTTGGGCAAGAATAGGTTCTGGACAATGGGTATGTGCTACATATTTAACAGAAGGAAGTGCTCCAGCTAATACAACAACAGCTGTTACAAAATATGTAAAAGTTAATACTTCATTAAATATAAGAGTTGGTGCTGGTACTCAATATAGAGTAATTGGTTCTTTACATAATGGAAATAAAGTAACTGTTTATGAAGAAAGAAATGGATTTAGTAGAATAGGTGACGGACAATGGGTAAGTTCTCAATATTTATCTGATGCCGCTCAAACTGTTTCTAAAACTATGTATGTTCACGCTAATGGTGGATTAAATATTAGAAGTGGTAAAGGTACTGGATACTCTGTAGTTGGAGGATTAAAAAACGGTCAAGCTGTTACAGTATATGAAGAATCTAATGGTTGGTCAAGAATTGGAAACGGTCAATGGGTAAGTTCTCAATATTTAATAGGTTCTGCTAGTTCATCATCAGCTACTACAAAATATGTAAGTGCTAACGGCGGATTAAGAGTTCGTGCTGGTGCTGGAACAGGATATAAAATAGTTGGCGGATTACTAAATGGACAAAAAGTTACTGTTTATGAAACAAAAGGAAATTGGTCAAGAATAGGAAATGGTCAATGGGTATGTAATACATATCTTAGATAATTTTTAAAATATCTTGACAAGATAAAAAGTATATGTTATACTAAAGTTAGTTAGTTAATAATTCTAATTGATTCAAAAAGTAGGGATATAGATTAATAGTCTATATCCCTACTTTTTTGCGTTTTCATTATTTTTAATGTCATCTATTACACTATTTGTTACAGTTATTATTGCATCATTAATTTGTCTCATTCCTATAAGCATCCCTTGTTGTTGCCATAATCTAATATATGGATTAATTAATTTTAAACACTCTTCATCTGTTTGTGCATTTTTTATTCCATTTATTAAATCTTTTGTAGCTTTAGTAAGACTTGGCTCAGTAGCAATTTTTGATGATATAACTCCCATAGAAGTTAATACTTCTTTAATATATTCCCAACTATCTGCTATAATGATATTTGGGGTATATAATTTATAATCTTGATTTGTATTCCAAGGTCTTTTAAATAAAATAAATTGACATTTAAACTTTGAAGCATATGCTAGATTGTCATCAATCATTACATCAACTGCAATACGTTCTTTATATTTTGTAAAAATTATATCGTCAGGAGATAACATAGGTAATTGAGATAATAACCAATCTCTTTTTCTATCTTGACTTTCTGGATAAGTTGCAGAAATAATAACTACTTGGTTATCACTATCTAAAATTGCTTGGATTGTTTCTTTAACGTTTGGTAATATATATAAATTATCATAATAGGAATCTGTATGAATGGCTTTCATAAGTTGCTCTTTATCTGATTCTTTCCAGTCATTATAAAAGTCCCAGCTTGTAGCGTCTTCTACTTTTAAATCTTGTGCGTCTAATGCTTTAAAATATTTATTATAAGCGTTAAACCAACTTTCACAATGATTTGTCATTGTATCATCAATATCAATCCCTACTATCATTTTCATCACCTCTATCTTCTTTATCTTTTTCAATATATGTTTGTTCTAAATCTTTTAGGAAGTGGGATACTTGTAATAAAATATTCATTTGTTTTAATTTATCTTGGTCAGTAATCATTTCATCTTCTCTGATAAACATTCCTTGTCCTTTTAAAACATTATTTAATCTATAAAAAAATTGTTTTTCTGCTTGTGTCATATCTCTCTTCCTTTCTATATTATACAGTATCTTCTAAATCAATAACTTTAGCATACCATTCTTGTGGAAAATCTGTATCGTATTCTATATCATCAAATAAAGAAGGCATATCTTTTTTAAATTTAAGAAGTAATGGAATAAGTATTTGTCTAATTGAAGGGTGTACTGCTTTAGCACAACGCAAACTTAATATATGACGCCATTCTCTAATATTACAAGTCATTACAACTTGCGCTGCTGTACTGTGAGGTAACAACATTCTACATTGGTCTGGAATTGCTCCATTATTAGCCATTAACATATAATAAGTTTCAATATATTTCATACATTCTTTCCAACAAGCATAATCATTTGGATTTGTAATATAAACAGGATTAATAAATTTAATATTATTGTCAAATTTATCTTTGCTGTAGTTACAATATCTTGTACTTTCAATAGAAAATGCTGTTCCTGCTCTATGACGTGTTAAATCTTTATATACACCGTATGTCAGAAATAAATCTAACAGTTATTTTTTCGTGTTCCATTACACTTCCGTGTCCAGAGTTTATACTTTTAGCTAGAAGACGTTTATAACTATCATCTGTTATGCTTCCTTCTGTTCTGTAACAATTTCTCATAGCACGTTCTATATTCTTCATTATTTTAATTCCATCATATTTTTCAACTTCTACTATTGGGTCTATTATTTCCATTATTTATCATCTCCTTCTATAACAACACTTCCTGTTCTGTCATATTCGTAAGGAGTTACTATATATTGTGGAAGTTCTTTAGGATATAATGGATATTTCTCGCATAAAGCTTGAACGTGAGCCTTAATTGCTTCAATATTTGTTTCATAATATGGACTAGCACATAAATTGATTAATGATGCAATTTGTCTCATATCGTCTTCTTTTAATCTCCTTGATGTAACAGCTGGAGTACCTAATCTTAAACCAGAAGTAATCGTTTTCTTTTCAGTATCAAAAGGTACTGCATTTTTATTAGTTATAATATGACAATTAGCAAGTCTAGTTTCTAATTCTTTTCCAGTAATTCCTTTATTTCTTAAATCAAGTAGTATTAAATGATTATCAGTTCCACCTGTTAAAACATCAAATCCATCTTGTTTTAAAGCTTCTGCAAGAACTTTTGCATTTTTAACAACTTGTTCCATATACTCTTTAAATTCTGGTTGCAATGCTTCATAAAATCCTACAGCTTTAGCAGCTATAATGTTTTGTAAGCCTCCACCTTGACAACCGAGGGAATACAGCTTTATCTATTTTTTTTGCAAGATTTTCATCGTTAGTTAATATTATTCCACCTCTAACTGAACGTAATGTTTTATGTGTTGTAGAAGTTACAATATCACAATATGGAAATGGTGATGGATGTAATCCTGTAACAATTAAACCAGCGATATGAGCTACATCAGCCATTAATATACATCTGTTTTCATCCCATAATTCTGATTTATATCTATCATCTCCACCAGTCTTTTCAATATCCTCTGCGATTTTTTCATTAACCTTATCAACAATCTCTCTAAATCTTTTAAAATCTATTTGTCTTGGATAAGCACTTGCTCCACAAATAATTAATCTAGGTTGATGTTTTAAAGCTAATTTTTCTACTTCATCATAATCTATTAAATATGTTTCAGGATTTACTTCATATTGAATTGACTCGTAATTTCTTCCTGAAAATGTTGGTTTTGCTCCGATGTGTTAAATGCCCTCCAGAGTTTAAACTCATTCCCATTATTACATCTCCGAGGGTTACATACTGCAAACTGTGCTGCAAAATTAGCGCTTGCGCCACTATGAGGCTGAACATTAGCGAAGTTACAATTAAATAATTTGCAAGCCCTTTCTATTGCTAATCTTTCAGTAACATCTATATTTTCACAACCTGCATAATATCTGTTTCCGAGGATAACCTTCGGCATATTTTAAGGTGTGATAGCTACTTTGTGCTTGTAATACAGCTTCGCTTGGTCTATTTTCACTAGCGATTAATTCTAAATCGTCTTCCTGTCTTCTGTATTCGTCCATTATAGCTTTCCACACCTCTACATCAGTCTTTTTCACTTTGTCGAAATTTAACATAAAAATACTCCTTAATTTATAGTCTATCTAAAATTTCATTAAGTTTAGTGTCTAATAATTCTTCAATGGCTTCTCTATATTTATTATCATTTACTAAAACAGATGACATATATTGAGATATATGGTAATTATCTACTTTATACATCTTCACAGCTTCATCTATTTTATCTTTTAGGATTGTGTCATATTTATCTTTGTTTTCTTCATATATTTTATTTAGTTTTTCTTTTATATCTAAATCCCAACCTAAATGATAACCATCTAATTCATCATATCTTGTTTCTATGAATTTATCTATTTTCATTTTAAGTTGTGTTGTTAAAGCTTCTTTGAAAGTTGTTACTCCTAGAATTTCTTTAACAGTCTTTTTAACTAACTCATTTTCTATTTCTTCTTTATTGTCTTTTACAGCTTGAGCTAATTGTTCTTTAATCTGTCTTTTCACTTCATATACTATATCTTGTTTTATTTCGTCTTCATCTACATAATCTAATAAATTTCCGATTAAGATTTATTTCTAACTTCATTTAAACATTCTCCTTTCTCTAAAATATCCATAGCTTGACGTGCTCGCCATCCTACTAAACCGTTTTTAAATTTAGTATTTACTAAATGGGTTTTTAATTCTGGATGGCAAACAATATCAAAACTATCATCATCTAAAATAACAAAAGGAGTTGTTAAATGGTAATTATCATTAAGCCATTGTATAATTTCAACACCTCTTTCGGAATGAATATGAGGAGTAGAATGCTCTATACTCATACCATATTCTGCAAGACGACATTTCACAATATAAAAAGAAGCTTTAGATAATCTCCAAGTGCTAGATAATACGATTAATGGTTCATCACCTTTTTCTAAAATGTAATCGTATAATCTCCTTAGGTTACTTAAACATTTTGGGTCAAATGGTACGAAATCCATACTCATTGGCTGATGATGTCTGTCATAACATTTTTCTATATAGTTCTCATTGTTTAATACTCCGTCTACATCTAAGAATATTATGTTTTGCATTCTACTCCTCCAATCTAAAATTATGAGTTTTTTATAGTGTCTTTTAATACTTTAGAAGCTTTGAATGATGGTGCTTTAGAAGCTGGTATTGTCATAGCTTCACCTGTTTGTGGGTTTCTACCATTTCTAGCAGCTCTATCTTTTACAGCAAATTTTCCTAATCCGTAAACTGTAACATCTCCACCTTTTGTTAATTCTTCAGAGATTACATCTACTATAGCATTTATAGCTTCTTCAGCTTTTACTTTTGTTATTCCTGCTTTTTCTGCCATTGCAGCAACTAATTCTTTCTTGTTCATAAATTTTCCTCCTAAAATTTTTATTCTAAAATCTACCTTGCAGCCCTAATGAAAGGAAGTTTTGAATAAATTATATATTATAAGGTTACCTTCGTAACTCTTATATACTTATTATACCACACTGACAACTATTTGTCAAGTTAGATGGAAATATCCTGTCTTAAATTACAACAATCATCTGGGTTAACATTAAAGTTATTTTTCCAATATTCATAATGTTCTGTATAGTCTTCACATACAGTTATTTCTTTAAATCCTGTAATTTTAGAAAGATATTCTTTTTTCTTTTCTAATGGTAAATGATTATAATTACTTTGTTTTAAAGTATAATCTGAATAATCTATATCAAACCATTTTTTAATCCAGCTATTAACTCTTAAAAATTCTACAAGAATCTTATCACATTGAACATTGTTCAATATATTATAGTCAATAAACTCTGGAATAAATGGTGATAATCTAAGTTGAACATCAAAACCTAATTTTTGTAATTTCTCAATAGCTTTAATACGTTCACTAGGTAAAGATGCTTTTTCATAATTTAGTTTTCTATATTGTTCATCATTTGTATTTGTTACAGTTATTTGGATATGTGCTAAATTTTTATCTAAAATATTGATATACTCATCATCTGCAACCATTGCACTTTTTGTAACTATTAAATAAGGTATCTTATTTTCATTTAAACATTTAATAGTTTCATAAGTTACTCTATGTGTCTTTTCTATTGGTTGAAAGCAATCTGTCATACCACCAAGTCTAATAGGTGGAGTATCTTTAGGTAATTTAGCAATTTTTCTTCTAATCTTATTTATATCTGCTACTGCTGGATTTTCTGGGTGCCACATTTTTCTAAAATCTAATAATGATTTTGCATAACAATAATCACAATTATGCTGGCATCCGCATCCATATGTATCAAGTCTAGTTGGATAATGACATTTATTACCTTCATTTCCTCCAACTGTTTTAAAAAATGATTTGAACTCTTTAACTTCCAATATAATACTCCTAACGCTCTACTCTAAATATTTTGTGTATAAAATAATAGGAGCACGTTCTCCCATATAAGGTAGAGCTCTTATAGTATTATATTCAATGAACTCAAGAGCATCTATATAACTACAACCGTCTTCTTTTATTAAAGAGCCAATCATATCTTCTAAATCATA
>CANQDC010000003.1 GCA_947591455.1 uncultured Bacilli bacterium | reverse complement strand
TTAGTACCGACTTATACAGTTGGTACTATTTTTATTAATATGATTAAAATCACAATAATAAGGAGTATTATGATAGAGCAAAGATATTTCTCTGATTTTCTCATAATGTCACCTCCTTCCACTTTAAAAAGTAAAAGAGAATAGTACCTAAACTAACTAAGTATTCCTAAAATAATCATAACAGACATTTGTTCATAGTACAATATGCTTTTTTAAAAATCAAAAACTTCATATCAATTCGAATATTGTTTTTTTCATTAATTTACACCTAAAAGTATACATGTTATAATGTTGACAATAATTGATTATTAAAAAGATATAGAAAGAGGCATCTATGAAAATAGAGTATACTTTGTTAAAAAAAGAAAAAAATTCCGATGCTCGTTTGGGCAAGTTGAAAACAAATTATGGGACATTTGAAACTCCTATGTTTATGCCCGTGGGAACTGAAGCCACTGTTAAGACTTTGAGTGTTGAAGAAATAAAAGATGTTCATGCTGGAATTATTTTAGCTAATACGTATCATTTGTGGTTAAGACCAGGTGAAGACATTATTGCCCGAGCTGGGGGATTACATGAATTTATGCATTATGATGGACCGATATTAACTGATAGTGGAGGTTATCAAGTCTTTAGTTTGGCCCGACCTAAAGATATTACGGAAGAGGGCGTTCATTTTAAAAATCATTTAAATGGAGATCCTTTATTGCTTACTCCAGAAAAATCGATTGAAATTCAAAATAAATTAGATAGTGATATAGCTATGAGTTTTGATGAATGTATCGGATATCCTGCTACACGAGAATATGTAGAAAAAAGTGTTGAGAGAACTCTTCGTTGGGCGAAAAGAGGGCTTCAAGTTCATAATAATCCGAATCAATCTTTATTTGGAATTGTTCAAGGAGGAGAATATGAAGATCTGCGACGACATTGTGTAGAAGAACTGGTGAAAATGGATTTTGATGGCTATTCTATAGGGGGAACGAGTGTCGGTGAAGATAAACCAACTATGTATAAAATGGTTAGTTATGCGACTAAATATCTGCCTTCGGATAAGGTTCGTTATTTAATGGGCGTTGGAGATCCAATAGATATTATTGAAAATGTCATGCGAGGAATTGATTTATTTGATTGTGTTAGTCCGACTCGCTTGGCTCGGCATGGGCATGCATACACAAAATATGGTAAAATTAATATTAAAAATTCTAAATATAAGGATGATTTTACTCCAATAAGCATTGATTGTGATTGTTATACATGTAAAAGTAAGTATAGTAAAGCTTATCTTCGCCATTTAATTGTTGCGAATGAAACGTTAGGGGCTCGCCTGTTATCTATTCATAATATTCGCTTTTTAATTCATTTAACAGAAGATTTACGAGAAGCTATAAAAAACGATACGATCTTAGCATATAAAGAACAATTTATAAAAGATTATTATCATACATAATAAAAAGAGGTAAGAAAATGAATAAAAATAAAATTATTTTTTATGGAACAGTTTTACTGATAATCTTATTAATTGCTGTTCCATCGATTATGAAAACTGTCCATAAACATAACGAAAGATTAATAGCTGTCACTGAGAAAAAGATTATTGAAACTGCTAAAAATTGTTATTATACGGAATCTTGTATTAATAAGGAAATTACTTTAAATGAATTATATGAAAAAACAGATTTAGAAGTCATGATTAATCCTTTAACTAAAAAAGCTTATAATGAGTCTTCTTATGTTGATACTCAAGACAATTTTAAATTTATTGAAAAAGAATGATTTTAGAAAGGGATCATTCTTTTTTGGTATTGACTCCGAAAATGGCACCAAAAATACTAGCAAATACTAAAATTATGTAATAAAATAGGCGCATAAATTTAAAGGAGCTTTGAAAAAACACAAGATTGATCAAAAGAAGAATCCCTATAAATAAAAATCCATTTTTTAATCCTGTAATGATTCCTCTAGAATTGCTTTTTTTAGAAGTTAAGAAACTTAAAACGATACATACGATAAGTAAATAAAATAGGCCAATGATATGAGTTGTTTTGCTAGCTAGTAAAAAATAATTAAGAATACTTAGAAGGAAAGATCCTATAAAAAAGGCTCCTAAAAAAATCAAAGAGAGTAATCCATATTTTTTGATAAATTCCATAAAAATCACCTAATTTATTGTATGAAGATGATTAAAAAAATATGAAATGTACCATACTATAGTTGAAAGGGTGATTGAAAGTGGAATTATTCTCTGTCATTTTTCGGACGACATTTTTTTATTTCTTTATTGTTCTTGCTTATCGAATTATGGGCAAAAGAGAAATTGGTCAGCTGGGAATTATTGATTTAATTGTTTCTATTCTAATTGCAGAATTAGTGGCCATCAGTATTGAAAATATTAAAGATTCTATTTTTTTAACAATTTTACCTATTGCTTTATTAGTTTTTCTAGAATTGTTCTTAGCTTTTGTAAGTATTAAATCGCGGACATTTCGAAATTTATTTGGAGGGAAACCTTCGTTAATTATTGTAAATGGAAATGTTAATTATAAGGAAATGGTTCGACAAAGATATAGCATGGATGATCTTCTTTTAAGTTTGCGTCAGAAAGAAATTAAAAGTATTGAAGATGTAGAATATGCCTTCTTAGAACCTAATGGAAAATTATCTATTTTTCAGTATAATTTTTTTCATACAAAAAGTAATTATCCTATGCCCGTTATTTTAGATGGGGAAATTCAAATGCGAGCACTGGAATATATTAAGAAAAATAAATCATGGTTAGAGAAAGAACTGGCTAAAAAGGGGTTACAAATAAAAGATGTTTTTTATGCTTTTAAAAAGAAAAATCAAATCTATATTATTCGAAAGAGTTCTTTATAATGAATAACATTTTATCTAAAATAAAAAGGAAAATCCATAAAATGATCAAGTACGGTTATATGATGATCCTGGGAATGGTTTTTCAAATTCTCTTTTTCCTTTTCGTTATCCTAAATCATTGTTTAAAAATCTAAAATAATGTCAAGAATTGATTGCCATTATTTTTTTTATTTTATAAAAGTTCATACTGACTACAAAGATAATATTGGCAATTTCAGAAATAATTAAACCATAAATGCCGATGTGTAAAAAAGAAAATAAAGCTAAAACAATATTTTTTAAAATGACGCCCCAAAAAGTAATTTTCATCGTGTATTTTGCTTCCCCAAGTCCTTGTAAAGTGCTAATGATAGGGGTTTCTAAGTAAAATAAAACAAAAAAAGGAGCTAAGACGGTAATATAATTTAAGCCACTGGTTGTATGATATAAAATCCATAATAATTTTTTTCGAAAAATAAATATTAATAAAGAAAAAGAAAACCCTAAAATAAAAGAAAAAAGCATAGCTTGATGAAATCTTCTTTTTACCATTTTATGATTTTTTTGTTGATGAAATTTACTAATCTCAGGAACAAGGGAACTAGCTATAGCCCCAACAAAAAAGCTGGGCATAGTTAAAAGGGCAATTGTATAGGCATTATACGCTCCATATTCTCTTAAAATAAAAGAATTGGAATAACCAACAAAAAGTAAAATGTTTGTCAAAATAATGGGTTCAAAAAAGAAACCTATATTTCCTACAAATCTTGAAGAAACGGTTGGGATACTTACTTGCAAAATTTCTTTTATGGTTTTTACATTTGGGACAATATCGTCTTTTTTTATTTGAATATGTTTTGGTAAAAAGAGAAAGAAAATAAAAATAGAAGAAATTTCTGAAATAATGTTTAACAAAATTAAAGCACATACTCCAAAAAGAGTTCCTTTTTTCATAAAAAAAGGTAAAAATAGGGCAATTAATAGTAACCGAATTATCTGTTCAAAAGAATTTGAAATTGCGTAAGGAATCATTCTTTGTTTACCAAAGAAATACCCTTTGACAATACTTGAAAGACTAATAAATGGTAAGGTGATGGTACAAGCTAACAGCAAGATATACGCTTCTTTGGTTTTTAATAAATGAAAGGCAATGAATTTACTTAAGGGAAACATTACGGACAAAAGAAGAGCATTTACAAGAATCATAATGGCTGTTGATGAGGTTAAAATCTTGACACTTCTTATTTTTTCTTCTGCGACTAATTTCGAAATTGCGAGTGGCATAGCCATCGTTGCAATAGTAATTAAAAGAGAGTAAGTAGGCATGATGATCGCATATAAACTGACGCCTTCTTCTAATATAATGCGAGTGTATAGAATTTTAATGAGAAAACCTAAAAATTTGGTTAAAAAACCTCCTAAAATTAAAATAATCGTTGACGAAATAAATTTATTTTTCATGCGAATCACACCTTTAAAAAATATTTACTTTGTTCTATAATATATATGTTTAAGGGTGTGAGATTATGGTAAATGAAGAATTTCAATCATTGCAAGAACTTTATGAACGGGTTTTCCCAGCCCTACATTCTAAAAGAGAGGAACTTCGTATTCAAAAGTTGCCTTTTATTACAGAAAAAATTATTTGGAATTGTTTAATGGAAAGAAAATGGCATAGAAATGTTGATTTGACATTATTTGATATTGTAAATGATATATTAAATATTACAGAAAAGGAATTAATTATTTATATGAATGAAAAAAGTAGAAACTAGGTGGAATGATGCAAGAAAAAGAACGACTGTTTGAAGAATTATTACAAAAATTAGAACCAAATTTTTCCAAAGAGGATTTGGATGATATTCAAAAGGCATATACTTTCGCTGATGAAAAACATAAAGGTTTTATGCGTTTAACGAATGAGGAATTTATTACGCATCCTTTGCAAGTAGCTCTTATTTTAAGTGATTTACACGTTGATAAAATCACGATTATGGCGGCTTTACTTCATGAAGTCATAAATAATGGCGATACAGAAGAACAGGAAATAGAGCAAAATTTTGGGACTGAAATTACGAATATTGTTAAAAGTATTACGACGATTAACAAATTGGAATTACCTGATGATAAAGAATCTTCCGCTATTTATTTAAGAAAAGTTTTAGTAGGTCTTGCGGAAGATGTTCGTGTGCTTTTTATAAAGTTGGCGGATCGGTTACATAATATGCGAACGATTTGGGCAGTGGCTCCTGAAAAGCAAAAGAAAAAAGCTACGGAAACCATGACCGTACTTATTCCGATCGCCCATCGCTTAGGAATTTATTCTGTTAAAAGTGAATTAGAAGATTTATGTTTAAAATATTTAAAACCAGAAGTATATGAAGATATTTTAAAACAATTGGATACTTCTGTAGAAGAACTAAGAGATATTTTAGATGGAATGCAAGAAGATATATCGGAAATGTTAATAGATCATGGTATGAAATTTACGATAAAAAGTCGAGTAAAAAGTGTTTATAGCATATATAAAAAGTTAGAAAAAGGAAAAAAATGGAAAGAAATTTATGATATTTTAGCTTTACGTTTAATTGTTGAAAAAGAAAGCGATTGTTACTTAGCTATTGGTTTAATTCACTCTAAATACCATCCTTTACCAAAACGTTTTAAAGATTACATTGCTATGCCTAAAGAAAATATGTATCAATCTTTACATACCGGTGTTTTTGGATCGGATGGCCATATTTATGAAATACAAGTTCGTACGAAGGAGATGGATGAACTAGCCGAAAAAGGAATTGCTTCTCATTGGTCTTATAAAGAAAAAGGAACCAAGAAAATTCAAAATATGATGGAACAAAAATTAGAAATTTTTCGAAATATTATTGATACCTATAAGGAAAATGATAATGAAGAAGACTTTTTAATTAATGTGAATAGTGATGTTCTAGGAGAATTTATTTATGTATTTACACCGAATGGGGATGTTTTTGAACTTCCTAAAGGCTCTACACCTGTTGATTTTGCTTATCGTATTCACTCTCATGTAGGAGATACTACAGTTGGTGCTATCGTCAACGATGAAATTGTTCCTTTGTCTTATGAATTAAAAGATCATGATGTGGTTAAGATTAATATAAATAAAAATTCTACGCCAAGTCAAGAATGGTTACAATTTGTTAAAACCAATAGTGCGAAAAGTAAAATACGTTCTTTTTTCAGCAAACAGGATCGGATTCGATATATTACAACCGGTAAAAATATCTTAGAAAAAGAACTACGTAAACTTCATTTATCTTTTGCAGAAGTTTTTAATGAAGAAAAATTAAAAAAGATTCAAAAAGATTTGAAGTTTAATGATATGGATGATATCTATATGGCCATTGGTTCATTTCGCTATACAGCCGGTTATGTTATTCGTCTTTCTACTGAGGAAAAAAACAATGTATCAGATGCTTTAACTTTAAAAGCTACCAAACCGAAAAATATACCAAAAATAGATCATAAAAATGATATTATTGTTGGAGGATATAATGATATTTTAATTACGTTAGCGAAATGTTGTAAACCAGTAAAAGGTGATAAAATTATGGGCTATATCACTAAAGGAGAAGGAATTACTGTTCATAAAAGTGATTGCTCAAATATTCTTTCCAAAAAAGAACGTTTGATTCCAGTTTTTTGGGGAGAAAATATGGATCAAGAATATTTAACGAATATTTATGTAGAATGCTTAAATGATAAAAATCATATTGCTGATATAATTAATAAAGCTACTTCTAAAAATATAAATGTTATTTCTATTCATAGTAATGATTCTACTACCTATTTAGTGTATTCTTTAACGATTAAAGTTGCCAATATTACGGAGTTAAACGATTTTTTAAATAGTTTGTATTCTCTACGTTTTGTAAAAAAAGCGGGTCGAAAATTATGAGAGTATTCATTCAACGCAGTAATCAATCCTCTGTAACGATTGAGGGGAATCTGTATAATCAAATACCAAAAGGCATGGTTTTGCTTGTTGGTTTTGAAGTTACGGATACAGAGCAAGATATCGACTATATGGTTAAAAAAATTATTGGATTACGTATATTTGATGACGATAAAGGAATTATGAATAAAAATATCTTAGAAACGCAAGGAGAAATATTATCGATTAGTCAATTTACTTTGCATGCTGATACGAAAAAAGGCAATCGTCCTTCTTATATAAAAGCCATGAAAAGTGAACAAGCTCGTTCATTATATGATTTATTTAATCAAAAATTAAATTCCTTTCTCCCAGTGAAAACCGGTGTTTTTGGAGCGGATATGATCGTAAATATTGAAAATAATGGTCCAATTAGCATTTTATTGGATTCTAAAAATAAATAAAAGATCTTATATTTTAAGGTCTCTTTTCTTTTGAATGAATAATTGATTTAGGATACGGTTTTCTTTCGTCTGTACAGTATAGTAAATAATCAATACTTACGCCATAAAATGAGGCTAATTTTTTTAATATTTCTGTTGGAATATCATTTGTTTCGGTTTCATATTGAGAATAACCGGTTTGGGACATATTTAAAATTTTTGCTAGATCTTTTTGATATAAATCTCGGTTTTCTCTCAATTCTCTCAGTCTATTCATTTGATCTTGTCACCTCAACGGAAGAATAGCACAACTTAAAATAAGTTATTGAATTATAACTTAAAACAGGTTATAATAAAGATGTAATAACCTAAAATAAGTTAAGGAGTGATTTAAAAATGGAGAAGAAGCATAAAAATATAATCGTCATTTTTCTTTTTCTTTTTATCGTAGTAATTATAGGAGTCAGTTATGCTTATTGGACTTTCCAAGCAAGTCAAGAAACAATCAATAGATTAAATACAAATTGCTTAGAAGTAAATATCGAGGAAGAACAAAATAATATCTCTTTATTAAAAGAATTCCCTATAACCGATAAAGAAGCAGAAGCTTTAACCCCTTTTACTTTTAAAATACATAATACATGTAATGTTGATGCTACGTATAGTGTCCAATTAGAAGTAAAAGATGAAAATGATGTCTTAAGTGATGAATATATAGCTCTTTCTTATAATGGAAATAGTAAAGAACTGTTAAATACATATAGTACAGTCGATCCTACAGTAAAAGAAACAGATTTTACAGCAAACAAAGCTTATCAAATAACTACAGGTACGATTAAAGCAGGCGAAGAAAAAGATTTTTCATTAAAATTATGGGTAGATGAAAGTGTAGATATCAATGATGATGCTATGAATAAGAATTTCACCAGTAAAGTAACTGTAACTTCTGAAAATATCCATTATGCTTATTATAAAGAGGATCTATTAAATGGAGCAGATCCAGTATTAGGAGAAAACTTAATTCCAGTAATTATAGATGCTAAAGGAGAAGTAAAAAGAGCCAATCTAGAAGAGAAATGGTATGAATACGGAAAACAAGAATGGGCAAATGCTGTTATATTAGCAGATGAAGCTCAAGAACCAGAAGTGGGAGCAGTAATAGATGAAGATAGCATAGAAAGTTATTTTGTATGGATCCCAAGATATAAATATAAAATATGGGATGAGGGGAATTATACAACAAGAGTTGAAGACGAGACACAATTATCAAGCAAAGTTCAACCAATTGAAATACAATTTGAAACAACCAATGATATTGCATCAAATGGATCAAAAGCTACTGATTGGCTTACTCATCCAGCCTTTACAGCCTTTGGAGTCAATGGAATATGGGTAGGTAAGTTTGAATCAGGATATAAAGATGCAGAGTCAACAAAAGCTGCTGAGGTAAATCCAGCTAGTGCAGATGAAGCTATTGAAGCAGCAAAAAAATTACAAATCAAGCCAAATGTCTATAGTTGGAGAAGTATTCAATTAGCTAATGCTCATTTAGTAAGTTATAACTATCAAAGAGAATTAGACAGTCATATGATGAAGAATACAGAATGGGGAGCAGTAGCGTACCTTACAAATTCTAAATATGGTAGATGTAAAGATAATCAATGTAATGATGATAGTAGAGTAAGAGTAAATAATAATGATTCTCATTTAACCGGTTATGCGGCTAGAAATAATCCGACTACGGGAGATATTGGATCCTCAACAGTGGAACCATGTTCTAGTTATCCAAATGCATGTAATGAACATGGTCCTTCTGAAGCAGGAAGTGATGGAGAATATACTGTTAACTATTTTAATAATTTAAGCACCTTAGCTAGCACGACAGGAAATTATACAGGTATCTATGATTTAAGTGGTGGATCTTTAGAATTTGTTTTAGCAGGTATGGAAGCAGAAAGTAATTCTAATATTCCGGCCTCAGGTCAAAAAATAAGTCGTAATTCTGGATTTAAGGGTAAAACTTTAGACGGCCAAGAGGTGACAGATGGAATTGATTTACCAGAGTCTAAATATTATGATGTTTATAGTTATAGTACTAATGCGTATGATTATAGTCGCGGAATCTTAGGAGATGCAACGAAAGAACTTGGTCCTTTTTATAAAATACATTATCGTATTGAAAGTACTGGAGTAGAAAACAGTGATCGAACAGTGAGTGGTTGGTATAAAAATACAGCATTTTTCCCATTTGGTAATGAATCTAGTAGTACTCCATGGTTTGTTCGAGGAGGACATTTTCGTAGTGGATTTGAGGCTGGTCCATTTTATATTGGAAGAACTCATGGAAATGGAGTTAATAGTATTTCTTTCCGTGTAGTTCTAGCCATCTAATCTAATGTATATTTTTAGCTGACTAAAACATAATAATAGTTAGTTGCTTGACTTTAAATTGCAAAAGTAATAAAATGTAGATATACGTAATTTCTATGGAAAAGACAAAGTATATTTAAGTGCTTTTTTAAGAGAAGGCTAGTTTGCTGCGAATGCCTAAAAAGTATAAATAGAAAGACAGCTTTTCATAACATAGAACGCATAAAATGCGATAAATTTTGAGAGAGTACCTAGTAAAGTAAGGTGGCACCGCGGAATTATTTTCGTCCTTACATTATTAGGTTTTTTTATTATCAAAAAGGAGGAATAGAATATGATAATGAAACCTAAAGGAACCTACGATGTTCTTGGAAAAGAGGCCGTAAAGTTAGAAAAAATTAATCAATTAATTGAATATTTTTGTGATTTTTATAATTATGAATACATTCGAACTCCACTATTTGAATCACGGGAATTATTTCACCGTAGTGTAGGAGAATCTTCTGATATTGTCACAAAGGAAACGTATGATTTTAAGGATCGTAGTGATCGTGAATTGACTCTTCGTCCAGAAGGAACAGCAGGAGTTGTTCGTAGTTTTATTGAAAATAAATTATATGGCGAAAATTTGCCTCGAAAGTTTTTCTATAATGGGACTATGTATCGATATGAACGACCTGGAAATGGTAGAAATAGAGAATTTACGCAATTTGGTATAGAAGTTTTAGGAAGCAATGATCCTGCTATTGATGCAGAAGTAATTTCTTTGCCTTATCGTCTTTTTGAAGAGTTAGGATTTAAAGATTTAACAGTTAAAATTAATAATTTAGGGGCAAAGAAGGATCGTGAAAAGTATCGTGAAGCGTTAGTTTCTTATTTAAAACCTCATATTCATGAATTATGTAGTGATTGTCAAAAACGTTTTGAGACTAATCCCTTACGTATTTTAGATTGTAAGGTCGATCAAGATAATGACCTATTAAAAAATGTACCTAGTATTTTGGATTATCAAAGTAAAGAATCGCAAGATCGATTTAAAAAAGTATTACAATATTTAACTTTCTTAGATATTGATTATGAAGTGGATGATAAAATTGTTCGTGGCCTTGATTATTATGATTATACTGTCTTTGAAATTGTTTGTGATAAAGAAGTATTAGGAAGTGCGAACACGATTGCGGCTGGTGGAAGATATAATGGACTTGTGGAGGATTTAGGAGGCCCAAGTATTCCATGTATGGGTTTTGCTAGTGGCTTAGAACGGGTCATGTTAGCTATGGATGATCCTATATTCTCTGAACGTCGACCTTTAAATTGTTATATTTTATATGTAAATGAAGAAGAAAAAATGAAAGCCATTACTTTGGCCCAGGATTTACGAATTTCTGGTGTTTCTGTTGATTATGATACAACGGGGCGTTCTCTAAAAAGTCAATTTAAAGAAGCCGATCGTAATCAAGCAGAACTATTAATTCTTTTAAATAGTGAAGATTTAAGTAAAGGATTAATTACAGTAAAGGATAATAAAACGAAAGAAGAACATAAAATTGATGAAAACGAAATAATTGATTATATTGTTTCTAATGCCTAGGAGGAAAGTATGGATTTAAGAGAAATTTTTGTAGATAGTACGAAATACTTAAATACAACGATTTGTTTAGATGGTTGGGTACGTAATCATCGCCGTCAAAAAGGGTTTGGTTTTATTGATTTTAGCGATGGAACTTGCTTTAAACACTTGCAAATTGTTTACGATACTTCTTTAGAAAATTTTGATGAAATTAGTAAAGTATTGGTTGGAAGTGCTTTACATATAGAAGGGAAACTCGTTGAATCGAGGGGAAATCAAGAAGTAGAATTGCAAGCAGTGAAAATTGATGTCGTGGGAACTTGCCCTGAAGATTATCCAATTCAGCCGAAACGTCATACAAGAGAGTTTTTGCGAAGTGTTGCTTATTTAAGACCTAGAACGAATCTTTTTCAAGCGGTATTCCGGGTTCGAAGTGTTGCTGCTTTTGCTATTCATGAATATTTTCAAAAGCATGGGTTTGTGTATTTTCATGCACCTCTTTTAACTTCAAGTGATTGTGAAGGGGCTGGAGAAATGTTTCAAGTAACGACTCTTCCTTTAAATAGTGGCCAAAAAGAAATTGATTATAGTAAAGATTTTTTTGGCAAAATGACAAATTTAACGGTCAGTGGGCAATTGGAGGCGGAAACATTTGCTACTGCTTATAAAAAGACCTATACGTTTGGACCAACATTTCGAGCAGAGAATTCAAATACAAAAACGCATGCGGCAGAATTTTGGATGATTGAACCAGAAATGGCTTTCTGTGATTTAGAAGGCGACATGCAAGTTATGGAAGACATGTTAAAATATGTGGTTTCTTCTGTATTAGAAAAATGTTCTGATGAAATGAAGTTTTTTGATGATTTTGTTGAAAAAGGAATTATTTCTAAATTAGAAAAATTAGTAAATAGTAAGTTTACCCGTATTGATCACTATGATGCTATTACCATTCTTAAAAAAGCATCTGTTAAATGGGAATATGAACCCCAATATGGATGCGATATTGCGAAAGAACATGAAAAATATTTAACAGAATATTTTGATGGACCGGTGTTTATTAAAAATTGGCCGAAAGATATCAAAGCTTTTTATATGAAATTAAATCCCGATAATAAAACGGTTGCTGCTGTTGATTTAGAAGTACCGGGCGCTGGTGAATTGATGGGTGGTAGTCAAAGAGAAGAAGACTACGATAAACTTGTGAAACGAATGCAAGAAATGCATATGGAAACGAAAGATATGGAATGGTATTTAAATTTAAGAAAATATGGAACTTGTCCGCATTCTGGTTTCGGTATGGGTTTTGAAAGATTATTAATCTATTTAACAGGAGTCGATAATATAAGAGACGTTATTCCGTATCCAAGAACACCAGGAAATTGTGATTTTTAGGTAGGTGAGTTTTTATGGCAAAGTTATATTTTCACTACGGAGCAATGGATTGTGATACCACAACGCTTTTGCAGCAAGTTGCTACTAATTATGAAGAAAGAGGTACAAAAGTAGCGATTATTACAGCCGCGAGTGATACGTTAGGAAATGATCAAGTCGTTAGTAGAGTAAGTTTTGAAGGAACGATAGATATTCTTTTAAAACCTAACGATAAAGTTTTTAAAAAAATTCCTTTTGATGGATTAAGTGCCATTATAGTCGATGAGGCGCAATTCTTAACTGCTGAACAAGTGGATGACTTCTATTTTTTAACGAAAGAATTTGGTATTCCTGTTCTTTGTTATGGCTTACATTGTGATTTTCGTATGAATGCTTTTCCTGGTTATGATAGACTTTTACAAATTGCTGATACTATCGAAGAAATGAAGACGAACGAATCTCTAGACGAAATAAATTATAAAGCTGTTTGTGGGGAATGTTCTCTTTTAAATCGGAAGAAAAAAATGAATTTTGGAAGAAATTTTAAGTCAGATAAATACGATATTTGAGGAGGCTTCAAATGGATTTAGTAAATATTATTTATAAGTATGTAAATCGTTTTATTAATAGTGAAAAATTGTTAGAACTATTAAATAATATAGATCGTAAAGCTTTTACTGATACGGAAAATAAGGAAATTGACGAGTTAATAAAAAATTTAAAAGAAATTGTTAATTCAGTTCCTAATGAAATTGATGATATAGAAAAAAGAAGAATGGCTAACCTTGAAAAAATTATTGCCAGTATCGAAAAAACTTTAAAAAATAACAAGTTAGATGAACAGGAACAAAAAAAATTACAAGAATGTTATAATAGTTTATTAGAAGATAAGAAAATGATAAGAGATTGTGGCAAACGATTTAAAAGTATATTTTCCTTATTAACTAATAGTGAAACGTATATAAATTATTGTAGAAGTATGAATGATGAACAACTACTAAATTTTATTACACAATATATAAGCGTTCCTATGCCTCCGATGATTAATCAAGAAGCCTTTAATGATTTAGTGAATGTTGCTATTAATGAAGATAAAAGAGAAGCTTTATGGCGATTAGCAGCCAACTATAATAGACATAATAAAGATTTATCTTTAATTGAGGATTATTTCATTGAAAAAAGAGATGCTTATTATTTAACGGAGCTAATTAGCGTTGCCGATGAGGCTTTAGACAAAGATCGATTAATTGAAAAAATTGGAGAAACTCACGATTTAAATTTTTTTCAAGAACTTGATCAAAAAGATGATTATCTAAAGGATTATTTTAGTGAAGAACAAATGCAAAAAATGAATGAGATGATTAGAAAGGAAGAAGAAAATGAAACAATATAATAATGGAGAATTTCGAAAAAAAGATATCGATAAAGAGTATACCGTATATGGTTGGGTAAATAAACGTCGTGATATGGGTGGAGTTATATTCGTTGACCTAAGGGATCGATCTGGTTTTTTACAAGTGGTCTTTAATCGTAGTTATTTAAAAAATGATTTTAGTTTAGCAGAAAGTTTAAAAAATGAGTATTGTATTAAAGTTACTGGTAAATTACTTGCTCGTACTCCTGATATGATTAATCCAAAAATTCCAACTGGGGAAGTTGAATTAATGGTTGAAGAGCTTGAAGTTCTAAGTGAATGTGATGTTTTACCGTTTAATGTCTATGATAATGAAGCGGAGGTAAATGAAAACGTAGCTTTAAAATATCGTTATTTAGATTTACGTCGAGAAAAATTAAAGAATAATCTTCTTATTCGCCATCAAGTATGTAAAAGTGCTCGGGAATATTTAAATAATTTAGGTTTTATTGAAATTGAGACCCCAATTCTTTGTAAATCAACGCCAGAAGGAGCTCGAGATTATTTGGTTCCTTCTCGTATTAATAAAGGCTCTTTTTATGCTTTACCGCAAAGTCCACAAATATTTAAACAACTTTTAATGGTATCTGGTTTTGAACGTTATTATCAAATTGCCAGAAGTTTTCGAGATGAAGATTTACGAAGTGATCGTCAACCTGAATTTACACAAATTGATTTGGAAATGAGTTTCGCCGAAGAAGAGGATGTTTGGAATGTTACCGAGGGAATGATTAAAAAAATCGTTAAAGATGTTAAAAATATTGATTTACCTGATTTTCCACGGATCACATATCAAGAAGCCATGGACCGATTTGGAAGCGATAAACCAGATACTCGTTTTGAAATGGAACTTTTAGATTTAACGGATATTTTAAAAGATACCAATATGAATGTTTTTCGAAATGCTATCGAAAAAGGAGGAATTGTTAAATGTTTACTTGTAAAAAATAATGGCGATAAATATTCTAGAAGTGATGTAGAACATTTAACAGATTTTGTTAAAATATATGGTGCAAAAGGATTAGCTTGGTTAAAATATGATGATGATAAATTTAATGGCGTTATTGCAAAAAATTTAGAAGATGAAAAACTTGCGGCCATGAAAGAAAAATTTGGTATTACTAATAACGATTTAATTTTGATTGTTGCTGATACGAAAAAAATTGTTTATGCCTCTTTAGGAGCTTTACGTAACAAGATTGCTCGTGAACTTCATTTAATTGATGAAGATAAATTGAATTTCTTATGGATTACCGATTTTCCATTCTTTGAATATTCTGAGACGGAAGGAAGATGGAAAGCGGAACATAATCCTTTTACCATGGTAAAAGATATTAATACGATTGATGATCCAGAACATTGTATTTCCAGAAGTTTCGATTTGGTGGTAAATGGGTATGAATTAGCCAGTGGTGGCGTAAGAAATCATAAAGCGAAAGATTTAGCGCGTATTTTTAAAGCCTTAAGTATTCGTGAGGAAGAAGCAAAATTGCGCTTTGGTTTTATATTAGATGCCTTCAAATATGGCGTACCTCCTCATGCCGGTATTGCTCCAGGAATAGAAAGATTAGTGATGGTTTTAACAGGGACAAGTGATATAAAGGATGTTATAGCCTTCCCTAAAACGCAAAGTGCAAGTGATTTAATGAGTGAGGCTCCAACTCGTGTTAGTGAGGCCCAATTAAAAGAACTTGGTATTGCGGTTATTAAGGAGGAGGAAGAAGATGATGAATAAAGAAACATGGCCAGTGCCTCGTAGACAACTTTTTTATGGGAAAGTTGTCTTCTATGATGAAGAAACATGGACGGAAAAGAAATCTCGAGATATATTGTTTAAAGCTATAGCCAATCCCTATGAATTTACTTTCAATTTTGATTTATTTTACGAAACACCCTCTTATAATTGTTATTTTAATAAAACAAGTCAAAAAGAAATTTATTTGGCCCAACAAGCTTACCTTCAAAAAGAAAAATTTATCATGAATTGTATGCAATTAAATAATTTATTGCAAGTTACCGGTTTTCGAGAGAATTTATCTAAACAAGATTGTATGGATATAAAAAATAATATTTTTAATGGGAAGTTTGCATTTATGTATCCGGATTTATTTGGGTACCAATTAAAAGAAGAGAGTTATTGGGAGAATGGGATTTTAAAACAAGTAAATTATGATGAGTATAATAAAGAAAGTTATAAATTAGTAAATGAAAATAAGTTATCAGATTATTTTTCCATTTTAACTTCAAAAAGTTTACAGGGGACATCAGATAGTTTTCAACCATTGGAAGAAGAAGGATCCATTCGTAAGCGTATTTTAAATTAGAAAAGAGGTAGAGAAGATGAATAATTTTACAAAAGAATTAGTCGATCGTTTAGCCGAGAAATTATTAATTGGATTGACCGAAGAAGAAAATAAACAAGTATTAGATGAATTTGCGATTATTGATGAAAATTTAGGAAAATTAGAACTTGAAGGTCTTGATGCCGTTGAACCAATGACGCATTGTTTAGATAATTTTTCTTGTACTTTACGAGAAGATGTTGCGGAAGAATCGATTCCAGTAGAAGAGTTACTTAGGAATTCGGACAAAATTGAAGGAAGAGAAATTGAAGTACCAAAGGTGGTGGGAGAATGAATTTTATGTATAAAACCATTGAAGAGTTACATGAGGATTTAGTAAATGGTACAGTAACAAGTGAAGATTTAGTAAAAGAAGCGTTAGAAAAGACTCATGAAGTTCAAGAAAAGTGTAATGCTTTTGTAACTATTTTAGATGATGCGAAAGGCACTAATGTTACTGATAATTTATTATCTGGTATTCCTTTTGGAATTAAAGATAATTATTCTACGAAAGATATATTGTCAACGGGTTCTTCTAATACGCTAAAAGATTATGTCCCTTTCTTTAATGCAACTGCAGTCGAAAATTTATATCAAGCGGGAGCCGTTCCAGTTAATAAAACTGTTATGGATGAATTTGGTATGGGTGGTACCGGAACTACGGGACATACCGGTGCTGTCAAAAATCCTTGGGATTTATCACGGAGTTGTGCAGGATCAAGTGCTGGTAGTGCTTGTGCTGTTGCCAGTGGTGTTTATCCTTATGCTTTAGGAAGTGATACGGGGGATTCGATTCGGAAACCAGCGGCTTATTGTGGAATCGTCGGCTATAAACCAACTTATGGTATGATTTCTCGATATGGCTTATTTCCATTTGCTTCTAGTTTAGATCATTGCGGCGTGTTTTCGAGAAATGTTCGAGATGCCGCCATTGTCGTTGATGCGATGAAAGGAATCGATAAAAATGACATGACCAGTTGGGATTCTAGTGATATTCATTTGTTAGAATCTTTAACGGGCAATGTAAAAGGGAAAAAATTATGTTATATCAAAGAAATTTGTGATATTAAAAATTATGAAAATCCTTCAGAAGAATTAAAATTACATTTAGAAAACTTTATGAATGTCTTAGAAAATATTAAAAAGTTAGGCATTCTTGTTGAAGAAGTAAGCGTTGATAAAAAGCTTTTAGATGCGGAACCTAGTGTGTATGTGGCTATTTCTTGTGCGGAAGCAACTAGCAATCTGTCCAATTTAACCGGGATTATTTTTGGACCACGGGGGAATGGATCTAGTATCAACGAAGTTATGATGGATCATCGTACGCATGGTTTTTCTCCTTTAATTAAACGACGTTTTGTTATTGGGTCTTATATTTTACAAAAAGAAAATCAAGAAAGATATTTTAAAAATGCCCAAAGAGTTAGACGTTTACTTGTCGATACTTGGAAAAAGTTATATGAAACTTATGATGCGGTTATTTTACCGGTTGGTAGTGGTCCTGCCAAACACCTAGATGGTTCAAAAGATATCTTAACGAAAGATACTGCTGTTTTAGAAGAACATATGCAAATTGGTAATTTTGGAGGGTTTCCTTCTATTACGATACCGGATGGCTTTATAAATGGCTTACCAGTGGCTTTAAATATTACCGGGAATGTTTATGATGATGCCAATGTTTTAAATATTGCTTATGCCATTGAATCTCAAATGAATTATAAAAATCAAATTGCAAAGGAAGTGAACTAATGGGAAAATATAGAGCGGTTATTGGACTCGAAATGCACTGCGAATTAAAAAGTAATTCTAAAGTTTTCTCTAGTGCTCGAAATTCTTATAATGAAATACCAAACGATAATGTTCGTCCGGTAGATATGGCTTTTCCAGGAACTCTTCCTGTCGTGAATAAAAAATGTGTACGAGATGCCTTAATGATGAGTATGGTTTTGAATTGCGAGCAACCTGAATATATATATTTTGATCGTAAAAATTATTATTATCCTGATTTACCTAAAGGATATCAAATTACTCAAATGGCTTCTCCTGTAGGAGTTCATGGTAAAATTGAAATTGAATGTGATAAAAAGCGTATTCCAGTAACAATTCATGATATTCACTTAGAAGAAGATGCGGCTAGTCTCGATCATTATTATGATACATCTTGTATTGATTATAACCGAGCTGGCGTTCCTCTTTTGGAGTTGGTTACGGAACCTTGTTTTTCTAGTGCTGAAGAAGCGGTAGCTTTTTTGGAACATATGAGAAGTGCTTATAAGTATTGTGGTGTTTCGGAAGCAGATACCAAAAAAGGACAAATAAGATGTGACGTAAATGTTTCCATTATGGATAAGGAAGCCACTGAATTTGGGACTCGAGTGGAAGTAAAAAATATTAATTCTTTTGGCAATGTTTATGATGCAATCAATTATGAAATTAAACGGCAAAGTGAATTAAAAGAGCAAGGAAGATATGATGAAGTCGAGCAAGAAACGAGACGTTTTGATGAAGAATCAGGAACAACTATACGGATGCGTAGTAAAGTTGATGCCATTGATTATAAATATTTTGTTGATCCCAATATTCCTAAATTTAAGATTGAAGCCAGTTGGTTAGAAGAGATAAAAAAAGATATCCCTATGCTTGCTTTAGAGAGAAAAGACAAATATATGGCCGATTATGGATTAAGTGATTACGATGCAAGTGTCATTGTCAAAGAAAAAGAATATGCCGATTATTTTGAAAAATGTATCGATTTAGGAATTGATGCCAAAAAAGCAAGTAATTGGTTAACAACGCAAATATTAGGTGAAATTAATCATGAAGAAATTGGCTTAAGTGAATTTTTTCTGACTCCAGAATATTTAAAACAAATTGTAGATGCTATTGAGGCAGGAACCATTTCCTCAAAACAAGCAAAAGAAATATTTTATAAAGCAGTTGAAGAGAAAAAAGAACCAAAATCATTTATTAGTAGTGATATGGCGCAAATTTCTAATCGTGAAGAATTAGAGAATATTATTGTCGAAATTTTGGCTAAAAATGCTGTACAAGTGGAACAATATAAAAATGGAAAAGACAATTTATTTGATTATTTTGTCGGACAAGTAATGAAAGAAACACGAGGAAAAGCGAATCCTGTTATTACGAAAGAAATCCTTAAGCAAAGGTTACAATAAAAAATGAATGATCGATTTGAGCCCGATTTATATTTTATTGATAGTACAGATCAATATTTCTATTTGATTCGGCAAATTCCTTTATTAACTATAGAAGAAGAAGAAACAAAATTATTGAAACAAGTGGCCGATGGGGCGGAGGAAGCAAAGCAATTAATGGTTAAACATAATTTGGCACTGGTTATTCCTGTTGCCAAGCATTATCGAAATAGAGGCTTAGAGTTTATAGATTTAATTCAGGAAGGAAATATCGGTCTTATTAAAGCGGTTAATAATTTTCAAGAGAACAAAAATAATAAATTTTCTACTTTTGCTACTTGTTGTATTAAGAATGAAATAGAAAATGCTTTGTTTGAAAAGGGCAAATTGATTCGCATTCCCGTAAATAAAGAAAAAGAGTTTAAAAAGATTTTACAATTTATGAATCAATTCAATCAACGTTTTCCTACGATTGAAGAAATTGAACAAAGTGTTGGATTATCAAAAGAAACAATTCGGATTTATTTTCAGTTTCTGATTACCCAGTTAGTTTAAATGAATTAGAAAATGATTGCGAAATGGCTTATAATTCTCTTACTAGTAAGAAAGAATGTTCTTTAGAAAATCAAATTATTTATCAAAATTTATTTTCTTATATTAATAAAGGATTAAATTGTTTAACGGAAAAAGAAAAAAAGATATTACTGATGCGTAAGTTTCAAGAAAAAAAATTACGAGAGATAGCTAATCTTTATCATGTAAGTGAATCTTATATTTCAGAGATTGAACATAAGGCTTTAAAAAAATTAAAACAACCTCAAATAAGGGCGCAAAATCAATATTTATTTGATGATTAAAAGGGAACAAAAATTTGTTCTTTTTTTTATAACATTTTGGTAGAAAAGGATAAATTTGTATGTTATAATGAAGAAGAATATAAAGAGGTGTTTGACTATGTTTGGTAAAATTAAATATATTAGTGAAAATATTGCTTACATTGAAAATTTAGGAGGAGATGCCGGAACTACTGACTTAATGAATGTAAATGTAGTTTTTGAGGCTCCTGATCAAAGAATTTTAGGAGAAATCACTGAAATTAATAGCAGTGAGATAAAAATCCGCTTTTTAGGAGAATATGTAAATAATCGGTATGTAAATGGTGTAATAAGAAAACCTCTTTTATCAAGTAAAATTCGTATTATCAATAGCGAAGAATTGATGGAATTAGTTGGTACACAAAGTGATAAGGCGTTTACCTTAGGAGAAAGTGCTATTTATAAGAAATTCCATATCTGTCCCAATATTAATGATTTTTTCTCTAATCATTTAGCTATCTTTGGAAATAGTGGTAGTGGGAAATCTTGTGGGGTAGCAAGAATTGTTCAAAATGTATTTAGTAATCCGAATATGCTTTCTTATAATGCCAACGTATTTGTTTTTGATGCTTATGGAGAATATAAAAATGCTTTTGGTAGTATTAGTCAAATTAATCCAAACTATAGTTATAAATTTATTACTACGAATCCAATTGATGCGGATGATTTTCTTCTACAAATACCGGTTAGTTTACTTGTTTTAGATGATTATGCGCTACTTTTGCAAGCAACGAATCATAGTCAATTACCTATTTTGGAAAGAACGATTCGCTTGGCCAAAATATTTAGTCAAGAAAATGAAGAGTCAATTAAATATAAAAATCATTTAATTGCTAAGGCTTTACTTGCTATTTTATTTAGTAATCAAACTACCGCTCGTAAGAAAAATGAAGTTTTTCAAATAATTGAAGTATGTCATACGAAAGAGTTTAATTTTGATAGTCAAATTGCTGGGTTAGGATATACTAGAACTTTTAGTGAGTGTTTTGAAATTGATTCCAATGGAAACTTTGGTGAAAGTGTTTTGATTACGGAATATATTTTAAAACATATTGAAGATTCTTATGAAGAAATGGAAGAACCAAAAGAATATAATTATTCTTTAGCAGATTTTGCCAAAGCTCTTGAGTTTACAATGATTAGTGAAGGATTCCAAAATAATTCTAATTTGTATAATGATGCTATGATTTTAAAGGTACGTTTAAGTACAATATTAAATACAAGAGTTGGAAAATATTTTTCAAGCAATGGTTTTATTACTTTAGATAAATATGTAAGTAGTTTAGTGGTAAAAAATAATAAAAAGGCTCAAATTATTAATATTAATTTAGAAGATATTGATGATACCTATGCTAAAGTGATTGTAAAAATTATGTCTCGTTTATTCTTTGATTTTTGTAAAAATTTAAAACAAAGAGCAAGTATTCCGTTTCATTTATTTTTGGAAGAAGCTCACCGTTATATTCAACATGATAATGATACTTATTTGCTTGGTTATAATATTTTTGATCGTATTGCTAAAGAAGGTCGTAAGTATGGAACCTTGTTAGGAATTATTAGTCAAAGACCAGTTGAAATCTCTGATACAGTTATTTCCCAAGTTTCTAACTTTTTAATCTTTAAAATGACCCATCCAAAAGATATTAAATACATTGAAGAAATGCTTCCAAATATCTCTGCAGATGTAATCGAAAAGCAAAAAACCTTGCAACCTGGAAATTGTGTTGGATTTGGTAGTGCTTTTAAAATACCAATGATTATCAAACTGCAACTTCCTAATCCATTACCATATAGTTCGAACTGTGATGTATCAGGGAGATGGAATGTACAACAACAAAAAGCCTCTTAAAAGGGCTTTTTTACATGTCGAAGTCTTTACTATTCATCTATTCTTAAAGCTTGTTATTTCTTATTTTTATGCTATAATAAACCCTTAGAAAAAAAGGAGATATTATTCTATGAATAAAAAGCAAAGATTAGAAAAATTACAAAGAAAAATCCAAGAATATAAAAATATATTAGAATCGAATGAAAGTGTTCAACAAATTGGAATTAAAGCATATAAAAGAGCGAAAGCTAAAATGGCGATTGCTTATTTTTCGGCCATCACAGCAGCTGTATTTTTAACTAATAAAGCTCTTGGTTTAGGGTATCCAATTATTCGTGACAATATAAAAGCTTGTCAAGAAATCGAAAAAACGATTGATGGAAATGGCGATGTGACGGAAGAAAAAAAGGGTTATAATTATTATAAATGGGGTGGAAATGCTGGATATAGTAAAAATAATTGTGAGCCTCATCAAGAAGAATCAACGAAGAAACTCTATGTTACAACTTCCAAATCTTCTATTTTAGAAGATAGTAACTATTCTTTGGAAACATATGACATTTCGGCTATGAGTGAAGAAAAAATCGTATCTTTATTGCAAGAAAGTATGGATTCGTTTACAACTTATTTAAAGGATTATGAAGTAGCAGAGTTAGAAGATGTTCAAGAAACGAATCAAAATAAGACAAATTTTGAAATAAAAATAAATGAAATAGATAAAAATGATTTTATTTGGGTACCTGAGACTTCTTCAAGAAATATTGGAGGAACTTGTTTTGGTTTTGCTTTTTCTTTAATAGGAATTATTGCCTATACTATTAGTACTGAGAATATTGAATTTATCAAAAAATATCGTAATAATCCTGAATTTACTAGCAATAATCTATGTTATGAATTATTAAAAGATACTCAAGATAAACATGATCAATTAGAGAGAAAATTAACAAAATAGTTAAATGACAATTCGCTTGTATAAATGATTATTTTTGTGGTATAATAATAGTACCTGAAGGATATAGTTTGTTTTACATAAAACCGACTATGGATATTATTGGGAATCTAATTGAATTGTGGTGTAGAAGACTAGCCCATTAAGTGTTGCTAGGATCCTAAAACAGTTCATGTGATGCCCACCTCGCGTGAGCGGGTTTTTTATCCAAACAGACTTTCCTTCGGGTTTTTATTTTGAGGTGAAGTTATGTTTGAATGAACATTACAAATTATAGATCACTCTGTTTTTGATAGATTACAAAAAAAGAAAATTTTAATTGTAGGAATTGGGGGAGTAGGGGGATCAGCTTTAGAGGCATTAATACGTTTAGGATTTCAAAATATTACTTTAGTAGATCATGATTGTATTGATATTACCAATCTCAATCGCCAAATGATTACAAGTCAAAAAAATATTGGTAAATATAAAGTAGAAATGGCAAAAAAACGTTGTATCGATATTAATCCAAAAGTAAATATTCAATCTTTAAAACTGTTTTTAAACGATTCCAATATCCATGAAATATTTTCGGATACTTATGATTATATTATTGATACTTGTGATACGATTACAACAAAATTTTTATTAATTCAAGAAGCGCAAAAAAGAAATATAAAAATCATTTCTTGTATGGGGACAGGAAATCGTATGAATCCTTTAGAATTACAAATAACTACTTTAGATAAAACGTATAATGATCCTTTAGCTAAAAGTATGCGTTCTATTTGTAAAAAGAATCATGTTTCTCTAAAAGTACCTGTCATTTGGAGTAGAGAGGTTCCAATCAAAAATGGATTGCGTACTCCTGGATCAATTATGTTGGTTCCTACAACGGCTGGAATGCTCATTGCTTATTATTTATTAGAGGATATAAAAAAGTCGACTATTTAGTCGATATTTTTGTTATTTCTTCTATTAAAATTTTTGGACTTTCTTCTTGGAAGACTATTTTATATAGTACATCTAAAATTGGACATTTTAGGTGTTTTCTTTTTATTATTTTATGCATAACTTCTAATGTAGAAATTCCTTCAATGGTATTTTCCTTGCGATATTTTTCAAGGGCTTTTTTACTTCCATTTTTCCCTAATTTTTCTCCATAGGTATAATTTCGGCTTTGATTGGAAGTACATGTTACTAGTAAATCACCAAAACAAGCTAAGCTATGGAATGTTTCTAAAGAAGATTTGTATTTATATAAAATTTCTCCTATTTCGTCGTATACTTTGGTTAAATAAAGAGCATTGGTACTTTCATGGTATCCTAGGCCACTTAAAATTCCTGAACCAATGGCATAAATGTTTTTAATGCATCCACAAATGGCAACACCTGCAAAGTCCGTTGAGTCTTTAATAAAGACAGAATGGAAGGAGAATACTGTATGAATAATTTCACGAGTTTTTTTGTCTTTGCAAGCTAAAACAAAACCAATAGGATCTGACTTTGCTACATCATTGGCAAAAGTAGGGCCACTTAAAAGAGCAAATTTGTTTTTTAGATGTTTATGGACGATTTCATGTACCATTTTTTTATTATCATTTGCTATTCCTTTTGTACCTATACAGACAGGAATTAAAGGATTAATTTTGTGTTTTATATCTTTACAAACATCATCTAAATAATTAACGCTTGTCATTAAAAAAACGATTTCTACTTGATCAAGCGCTTCATCATAAGAATTTGTAACAGTAATATTTTTAGGGACGGTTTTCTCTTTAAAAATACTATTTAGTTTCTTATTTTTTTTATATTCTTCTACTAAATTTTCATTTTCACTCCATAAAATAATTTGATTCTCTTTATTGTTTGCTAGTAAAAGGGCAATAGATGTACTAAATACACCGGTTCCTATTATTCCTATTTTCATTTTATTTTTCACCTTTCATTTCCATATATAATTTATTTATATTTGCCTCATATTTGTTATTTTTGGCTTGATAATATTTTTTCCCTTGTAATTCTTTTGGCATATATTCTTGTAATACCCAATCGTTTTTATAATCATGAGGATATTTGTAGGTTGTACTATTTGTTTTTATATGATTTGGAACATTTCCTGTACTTCCACGACGGATGTCACTAAGAGCTGTTTGAATCGCTATATAGGCGCTATTACTTTTCGGAGACAAAGCCATTTCTGTAATCACTGTTCCAAGAGGAATTACGGCTTCTGGAAGACCAACTAATTCAGCAGCATGAATGGCAGCCATTACTTTGGGACCGATTGAGGGATTGGCCAGACCAATATCTTCATAGGCGATGACACTCATTCTTCTATAGATACTATCTAAATCACCAGCTTCTAATAATCTAGCTAAATAATGCAGGGAAGCATCGACATCACTACCCCGAATTGATTTTTGAAACGCACTTAAAACATCGTAATGTCCATCTTCGTTTTTATCATGAAAAAACACGGGTTTACTATTTATTGATTTTACTAAAGAGAGATCTACTTTTTTATCTTCATTACTAGAATTGTAGCACACTTCCAATAAATTAATAGCACTTCTAAAATCCCCAGAAGAGACGAGAGCAATATGGGCTAAACTTTCTTCATCAATTTGAATATTTTCTAAATGAGTACAAGCTTTTTTTAAGCCTCTGATTAAATCGCTTTTCGTTAATTCATGAACTTCAAAAATTTGAACTCGACTGCGAATTGCTGGATTAATGGTGTGATAGGGGTTTGATGTTGTAAGACCAATTAATATAATTAAACCACTTTCTATATAAGGGAGTAACAAGTCTTGTTTATCTTTATTCATTCGATGAATTTCATCAATAATTAAGATCATTTCGCCTTCCATTTTAGCTTCCTCAATGACAATATCAAAATCCTTTTTGTTGTTGATTGTTGCATTTAAAAAGCGATGAGGGCGATGTAATTCTGTTACAATGGCATTGGCAATACTTGTTTTTCCTGTTCCTGGTTTTCCATATAAGATAAAAGAAAAAATCTTTCCATTTTTTACCATATTGGATAAAATTTTTCCTGTTCCAATTAAATGGTCTTGTCCTATAATATCATTTAAACATTTCGGTCTTAATAAATTAGACAATAATTCCAACTTTATCACCGCATATTATTATACCATTAATTCCTATAGTTAACAATTTTTATTTAAGCTTTTGTTTATAAAAAAATTTTTATATAATTTATATAGAAGGAGTTTTTTCTATGACCAATGAAAAATATTATGAAAAATATCTAGATTATTTGTTATTTGAACGAAAATTGTCTAAAAATACCATTGCTTCCTATCAAGATAATTTAAAACGCTTTGAGATTTTTTTACAGGGGAAGTCTATTAATCATGTAACAAGAAAGGATATTGAAGCGTATTTGAAATTTAATGAGCAGATGGCTGAAAAAAGTAGAGCCCATTATTTAACGGTTATTAAGAATTTTTATTCTTTTTTAGCTACTGAAGGATATTTAGAGAATAATCCTTGTGAAAATATTGAACAACCGAAAATTTCGAAAACACTTCCTCATTATTTAACGGAAGAAGAAGTGAATCAATTGTTAAATATTCCTCTTAAAACTCCCTATGATTATCGCAATAAAGCGATGTTAGAATTGCTCTATGCGACCGGAATACGGGTTTCTGAATTAGTTCAGTTAAAGTTAAATAATCTCGATTTACATGATGATTATATTCGCGTGTTAGGGAAGGGGAGTAAAGAGCGTATTAGTCCTATTTCTAGTATGGCGGAGAATTATTTAAAAATATATATTGATCAATATCGTAATAAGCTATTAAAAAATAAAGATAGTGATTATTTATTTATTAATAATTTTGGTAAACCTATATCCCGACAAGGATTTTTTAAGAATTTAAAACAAATTGCTCAAAAGCAAGGCATAAAAAAGGAGATTAGTCCTCATACATTAAGACATTCTTATGCGACTCATTTGCTTAGCCATGGAGCAGATTTAAGGGTTATCCAAGAATTACTTGGCCATAGCGATATTTCTACTACTCAAATTTATACTCATTTATTGAATGATAAAATAAAAAAAGAATATGAACATCACCCGCGGGCAAAAAAAGAAGGAAACATTTAGTCGTTTCCTTTCTTTATCTAACTAACGAGATTGTTCGTTTCTGCTAGATTTATTATTTCTAGAATTTTGTTGTTCATTTCTGTTATTATTTCTGCTGTTGTTTCTAGAATTTTGTTCTTTTTGGTTATTTCTAGAGTTATTTCTAGAATTATTACTATTTCTATTCATAATCTATTACCTCCTACTTTTATTATGTACTTTTTATATCATATAATTCATAAATTATATTGGTGATATCATGGAAATAATTGGTCCTTTGCTAGTTTCTACCATAGCTGGTTTTTCAACGGTATTGGGAGCTTTCATTGTTTTTTTAAGGATCAAAAAAGAACAGATCAATAAATTTATTACGCTCTGTCTTAGTTTTTCATTGGCTATTATGATTGGGATAAGTTTAACGGATTTAATACCAAATTCTTTAGAAGTATTGTTAAAAAGTAATTTTCAAAAAGGTTTTTTATTAGCTATAGGATCTATTTTGGTAGGAATTTTTTCGATTAAACTATTAATTGCAAAAATTGCCCAAGCTAAAAAGAATACAAGTAGTCTTTATACGCTGGGAATTTTAAATATGATTGCTTTATTACTTCATAATTTTCCTGAGGGAGTGGCTACGTTTTTAAGTTCTTATCAAGATATGCAAATGGGCATTCATTTAGGACTAGCGATTATGCTTCATAATATTCCTGAAGGAATTAGTATTGCTGTACCTATTTATTATGCTACAAATAGTAAAAAAGAAGCTTTAAAAAAGACTTTTATTTCTGGCTTTGCTGAACCAATTGGAGCCATATTTGCTTTTATTTTATTTAAAAATTATATTACGAGTGAATTAATTAGTGTTATTTTACTTTTCGTTGCTGGAATTATGATTACTATTTCCATTGAAGAAATTTATCCAGAAACATTAAAATATAAAGAAAATCGTTTTCTATTTATTGGTTTTTTATTAGGAATTCTTTTACTTTTATGTAATCATTTTTTCTTATAAAAGGGGGAGATTTAAATGAAAACAGTAGGTATTTTCTTACGAGATTATAAAAGTCTCAGTAATCATTCTTTACTCGCTATACGAAGTGATTTATTATTATATTTACGAAAATATAATGTTCAAGTCATTTGTATTCCAATATCTTTTCAAAACAACATAGATACTGAATTTGAAAGGGTAGTGGAGTGTCTTCAACTCTGTCAGGGAGTTATTTTACCAGGAGGACAAGCTCCTCATGAAATCGATATCAAAATTGTAAAATATTTACATCAACAAGATATTCCTACATTAGGGATTTGTTTGGGTATGCAAATTATGTCTTTGGCTTTTGAAGGCGATTTAAAAATGCTTCCATGTACGGATCATCAAAAAGAGGACAAATATGTCCATACGGTAAAAATAAAAAAGAATAGTCTGTTACATAAAATTTTAGGCGATGATTATATTCTAGTTAATAGTCGTCATAGTGAACATATCACAACCACGGAATTATCCGTAAGTGCGATTGCTGATGATTTAGTTATAGAAGCTGTTGAAGACGCACAAAAACGGTTTTTTATTGGAGTACAATGGCATCCAGAAAGTCTTATGCACGATTCCTATTCGAAAAAATTATTTAATTTCTTTATTGATATATTATAGAAGTATTTTTTATAAAGTTAACATAATATATATTATACGAAACTATATTTCTTTGAATTTTTGGCCTGATTTTATCTTTATTTGGTTCTAAATACAATAATATTCACTTGTGTTTTTATTTATCTTTTATCTTACAAGAATTATAAAAAATTTTGAAGCATTATCTATTATCTAATTTATTTTTTATAAATCTTTATAATTCTTTAACTATTATTTATTATATTCTTTTAAAAGATTATTCTATTCATTATTCATCATTTGTATTCTTTTTTCTTTGCTCATAAAAAGAACAACTTTGGCATAAAGGATGGACTTTTTTGTTTTCGTTAAATGCTTTTACTAGATGACAGAAAAGAGGGGAGTTAATAATTTTCGAAAAAGGGGTTTTGAATATATTTCCTAAAACGATTTGGGCATTATTATCTAAACAGCAAGGAACAACTGTACCATCTACTAAAATACCTATATGGTCTTTTAAAGCACGACAGGTACCATGTATAGACTTCCCCTCTCCTAGCCTATTTATTGGCCAAAGGAATTCCGCTTCATTGGAATAAAAAATACCCTCTTTTAGTTTTTTAGATGAACTATTTATGATAATAGAATATCTATTTTCTAAGATTTTTACAAGATCCTCATTATTCTTTCGCCAGATACGATAATTAATGTATGTACCATTTTGATTTAATTTTTCACATTTTTCAAATACCCGATTTAAATAAGTATTGATGGGATAGTTGGTTTGTTCTTTACAAGCATGGAGGGAAATATTTATTTGACGTACCTTTGTAGAATCCGATAAACGATCTAGTAAGGTTCCATTGGTAGTCAAATTGACTTCAAATCCTCTTTCATTTGCTAATTGAATAAACTCATTTATTTCGGGATGAAGTAGAGGTTCTCCCATTACATGTAAATAAATATAATGCGTATAAGGCTGTATTTCTTTTAAAATTTTTAAAAAGTTTTTTTGAGACATCCACTCTTTTGGTCGAGTGGTTTTCGCACAAAAAGAACAAGCTAAATTACAACGATTCGTTATTTCTATATATATTTTTTTAAATTTCATCTTTTTTCCAACGAAAAAGAAAAGCATTACACTTTTCTTGATTCAATTTCAGCAATTTTTTCAATAATTTCTGCTGCATTTGATTCATTCATTTCGGTATAACCAAGTTCTTTTAAAGCTTGAATACGAATGGTATTTAATTGTTGTGTGCGACTTAATTTTTCTTCGTTTTTTTGTTCTATTTCTTGAACAAAACGTTTATGGCTTTCTGCAAGTTTACTACGACTCGCACCCCCATTATTATATAAAGTTAAGGCTGAATATAAAATTCCTTCAAAAATAAATTGTTTATCTTCATTAAAATGGTACTCTTCGGGATTTGTAAATCCAGTTGTTTTAGACATGTATCCAAATATATACTTAATTTCAGGAACATTATCAATTGATTGTAATATATGATATAAATATTCGAAAGCATATCGATTTTCTTCTTTTTTGTGTTCATCTAATAATTTTTCTTTTAATAAATAAGTAATATCGGCTAGTAAAGTTTGATCTTCTTTACTTAATCCTTTTAAATCAAAATAATTATCTAAATCACTAGTTGATTTTACCCCTTGATTTAATCTTGATTCAACAGCCATTAAATAGTCGGTAGTTACTTTAATCGCACTAATTGTGGCTTCATCACCATCTTCAATATCTAATAATTTAAATAACAAAATTTTCTTTTCTTTTGGCCATTTATTAATATCATCTAATTCTAAATAATTATAAACCATTTGTCTAGAAACTCCTAAATATTTTGCCAAGCGTACTTTAGAAATTCCTAATTCTTGTAATAGTTCACTTAATCTTCCCAAGATGCATTCTCCTCTCGCATTTTACATTTAAATTATATCATTTAACACTTTTTTGTCAAGTGTAAATATGCGTCAAGTTTATAAATAAAATAATTTTTCGCCATTTTTATAAATATCGCTGATAATTCCACAGCCTAGGCATTCTTCTTCTTGATAGAAAACACAAGCTTGACCAGGAGTTACGGCTTTTACTTTTTCTGGATAATTTACTTTGATATGTGTATCATCTAAGTATGTTAAGGACACGGGATAATCCTCGCCCCGATAACGAAACTTAGCAGTGCAATTTAAAGGGCGCTCTTCACTAATAAATTGGACATTTTCAACGATACAAGCATCGCTATATAAGTATTCACTATCTCCAAAGGCTACATATAAAATATTTTGTTTAACATCTTTACCACATACATAATGACGTTTGTCATTGCCACTAATTCCTACATTTCTTCTTTGACCAATAGTATAATTCATAAGACCAGTATGCGTTCCTATTTTTTGCATGGTTTTCACATCTACAATCGGTCCAGGATTCGGTTTTAAATAATTTTTTATGAACGCTTGATAATTTCTTTCCCCGATAAAGCAGATTCCCGTAGAGTCTTTTTTCTTTGCTACGTTTAAATGAATTTGGTTAGCAATTTTGCGAACGTCTTTTTTTAACATTTTCCCAACAGGAAAAATAACATTTTTTAATTGTTCACGGCTTACCATCGCTAAAAAATAACTTTGATCTTTATTTTTATCAATACCACGGTATAATTTTCCATTTTTTACTTGAGCATAGTGTCCCGTAGCAATAAAATCGGCTCCTAATTTTTCTGCTTCTTTTTTAAATAAATCAAATTTAATATATTTATTACACAATAAATCGGGATTTGGAGTTCTACCATGTTCTAATTCTTTTAAAAAATAGGTAAAAACATAATCCCAGTATTCTTTAATAAAATCAACGCGATGCAATGGAATATTTAAAATCGTACATGTTTTTAAAGCATCATTATAATCCTCTTCTTGAGGACAAATTGCATGATCTAAATTAGGATTTCCGGATATATCGTTATTAATTAAAGAATCCCAATTTCGCATGAAAAGCCCTTCAACTTCATACCCTTCTTTTTTTAACAAATAGGCAGAAACGGCTGAATCGACTCCCCCACTCATACCAACAATTACTTTTGCCACTTTCAAATCACCCTTAATTCGAATTTTATTATAACAAGAATTTGCTGGAAAGAAAAGTTAAAACCGTATGTACTAAGGACTTTTAGAACTTGTTTTTGTTATTTTAAAATAAATAATAAAATACGATTGGAAATAAAAAAAGTAAAAAGATCGTTTAAAAAGAGAAAGAAACTAAAAAGAAACATTCGTTTTAAGGAAAGGAAAAAATTAATTTTTTTGGTTTTTATATATTGTAGGTATTCTTTTAAAAATAAGATTTGGCTATCAAATACATACCCCAATAAAAGTAAATAAATGAATTTGATAAATAAGAAATAGAGACCAAAATAAAGAAAAAATTTCCATTTAAAGACGGAAAATAATATTGGAATAATGAACCCTACTCCAACGCCTTCAAAAAAGTAAATACAAAGAAAAAGAGGTGGAGATAAAAAGAGAAAGGAAGTTACAATGACGGTAAAAATGATTCCTAAATGAATTAAAATATTTCTGATGCTAAAAACATTATGACTAAATATATCTTGACTATTGACTAAAATACTTTGTTGAACGTTTGGTTCTTGTTTTAAATAAAAAATGATTCCACTTACTACGCCAAAGAAAAAAATAATTCCTAAAAATATAAATACGTTTTTATGTTTTTTAAAGCTTGTCCTATGTTTTTTCATTTCATTCACCTTAGTTAATCATATTTACTTCAAAAGAAAAATATGATACATTTATTTATGTTAGAGGTGAACGTGATGAAAAAGAAGACTAGAAAATTGGTTGTATGGTTGATGGTATTTTTAATGGTTGGCAGCGTCATTGCATCCATTATTGGTTATATCATTCAAGCTAGATAATATACTTTAAAAAACTGGAAATCAGTTTTTTTATTTTTTGTTTAACGCTTGTAACTTTGCTCTTCTTATTATATAATTAGAGAAGAATAAGAAGGGTCTGGTGGTATCATGTTTAAAGATTTTGATTATGATCGTTTGCCAGTTGTAGATATTGTTAATGAAATGATTATCGATGCTGCTAACAAAAATGCCAGTGATATCCACTTTGATCCAACTCCTACCATTTTAAAGGTACGTATTCGGGTTGATGGAGAATTAGTAAACTATGCCGAAGTCCCTGAAAATGTCAAAAATCCATTAATTACTCGAATTAAAATTATTTCTGGAATGAATATTACCGAATCTCGACTTCCTCAAGATGGCGCTATCAAAAATATTATTGAAGGCCGCGATCTTGATCTTCGTGTTTCTACCCTTCCTATTGTGTATGGCGAAAAAGTTGTTATTCGTATTTTAGATTATAGTATGAGTACCAATGGATTAGATTCTTTAGGATTTTCTCCTAAAAATTATGAAAAAGTTCGAAAAATGATTGAAATCCCTAATGGTATTATTTTAATTACCGGAGCTACTGGTACAGGAAAATCAACGACGGTTTATTCTATGTTACAAATTTTAAATACGCCGGAAAGAAATATTATTACAGTAGAAGATCCCGTGGAAATGAAATTAACTGGTATTAATCAAGTCCAAACTATGAGTGAAATTGGTCTTACTTTTGCCAGCGCTTTACGTAGTATTCTTCGTCAAGACCCCGATGTAATCATGATCGGAGAAATTCGTGATGATGAAACTGCACGTATCGCCGTTCGTGCTTCCATTACTGGACATTTAGTTCTTTCCACTATCCATACAAATAATTCATTAAATACGATTGAAAGATTATTGGATATGGATGTAGAAAGATATTTATTAGGATCCGCTCTAGCGGGAGTTATTAGTCAAAGATTAGTCAAAAAATTATGCCCAAAATGTCGGAGTTCTAGACAAGCTAGCGATTATGAAAAAAATGTTTTTAAAGAAGTTTTAGGAATGGATATTACGGACATTTATACTCCTGTCGGTTGTGAAGAATGTCTTGATGGCTATAAGGGTCGTATTGCCATTCAAGAAGTATTAGGTATTGATCAAACTATTCGTGATGCCATTACGAATAATATCAGAAAAGAAGAACTTCGTAAACTTGTATATGGTGAAAATGCTACTATTACCCTTCTTGAGGATGGACTTATGAAAGTTATTGAGGGATTAACAAGTTTTGAAGAAATATTGCGTGTTATTGATATTGAAGATGATTTCGGTAATGAAGATGTTAATATTAAAAATGCTCTTTTAGGAAAAAGAGCGGAAGAAGTACCAACGGAAGTAGAAGAAACTCCTGCGGTTGAAGAAGTAGTAGATGTAAATGATGATGAATTAAAGGAAGAAGACGCGGAACTTGCGCTACCTAACGATGAGGATATAGAAACTCTGGAAGAAGGGGCAGAAAATATAGTCGATGAAGAAGATTCTTTAGAGTCTGTTGACGAGCCAATTGATCTACTCGAAGTGGATGATGATAGCAGCGATGAGTTAGACTCTCTTGATTTACAAGATTCAGAAATCGATCTATTATAATTACTTATTAAAAGAAATATAATACATATTGGAATTTTTCCAAAAAATAAAAAACTAAAAAAAGACTACTTACTAAGAAAGGCCCAAAAGGAACTTCACTATCTTTTTTTATAAACATGGTGGCTATCGCATATGGTAAAGCTAAAAAAGTAGATAAAACAAGAGAAAGAATCGCAAATTTATATCCTAAAATCATTCCAGCGATAAAGGAGAATTTGATATCCCCTCCCCCTAAAGATTCTCGTTTGAATAACAAGTTACCTATTTGGCGAATGAGTAGCATGGTTAAAAAGACCATAAGGCCATTTAAAAGGCAAATACTAATTTCATTAAAACCAAAATAAATAGCTTTTATGATTAGAATGAGTAAGGCTGAAATAATAAGTGGCGAATCTAAAATGATAAAATATTTAAAATCCGTAATAAAAATAAGTACAACTAAAGAAGAAATTATGAGCAAAATAAAAAAAGAATAAGATAAATTATACTTTAAATAACTCACGGTAAATAAAATCGCCGTCAATAATTCATAAACGAAATATTCTTTACTTAATTTTTTTTGGCAATAACGACATTTCCCTTTTAAAAATAAAAAAGAAAATAAGGGTACTAAATCATAGGGTTTTAAAGGGTGTTTACAGTATGTACAATGACTTCCCGGCTTAATTAAAGACTCTTGATTGGGAAGTCTCGTTCCTACAACATAATAAAAAGACCCAAAAACCGCCCCAATTATAAAAATTAAAATACTCATAAAACTCACCTTTATGTTTCTAATTGACTCATTAATCCAAACATAGGAACTATAACGGCCAAAATAATGACTCCGACTACTAATGCCAACATGGAAATTAAAACAGGTTCAATAAAGGATTTTAAGTTTGTGACAATACTTTTATGCATTTCAGAATAGTAAGCACTTACTCTTTGCATCATTTCTGCTAATTGCCCCGTAGATTCCCCTGTTACAATCATGTAATAAGCAATATCGGGTATGGCCCAGTGATCTTTAAAAGATGTAGAAATTTTATCACCTTTGACAATATTTTTAATTGTTTGTTCCATTATATCTTTATAGATCTCATTGCCGGTAATTTTACTTAAAATATCCATACTTTCGGTAATATTGACGTTATTTGCTAGTAAAGAAGAAAATGTTTTGGTAAAAATCGTCAATTCTTTATAAATAATTATTTTGCTAATAACAGGGAAATGCATTAGAGCATATTGAACATTTTTACGAAAAGCTTTAATTCTTGTATAACAGAAATATAGAATAATTACAGCCACTACTAAAATTAGGATAATATTTACTATATTGTTTTGTAAAAAATTACTTAAGTTAATTATAAAAACAGTTAACCCATTAATTTCGGCGTTCGATTCTTCATAAATTTTAACAAATTGAGGAATTACATAAATCAATATGAAAGTAATAACAGCTGTTGCAAAGATCATGATAATAGCAGGATAAGTAATTGCACTAATCATTTGTTTTCTTGTTTTTTCTACTTCTTCATAATAATTGGACATATCGGCTAGCGTGGATTCTAATTCTCCGGTTGCTTCGGCAGCACGAATCATATTAATTAATAATGCTGGAAACATCCCACCTTGTTTTTCTAGGGCTTTGGAAAAACTTTCCCCCATCGTTAATTCATAGATAATGGATTGAAATGCTTTACGATAATGTTTTTTATTATGCATTTGATTATTTAATATTTTTATTGATTCGGTCAAAGTGATCCCACTTTTAATATACGTCGAAAGTTGTGTCAGCCAAAAAAGTAAGTCCTTATTTGACATTCTTACGGCAAAAATACTTGAATCGCTATATAAAAAATCAATATATTTATCCGAACGAATTTCATATACTATATAAGATTCTTGTAATAAAAAGGTATTTACATCTAATTTCGAATAACCATTGATAGTTCCTGTTTCTAGTTTTCCTTCTTTATTTAAAGCTCGATACCAAAATACACGTGGTGTTTTGCTTCTGAAACCGCCTTCATTTTGTAAATCTTTTATTAGTTCTTGGCGCTTTAATTCCAATTTTTGAGCTACTTTTTTATTAGTAATTTGATTGTTTTTTTGTAGTTCTTTAAATAAACGTTTTATTATATCAATCGTTAAAAACTTAAAACCACGTACGGCTAATGATAAAATATCTAAGATAAGTAAAAAGGGAAACTTTAAAATATCCATAGTCATCGTTTTGGTTTGTGTCATGAAATACCCTCCTACTCTTACTATAAAAAATTATATCATATCTCTATTCTTTTTGACTAGAGGAAATAGTTTATTACTTCTATTTTTTTATTGTTTTCATTAATTACATAAGAGGAGCAATTAATCTTAAAATGGCTTGCCACATGGCTTTTAAAAATTTGGCAGAGGCTTCCTTTTGGGAAATTAAATGTGATTTTTTTATGGTTTCATCGGCATCCATTTTTATTTTTTTGATGACATCTACTTTTTCAAAATAACAACCACATTCGAAATGTAAATATAAACTTCGATAATCCATATTTATTGTTCCAACGGTCGCTACCGTATCATCCGCTACAAAAACTTTCGCATGGATAAAACCTGGCGTATATTTATATACTTTTACTCCTCCTTTGACAAGAGGGGTTACATAACTTTCTGATAAAGTATAGACAATTTTTTTATCTGGTATTCCTGGTATGACAATACGAACATCTACTCCTCTTTTAGCAGCTAGAGTAAGCGCATTAATCATATCTGTATCAATAATCAAATAGGGTGTAAATATATATATGTAATGGTTCGCTTGATTGATAATATTTAAGTAAATATCTTCTCCTGTGATTTCTTCATCCAAAGGAGATTCCCCATAAGGGACAACAAAGCCATTTTTCTTTTTACTTTTTTTAAATTCATATTTATATTGAAAAAAATCTTTATCTGTTTTTTTGAAGGCATTCCACATGGTTAAAAATAATACAGTATAATTCCAAACAGCCTCTCCCGATACACGAATGGCATTATCTTTCCAATGCCCATAAGGACTATTTATATTGATGTATTCATCTGCAATATTGATTCCACCCGAAAAAGCTACTTTCCCATCAATAATTAAAATTTTTCGATGATCACGATTATTCATAATAATTCCTGCAATCGGATTTAACCGATTAAAAACAATACATTGAATTCCTTTTTTTTCTAATTCTTTATAATAATTTTTATGTAATGTCGTCAAGCATCCTAAATCATCATATAGTACTCTTACTTCGACTCCATTTTTTGCTTTTTCTTCTAATATTTCTACTATTTGATTCCACATGGTTCCTTGATGTACAATGAAATATTCAAAAAATATAAATTTTTGCGCCTTTTTTAATTCTTCTAGCATTACTGGGAAGGCCAGATCTCCTAGGGAATAATAATCCACGTCATTGTTCGTGCTTACAGGGAAATGCGCAAAATCACTAATATAACGCAGACGACTATTATCGCGAAATTCTTTATAAATTTCTTCCTCTTGAATTAAATATTTTTTACTTTTCTTTTCCTCTTCGACAATTCTTTTTAGTGTTTTACTTCGTTTTTTATTATTTCCTAAGATAATATATAGTAAAGAGGCAATGACAGGAAATAATAATAGTAATATAATCCATGGTAAAGTATAGGAATAATTACGACTATCTTTTATCAAATATAAGACTAAAAATAAACCTATGATGGAATAGATGATATGAATTATGGCAATATATTTCATAAAAAATAAATAAAGAATTAGACTAAAACCAATTTGCAACAAGAACCCACAAATTACAATAATCATTCTTTTAATAGCCATTAACATAAACATACTTCCTTTTTCTTAATTTATATCTATTATACTCCAAAATAATTTATATTTAAATTGAAATAGCGAAATATTTTTCTGTTAAACGCATAAAATAAACCAAGGTGAGTGATATGTTTAATGTTACAGGACTGGCCCGAGGGTTAAGTTTTGGAAAAATCATTGGAGGACTATCCAGAACTTTACAAATTGCTAATCAAATTATTCCTCTTTATCAACGAGCAAAACCAGCCATTCAGAATGCAAGAAGCATGATAAGCGTTTTGAAAGAAATGGGTAAAAAAAATGTCACTTCTTCAAGTGAAGAAAAGACTTTTCTTGCTCCTAATAAATCATTACCCTCTAACCCTCCATTACAAGAAAAAAAGGCAACTGCCCCAACCTTTTTTTTATAAATATTTTTTTAATAACTGTATTTTTAAAAAAAGGAAAAATTTTTCTTTCGTATTTTTCTTCCAAGAAAGTTTGTGATTGATAGTTTGAAAATGATTATACAAAGAAATATAGTAGCCATGATTCGAAGCATCATAGGGACCAAAATATTTTTCTTTACTGGTTAATCGACGCGCATTTTTTGAATATATGCCAATAATATAGTAATGATTTTTTTCATAGACAATTTTTTCTTTTTGAAGAAAAAATTTTTTCTTGCGTAATTCTTTTCGTAATAAAGGAAGATCATTATTCGCTTGAATAATTAGTTTATCAATTGAAAAAGGATCTAAAGAAGATAAAATATGTAAAATCGTATTGGTGCCCATTCCAGCAATGATTATCGTATTAATATCTTTATCTGGCACATTTTTTAATCCATCTGATAAATAAAGAGGAATCTCTTCCATCAAATGATTTTTTTCGATATTTTTTCTAGCTATTTTTAAAGCTTCTTCATGTATATCGGAAGCAATCACTTTCTGACATATTTTTTTTTGTATCAAAAAAATAGGAAGATAAGCATGATCACAACCTATATCTATTACTTTATCCTCAGGTTCAACAAAGGAGGCAATGGTTTCTAAACGTAAACTTTTCATTAATCAGAAAGAAAATCCTTTAATTTTTTCGCCCGAGATGGATGTCTTAATTTACGCAATGCTTTGGCTTCTATTTGACGAATTCTTTCCCGAGTTACATTAAATTTTTTCCCAACTTCTTCTAATGTATGGCTTGTCCCATCAATAAGGCCAAAACGCAATTCTAGTACTTCTTGTTCCCGTTCTTGTAATGTTTGTAAAACTGCCTTTATTTCTTCTTTTAAAATTTCATTGGTTGCATATTCTTCTGGAGTCATAGCACTTTCATCTTTCACGAAATCTCCTAAATGGGAATCATCTTCCTCCCCAATTGGTGTTTCTAATGAAACGGGATCTTGACTAATTTTAATTACTTCTCTCACTTTTTCTACCGTAATACCCATTTTTTTGGCTATTTCTTCATCGGTTGGTTCCCGATTTAACTCTAAAGTTAATTGACGTTGAATACGGGCCATTTTATTTATCGTTTCCACCATATGAACGGGTACTCGAATCGTACGGGCTTGATCTGCTAAAGCACGAGTAATCGCTTGACGTATCCACCAAGTAGCATAAGTAGAAAATTTAAATCCTTTATCATAATCAAATTTATCTACCGCTTTCATTAAGCCAATATTTCCTTCTTGAATTAAATCTAAAAATAATAATCCTCGACCAACATAGCGTTTAGCAATACTAACTACTAAACGTAAATTAGATTCTGCTAAAATATTTTTAGCCATTTCATCTCCAGCAGCTGCTCTTTTGGATAAACTTAATTCTTCTTCGGCAGATAAAAGACTAATTTTTCCAATTTCTTTTAAATACATCCGAACTGGATCATTGATATTGACATCTTTGGTAATTTCGGCATCGTCTAAAATAATTGGTTCATCTTCTTTTATGCGGGCTTCCCCATCTGAAGAATCTTCGTCATTGGCAACAATTTCGATATTATTTTCGACAAAAAAATTATATAGTTCATCTAATGAATCATTATCTACATCTAATCCTTTTAGGGCTTCTGCTAATTGTTCAAAAGTAATCATACCTTTTTCTTTGCCCAATTTTAATAACTCTTCTTTTCTTTCTTCTAAAGTTTTAATAACTTTCATTTTCAACACTTCCTTTTTTTATTTCAGCAATTTTTTCTGTCAGTTCTACTTTCTTTTGAATATCAAATTCCATTTTTAAATCCTCTTTTAGTTTTTTGATTTCTTCTTCTTTTATTTTCTTTTTAATACGTAAAATTAATTCTTCCATAGCTTCTACAGAAAGTTGTTTTACTTTTACATTTTCTATTATATCCATAATTTCTTTTTTTAAAGAAATCGTTTCTATATAAGAAATAAAATCAGCTAAATTCATTGTTTTATTTGTTTCGTAAAAATAAATAATCTCATTGGCTATCGCTCGATTTTCTTTTTCTCGAAACATTCCTAGTTTTGTTTGATATAAACGAATATACTCTTCACTATTCATCATAAAAAATAAAACTTCATCGACAATTTTTTGATAACTGCTTTTCGGTTTCGGACTTTGAGGATCGTTTTTTTTCTCTTTGGCGATTTGATTTTCTTGTAAAGTCCCCAATTCACTTTTTAAAACAGCATAAGAGATATTATAATCACTACTTAATTTTTGTAAAGTTACTTCTTTTAAAATTTCATCATCATTTTTCTTTAAACTTGCAATTACCGCTTTTATATATTCTGCTAGATCTACCGAGGAATCTAAATTTTTATTTTTCTTTAAATAATTTAATTTAAAATCCATAAACGGAATGGCTTTTTGTATATTCTCAGCTAAAGCAGCTATCCCATACTTTAATATATATTCATCGGGATCTTTTGCTTTACTTAAACGAACAATCGCCAAATCAAAACCGTTTTCTTCTAATTCATTCCCCACTGCATAAGTTGCACTTTCCCCTGCTTCATCATTATCTAACATGAGGATAACTTTAACATGTAATTTTCGTAAAGTTTCCATTTGACTTTTTGTTAAACTCGTTCCCATTAGAGCGACTACATTTTGGATTCCATTTATATGTAGGCGAATCGCATCCATATTTCCTTCTACTAAAATCACTTCTTTTTTTAAGCGAATGGTATCTTTTGCTCGATGATAATTATATAATATTTTGCCTTTTTTAAATAAATACGTTTCTTTACTATTTAAATACTTCGGTTTAATGTTTTCTTCTAAATAACATCGAGCTGTAAAGCCGACAACTTGTCCATCTAAATTATGAATGGGAAACATAATGCGATTTTGAAAGACATCATAAACTGTAGAAGAAGATTGATGAACTAACCCCAAATCCGCCAACATTTTTTCACTGTAATTTTTCTTTAAAAGAATCTTGCTTAACATATCTTTATTTAAGGAAAGTCCTATATCAAAGGAAGTTCTGGCCTCTTCATTTAGACCTCGTTCTTCTAAATACGCAATGGCTTTTTTTCCTGCTTCACTATTCAAGTTATTTTGGTAAAATTTATTACTAAATTCCATAATTTCATATTCTTCTTGATATTTTGTATCTTTTTTTAAAAAGAGTTTTGTATTTAAAACAATTCCTGCTTTTTCAGCCACTTGGGCAATAGCTTCGCCAAAGGAAATATTTAAAAAATTTTCGAGAAAAGTAAAAACATTTCCTGTCGCTCCACAAGAAAAACATTTATAAATTTGTTTTTCTTCTGATACACTCATACTAGGAGAATGGTCTTCATGAAATGGACAAACTCCGAAGTAATTTTTCCCTCGCTGCGTTAATGGGATATACGCAGAAATTACTTCTACAATAGATACGGCATTTCGTATGTCATTAATTTCTTTTTGTGAGATAAAAGCCATAAAAAAAGCCTCCTATTCATATATATTAAAGGTCACCTTCAAAATTCCTTTTTTTAAACATCAAAAAATACGAAATTTGTCATAAATTTCGTATTTTTCTCTTTTTTTTCTAAGTAGCCACTCATTTGAGCTTTCACAATCCATTGCTCCTCTTTTTCTTCCCAATTTTTAATTTCTACCACACGATAATAGGCAATTTGATCTGGAAAACATATTTTAATTTTATCATTTACTTTTAAAAATTCTTTTGCTACATTATTTTTAACCTGAAGAATGATTTGATCTTTTTGGAAAGTAATTTTTATGTTTTTCGCATTGAATTCATGTTTATTCAAACTTATATGTAACTTTTCAGTCTTTTCTAAACTAGGTATTATCAGTTTGGTATTTATCATTTCTTTAGAAAAAAGAAAAGAAAGAAATAGTTGAATCACTAAAAAATGAAATTTTATAAGCACTATGTCTCCTTTCTTGGAGGGGTACTCTTAAAATATCATATTTATTTAAAACAAACAAAAAGCAGAAAATTTGGTTTGCTATTCATTTTCTACTTTTTTGATATGATTTCTTTCGCTTTTTATCACTAAATTTAATAAATTAAAGAGAATATTGACAAAAAATATAGCGATATAGGTTCCTTCATAAACATTGGTTAAACAAATGCATGGTAACGTGAGTATACCAATTAAAATGCCATATAACCACTTTCCTTTTTTCGAATAAGGTGAAAATAATGATAAGGGAGCAATAAAAATTAAAGGGAATAATATATTGCTATCTAATAAATGCATCAGCATAAATCCCATATTTTCTTTTAATAAAGAGTACACTAATAACGATATACCAAATATACCATAGCTATATAAAACAATTTCCTTTTTATAATAATAATCAAAACAAAAAATAAATAAAAACAAAAATAGAATCATAGTGCTAGAAATATACAGGCCACTTACATGAAATCCGATAAAAGAATCAAGAAAAGAATATTGAAAATCTTTACTTAATTCTAAAACATTTTCATACCCATAACTATGAAACGATATCAGTAAAAAAACAAAAAATAATTTGATCCCTACCATCCAATTCCAGAAACTATTTTTTTGCCATTTTTTAATATAGTTATATAAAAATAAACAAATACATAAAAATAATAATACAAAAAGAAGATTTGATTGAACGGGAATCATGAGTAAGAAAAGTAAGGCAAAAAAACGATTGTTAAACATTTCACGATTTTTGAAAATAAGATCGAAAATAAACCCTATTCCAAAACATAAAATAGGCAAAATAAGTATTGTGATTGTTTCGGAAATATTGGAATACCCTTTAACATAAGGAAGAAGGCCATTTTTAAAAATACCAAATAGTATACAAAAGAAAAAAGCTATATAATATTTTTGAAGCAAAGAAATCGTTATTTTTTTATGTAATCTACTCATTACTATCACCTATTAAATATTTTCTTAAATGAATATAAGATGGACATATATAAGAACATAAACCACATTCAATACAAGGAACTTTTTTATGAGTTAAATAAGCCATCATAGGATTAGAATGAATTGGACATATTTCAATACATTTCCCGCAACGAATACATTCTTTTGGTTCTTTTTTCTTTTTATTCATAATAAGTATTCCATCAAATTCTTTCGTCACGATTAAATTGGCAATATTTATTTTTTTCCCTCTCATAAGCCCATTCACATAAAGATCATATTTAGTGAAATCAAGATCATAATTCACAGTTAAAATATCCATTAGTTTTGTTCCTAATTTTACAGCAAAAACTTGAGGATTGGCTATTCCATCTCCTGTAATGGTAATATATTTTTCGACGATTGGCTTTCTTTTTTTCAAATTATAATAAATTTCATAAACATCGCTTGCTTTTAGATAAATATATTCTTCTTTAATATGTAAAGATTTAATAATATTTTGTTCTTCGCCGATCATATAATAATCATCGACTAAATGTAGCTCAATATTTTGGTATGTCCCTAAAAAATTAGAATAACTCTCTATATTTTCACTATCAATATTTTTTATTATAATATGAGCTGTGGCGTTTTCATAAAACTTTAACAAAGCATCCAACGTCTCTAATATTTCTTTGGTATTTTCTTTTTGAATAAATACTTCATTGGCTATATAAGGTTCTTCATCAATTCCACAGACGATTAGATGTTTGCTATCTAAATGCAATAATTTTTCTTGTAAATCCGCTCTTTTGATTTCATTTTTGATATTTTCAATCGTAATGGTACTTAATTTTTTTCGTGTAGCTACTCTATTTTTTACTTTTTCTTGATAATTATTTTTTAAAACAAGACATTTTTTCGTTTGTCCATCATAAAAAGTACCATTGGAAACACCAATAATATTTCCAGAAATAGGAGAGAATACATCAGTAAAAATTGACTCTTCTTTTTTAATTTCTTGATTTCTTTTAAATGGAAGCGGTCTATTTTCAATGGGAATATAAATAAAATCAGGAGTTAAAAAATGGGTCACTTGACTTTTTACTTTTATATCATAATTTTTATCCAGTTTTATTAATTTCATGTACTTCACCTACTCTATTATACTATATAAAATTCTCTCTGACTATTTAAAATCTTTTAAAAATTCAAATAAATTTTTTGCAGTATCTTTGGGAAGGAATTTTTCTAAATCTTCTAGGGAAGCTTGTTTCATTTTTGCCACACTGCCATATTGTTTGATCAGTTCTTTTTTTCGTTTTGAACCAATGCCATAGACATGATCTAAAACACTTGATATACTTCCCTTACTTCGAATAGTCCGATGATAATTAATCGTATAACGATGCACTTCATCTTGCATACGCGTTAAAAAATGGAATAAATTACTACTTCGGTCTATTTCCACAATTTCTAAATTTTCTAAGACTAAATCATTCGTTCGATGGCGATCATTTTTCTTAAGTCCACAAACCATAATCTTTAAATTTAGGCTTTCTAATATTTCTAAACAAGCCCGCACTTGATTTTCTCCTCCATCGACAATAATTAAATCTGGTTTTTCACTTTGTTCCATTTTCATGCGTGAATATCTTCTATAAATTACTTCCCGCATCGTATTATAATCATCATTTTTATCGACGCTAATTTTAAATTTTCGATAATCATTTTTGCTAGGACGACCATTTTTAAATACAACCATACCACTTACCGAAAAACTCCCAAAAAGATTGGAGTTATCAAATAAATCTATTCGATATAATTGTTTTAATCCTAATAACTCTTTTAATTCTTCATTGGCACTTTCTGTAACATATTCGTCTTTTTTAATTAATTCTAATTCTCTTTCTAAATTTAGTTTACTATTTAATACAGCCATATCTAACAGTTTCTTTTTGGCTCCCCGCGTAGGAGTTAAAAATTTTGTAGCTAGAAGGCTTTCTAATATTTCTTTATTCAATGCCTCGCTTACTAATATTTCTTTTGGTACTTCATGTTTGGCATAAAATGAGGCGATAAATAAATCCAGATCATCTTCTAATTCACTAATTAAAGGAAAAATATCGGTTTTTCCCCCTACGAGTTTCCCATTTCGTAAGAAAAATATTTGAATACTAATATACCCTTTATCAAAGTAATACCCAAATATATCTCGATCAACTAAATCATGCAGTTCTACTTTTTGTTTATTTAAAACAATTTTTATGTATTCCAATTCTTTTTTCATTTCTAAAGCCATTTCATAATTTAAGGAATTACTATATTCGATCATCTTTTTTTCTAATCGGTTGGTTAATACTTTATCGTTGCCATGTAAAAAACTTAATATTTCTTTTTCCATAAGTTCTAATTCTTGTTGATTTAATCGTTTACTACAATATCCTAAACATTCATGAATATGATAATACAAACAGACTTCTTTGGGATTTCCATTACATTTTTTTAAAGGATAAATACGATTTAGTAAATTCACAATTCGACGAGCCGCATAGGCATTTGGAAATGGTCCAAATAGTTTTTTATTATCTTTTTTACGAATATTTAAATAACGAGAAACTTTTACTTTGGGATAAGGTTTACTAATATATTCAATATACGGATAACTTTTATCATCTTTTAATAAAATATTATATTTTGGATTAAATTCTTTAATTAAATTAATTTCAATAATAAATGCTTCCAATTCGCTACTAGCAACAATATAGGTAAAATCAGCGATTTCACTTACCATTTTAGCCGTTTTTCCTGTTTGGGTACGATTGAAATAGGAAGAGACACGACGATGCAGATTTTTCGCTTTTCCTACATAAATAATCACGCCATCTTGATTACGCATTTGATAACTTCCCGGTAAATTAGGAATTAAAGCTAATTTTTCTTTAAACATGAGTATCCCTCCTAACAACTTTATTATACTATAAATTTATAAAAAAATAAGGACTATTTCTCTTACCTACTTGCTCCCTTTAGAAATTCATGCTATAACAAAAGAACAGGAGAATCATATGAAATTAATAAATGAATATACCTTGGAAATTAAAAAATCGAAATTTATTGCTTACTACTATGAAGTAGAAAATGTAGAGGAAGTAAAAACGATTTTAGAATATTTAAAAAAGGAACATAAAAAAGCAAAACATATTCCCTATGCTTATAAAATAGATCAATTCATGAAAAAAAGTGATGATAAAGAACCCTCTGGTACTGCGGGAAACCCCATTTATTTGCTGATTGAAAGAAAAGAGTTGAATCATGTTCTCATTGCAGTTGTTCGATATTTTGGGGGAATAAAATTAGGGGCCGGCGGTTTACTAAGAGCGTATACTACCGCTTGTAAGAATGTTTTAATGAAGTAAAATCTCTGTTTAAAAAAAGTGGTTAAACAAACGAACCAATTTTTATAATTGATCAAGAATTTCTTGGATTTCTTCTTTGGTTTTAAATCCAACTGTTTTCTTTATTTCTTCCCCATCTTTAAAAAAAAGTAAAGTGGGAATGTTCATAATTCCATATTCACTAGCTACATCTGGATGAGAATCTGTATTTATTTTTAAAATATTGGTAGCAGACATGTTTTCTAAAACAGAACCCATCATTTTACATGGTCCACACCAATCGGCATAAAAATCAACAATGTAAATGCCTTCTTTTATTATGTCCTTCATATTTTCATTTTCTAAATATTTAATCATTATCTTTTTCTCCTTTCGTTGAATTTTTAATAATCTGATCTAAATTAGGAATATTGAATTTCTTCTTTTGGTTCAAACGATTTAAATTTTCTTCGCTAATCATATGATATTTTAATAAAACTTCGATGGCTTCTTCATTCTTTTTTTCAATGCTTTCCTCTTTTTTATTAATATCAGTAAACGTCTTTACCGCATTATAGGAATCTTCAACAATGGTAGATATAACAGGAGAATGACTTAATATCTGTTCTGCTAATTTACTTTCTTGGAGTAATTCACTATCAATATTACATAAAGAAAATACAAACAAAATCACAAATATAAATATGTAATATTCCAAAAAGCCAAAAATTGCTCCTAAAATTTTAGATGGGATGGCTAATACTATGGTAAATTTTAAGAGCAATTCGACCATACCTGATATTTTTAATATAATTCGTAAAATCGTGCTTAAAAGAGCGAAAACAATTAGAAATGCTATTGCTTCATAAACTAAAATATTAATTGCACTAATCGAAAAATTAAAAAATGGTAAATAGGTATATAAAAATACCGATAAAGGATTTTTAAGCCAAAAGGAAAGAATTACAACCAGAATTGTCCCAACAAAAGAGACAATGCTTTGAATCACTCCTTTTTTAAATCCTAATACTGCACCTAACAATAAAAACAGAATAATCACTGTATCAATAATACTCATACTTACTCTCCTACTCTATTTCATTATATTATATTCTTAATGAAAAAGAAAGAAATTTATGCTAAAATGTTTTTGAGGTGATTCTTTTGACAATAGTATTTAAAGTAAGTGACAATATTCAAAAAAAGATGATTGAGTATTATAAGGATGTACGAAGAGAAAAAACGCCTCCTTATGCTATTTTTCAAGCTATGGAAGCTGATACGATTATTACGCTATATCAAAGTGGGAAAGTAATGTTTCAAGGAATAAGTGCGGATATTGATGCGAATATTTGGGTCGATATGGAAAAAAAAGTAAATAATCGAACGATTGATATTTCAGAAAACAGTAAGAAAAAAGAAAAATATAAAGAAGAATTAAATTATTTTTATAGCATGTCAACCATTGGATCGGATGAAGTTGGCACCGGTGATTATTTTGGACCTATCATTGTAACAGCTAGCTTTGTTGATAAAACAAAAATCGATTTTATTAATGAATTAGGTGTTAAAGATTCTAAAAAATTAACGGATGAGAAAATAGTAAAAATCGCCCCTATATTAATGAAAGAAATTCCTTACGTAACATTTACTTTAAGCAATAAAGATTATAACACATACCAAAATAAAGGATATAATATGAACAAAATTAAAGCGATTTTACATAATAAAGTTCTTTACAATATAACACATAAAGAAACTACTTATCCTTATGAAAAAATTGTGGTCGATCAATTTGTTTATCCTCGAAAGTATTTTGAGCATATTATCGAATCTACACAAAAAGTTACTAATATTACTTTTACAACGAAAGCAGAAAGTAAATGTGCTAGTGTAGCTGTGGCGAGCGTCATCAGTCGTTATATCTTTTTATTAAAAATGGATGAGCTTTCGAGAAATTTAGATATTCAAATACCCAAAGGAGCCAACACAATAGTCGATGAAGTTGGAGTTGAAATCGTCAAAAAATATGGTTTTGAGAAATTAAATGATATTGCCAAATTAAATTTTAAAAATACTGATAAAATAAAAGAAGCTTTTAAATAATAACTTCTTTTCTTTTTTACTTCCTTTTTTACACTTATTTTATTACAACAAATGTGTTCATATATCGACACATCGTTTTGGATGAATAGTATAAAAATCTTAAGGAGGTAAATATGTACTATACGGATCGTCTACAATGGGTTCGCGATTGTAGAAATATGACTCAAAAGGAACTTGCCAATCAACTAGGATTAAAACAACAACAATATGCTCGCTATGAAAAAGGGGTGAACGTTATGCCAATTACTTATTTAGCTAATATATGTAGAATATTAGATGTTTCGGCAGATTATTTATTAGGACTAACTGATACGATGATTTCATATAAAATGAAAGAAAAAGTCATAAACTAACTTTTTCTTTTCTTTTTCCAAGTAAATATCCATCTTGTACATCTGTTAAATGAACCAGATACAGTTCATTTTTTTCTAATTTTTCACTTACTTTAATCTTCAAATAATTGGTAGTATGACCAATTGATTCATTTTCAAAAACTTCTTCAATTAACACTTCTACTTGCTGATCTAAATGTTTTTTAAAAAAACTTTCTTCTAAATTTTTACTAATTTCTCCTAGTGTTTTGCTTCTTTGTTTTTTTATTTTCTCTTCTACTTGCATAGGCATTGTACTGGATAATGTTCCATCACGTTTCGAATAAGGAAAAACATGAATTTTGGCAAAATTTATTTCTTGACATGTTTTTATAGTTTCTAAAAATAAATCATCGGTTTCATATGGATGTCCCACGATAACATCGGTGGTAATACTTACATCCGGCTTTATATTTCGAATGGCTGCTATTTTTTCTTTGTAAAACTCAACAGTATATTTACGATTCATTCGTTTTAGTATTGCATCACTTCCAGATTGTAAGGGAATATGAAAATGATTCACGATTTTTGGATTTTCTTTAATTTCTTGTAATAATTTATCATTGATTTCGGTCGCTTCAATAGAAGAAATTCTGATTCTTTTTAACGCCTCTATTTTACTTATCTCATGAATTAAATCGGTTAAATCATGCCCTTCTGGTGTATGATAGGATCCTGTATGAATTCCAGTTAAAACAATTTCTTTGTGGCCATTTTTCACTAACGTTTTAATCTCATTTATCGCTTTTTGAAACTCTTTATTTCGAATATTTTTTCTGACATAAGGAATAATACAGTAACTGCAAAAATTATTACAACCATCTTGAATTTTTACAAATGCTCTTGTGTGATCCAAAAATTTGTCAATTGTCATATCTTCAAATTCATACTCTTCTTGATTATAAAAACAAGTAATTGCCTGTTTGGTTTTTAAATATTGTAAAAGTATGGAAGCAATTTTACTTTTGTCTTTATTTCCGATTAAAATGTCTATTCCTTGACTTTGATAATCGACTTGATGATTTTCAGAACTGCATCCACATACCACAAGAATTTTACCCGCCCTCTTAGCATGTTTTACTTGTCTCAAAGATTTTTTATCCGCCATATTTGTGACTGAACAGGTATTTATTACTACAATATCAGCTTGATCAAAATCCGTTGCAAGAAAACCGTTCTGAATTAATTTCTCTTTCATAATTTCACTTTCATATAAATTTACTTTACATCCAAGAGTTATAATATTAAATTTCATGGTTATCACTTCCAAAACGTATGTATTATATCACGTATAAAAGAAAAAAGCTTGTTAAATAGTTAATCAGCTTTTTTTAATCACAAATATACCCTATTTCCTTTAAAGAATTTATATAATTTTGATAAGAGACTATTTCATCACGCGTTGTAAAATCCATATAATCATTATTCGATAAAGTAATTTGTAAATTTGCTTCATCAAAATGACGATTTTGCTTAAATCCCTCATTATTTTCTAATTCTTGAAAATATTTTTTATTCAAACACTTTATAAATACTTCAGAACTTTTATTTAAAATTTTGTCTTTTTCCACTTTCATATTGACTTTGATATAAGAAATTTCGTCTTCATTTTCAAAAGTTTTGAGAAGACAGCTTTTTTCTTCTATCGTTTCTGTAACTTCCGGTATATTTGTATTCCTGTTATGAAAAAATTTAACAACATAAAAAGTGGTAAAAAAAGCAACTAAAAATATTAGAAAAAATATAGGAATGTATAATATAATTTTATGTTTCATATTCTTCTCCTAAAAATAACAATATTTATCCGTATTATTTACGGTCCCATAGCTGCCATCATTTCCCTTTTGAGTACAAGCATTATATAAATATTGATTCTCCGTTTTAGTACAATTTTTTGCCGTTTCACACCCACAAGATGAATCACGGCAAGATTCATAACCTTGTATTCCAAATGAGGAATCCCGACAAGATTTATATTTTGAACATTTTTTAGAAGTTGCATTATTGCATTCGGAACCATATACAGTTTCCGTACCACAGTCTTTCTGACGTTCCGGTTCTGGTGTTGTACAACATTGAAAATAAGGACTATCAGCATGATAATAAACCGTATATTTAAACTTACCCTCACATGCAACCCAGGCAGTACCATGACATATTTGGCAAGATTGATACAAAGTACAAGAATATTGGATACAATCGCAAGGAGCAGCAGCTTTTTCTTTATAAATAGGTGTACAATTTGAATTAGAACAACTCTTATAAACCGAACATCCACATTGCGTTTCGTTATTTTCATAATAATATGTACATGTCCCATTACTTAAAGTTCTATTCCCACTACAAGCTAAAGTGGATTTATATCTATGTCTAAAAGTAATTGTTTTGTTTGATGTTTTTCCATTACCACCAGTAATTGTACATGTCACTGGATATACGCCCAAAGACAAGGAACTGATATTGCTAATTTCGGTGCCATTATACATACACTTTGTACTTGCTCCACTTAATCCCGTACTTTCGGTATAATATTTTGTAATAGATTCTGAGGCCCCTTGATCAATTGTAACACTGGTTTTATTCACAGTAAGACTCGGAGTTTTATCATCTTTTTTGACTGTTATAGTACAAGTTCCTTCATTTCCGGCTTGATCAATAACCACTCCATTAACAACATAAGATTTGGTATTCATGGTAAGTTTTTCTGAAGAGATTTTTTTACTTCTGACTCCACTTCCTCCTTCATCGTGTGGTGTTAAAGAAAAACTAACATTACTTGTATACCAATCATTAGTTCCTTTCTCTCCTGAAGCAAATATTTCACAAGTCGGTTTTATTTTATCAATTTTACTAACGCTGAAGGAAACGGTATTACTGGTATTTCCTACTTTATCTTTTACACATACATAATACGTTCCATTGTCAAATGTTTGTTCTACTTTTTCTTTGCTAGTTGCTTTGTAAGAATTATTCTCACAAATTGGATTATTTCCAATATAATATCCTGCAAGTCCACTTCCGTTTTGATCACTAGCTAATATTACAACATTTTTATTA
>CANQDC010000002.1 GCA_947591455.1 uncultured Bacilli bacterium | reverse complement strand
TCACACTTGCTATTCCTAGAGTTAGGAGGGTATTTCTTACTTTTTTGTTTTCTTTATATCTTTCTATTTTCATTTCTCTTCCTCCTATTTTACATCTTTATTATAATTCATCTTTTTATCTTGCACAAGTTAAAAAAAAAGAAGTCATTTAAAATAACTTCCTATTTCACATTAATGATTCCAAAATGTTTATCTTTACGTTTATAAATTACTGAAACACACTCTTCTTCTATATTTTTAAAAATAAAAAAGTCATGTCCTAATAATTCTAATTGAATTAATGCTTCTTCTTCGTCCATTGGTTTCATTTCTAAATTTTTTCTTTTTATAATTTTACTTTCTACAATTTTTTCTTCATTTTCAAAATCTAAGTTAAAATCTAGTGGCTCTATATCTTTATATTTCTTTTTTAATTTTGTTTTATTTTTTCTTATTTGTCTTTCTATTTTATCAATAATTAAATCTACAGCTGTATATAAGTCTTCATTACTTTCTTCACTTCTTACAGTAAATTTACTTGTTGGAATTGTCACTTCTATTGTTTGACTTTGATTTGTAATTTTAATATTAACATATGCCGTAATGTTACTAGCATCTTTGAAATACTTTTCTAGTTTTAATAGCTTACTTTCTATTTGAGCTTTCATAGCTTTAGTAACTGTTACTTTATCTCCTCTAATATTAATATTCATACCATCACTTCCTTAATAGGAGTATATCATATTTTGAGTAAATAAAAAACTACTAAACAGTAGTTAATTCAGCACAACTTACATCTATGGCTTGTAATCCTTTGGAAGTTTCCACTAATTTAAAGTTTACAATATCACCTTCTTTTAAAGTTTTATAGCCATCTTTAATAATTGCAGAATAGTGTACAAAAATATCTTCTAAGTTGTCACATTCTATAAAACCATATCCTTTGTCATTGTTGAACCATTTTACTTTACCACACATAACTCACACCTCTTTTCTTCTTCAAAATACTTATTACTACCATTCAATGCTGAAACTACATTATATACAACTGGCAAAATATACAGCATTGCTTTGCTTTCGCCTTCCTAAGGATAATGTATTATGAAAAATATTCCAATAATTTTGTTTCAAAATGTTTGTTTTTTGTTTAAAATAAAATTTTATTATTTAAATATTTTCATTTTTTTAATTTCAAACTGATAATTATTTTCTTACTCCTCTTTTTATTTTTTTGATATTTTCTGTGCTATGATTTTTTTAACGTAGGTGAGAAAAGTGAAAGAAGTATTTGTTAATAGTTCCATTAACTATTTAAAAAAAAACAATGTATGTGATAGTAAACAAGAAAAAATATTTAAATATACCTTAGAATCTCTTTATTCTTTTTTTACTAAATCATTTGTTATATTATTTCTATCTATATTTTTACATACATTTCAAATTACTTTTTTTACATTACTGTTTTATTCTGTATTAAGAGGTTTTACTTTTGGTATTCATGCAACAAAGAATATTTATTGTTGGATTATCTCTTTAACTACTTATATTATTTTTCCTTTTTTAATAAGTCATTATGAATTATCAAATGTAATTATATATTCTATTTATGTTATTGGTATACTGGCTATTTTATTATGGGCTCCTTCTGATACGAAGGCAAGACCTTTACTAAATAAAAATAAAAGAATAGTAAATAAATTTATAGCTCTTACTTATATCTTAATATTAATAATGTTATCTTGTATATTTAATATAAATAATTTTAAAGAAATTATATGTGTTATTTTAACATTAAATTTTATATGTACATGTCCTATTACTTATTTTATTTTTAAGCAACCTTATAAAAATTATCGTTTTTATAAGAAAAGTGTGGTTTAAATAAATTTAAATATATATTTAAACAATGGAAAGGAGGCGTTTTAAATGGCAGTATTTTTTGCAAATGCATTAGCAGCTTTAGCTAAAATTGCTAATAATGGAGTTTCAACTTTTACTTATGTTGGACTTTGGGATGAAACAGAATGTCCTGAAGAAATGCTTTAATAATAATTAAAAACACGCGAGTTTAACAGCGTGCTTTTTTTATTTTTAATTCTATATAATAAAAATTATTAATAATAGATATTTTTTCTTTTATAAATTTATTTCTCATTATAGAAAATAATCCTAATCCACTATTTCTGTTTTTAGTTGAATAATATTTATCCCCTAATTCTTCAATATTAATATCGTTGCAAAAGTTATTTCCTATTTTTATAAAAATATAATCATCGTCTTCTTTTAAGTCTAATAAAACTACTGGTTCCTTGGTTTCGATACTTGCTTCTACTGCATTATCAATACATATTCCAATTGCTTCCGATATACTATTAAATTCTTTTGGTTGCAATTTAATAAATGGATCGCCTTTTAAATTATTATCAATGATTGCATGAATATTTATATTATATAATTTTTCAGCTACAATACCTTTTATTCCATTAGGAACATTATATAAATTATTATTTTTTATGCTAAATGTTGTTTCTTCTTCTAATAAATCATCAATTAATGAATTTATCTTTTTATTACCAAATGCTTTCATACCTACTAGTTTATTTTTAATATTATGTTTATATACTTTATATTCATCTAAAAATTGTCCATATTTTTCATTATATTCCACTAGCCGTTCATTTGATTTCTTTAAAAATTCTTCTTTTGATTTCGATTTTATAATGATAATAAATAATAACAAGAACATGATATATAATATTATAATTAATTTTAATGATCCTTTAGTTGCAAAATTTTGAATATTTAACATTCCTAAAGTCGTTCCAGTAATTATAAAAATATAAGCAACATTCAAATAATTTATATTTATAATAAAAAAATTAATTATCTTCTTAAATATTTTATTGATTATGGATATAGAAAAAAGCAGGTATTCAATGCCTGGAATTATAATCGATAATAGCATTTTCATATATGTATGTAAAATTATCGCACTATTGTTAATCATTATTCCAGTATTTAATAATATATTTGTTACTACTATTTCTAAAATTGTCAACATCGTATATATAATTATATATTTAATTATAGTTTTTTTCATATTCTCTTTATACAGTATTTTAAAACTTATACAAAAAGCAAGTGCAGTTATAACAACTTTTAACCATAAATTATTATAGCAATTATTTAGTAAAATTATTATGGAAACAATAAAACTTACAATGAAAGTTTTAATAGTTAATTCTTGATCATCACTTAATTTTATATATGATAAATGACATAACGTCACATTTATCAAGCAACCAATAAAATAGGGGATAATTTCAATTATTTCTTTCATTTACTTCTTCAATCTCCTTCTTAAATTTTCTTGATAGCATATGAACTTTATTACCATTGTCTAGAATAAAAAAGCCTTTTACCCAATTATATACTTCAACTCTATCTGTATTTACAATACAAGCTCTATGAACCATTTTAAATCTTTCATCTAAAAGATTTAATGAATCTGCTACACTAATATTGATTGCATAATTATTGTTATCTGTACAAATAATTAATTTTCTAGATTCTTTATCTCTATATAAATGAGTAATGGAACGATAAAAAATTTGAATATCAATATTTCTACTATTAAATTTAAACATTTTGTTATCAAAATTTTTCTTATAGATTACTTTAAGATCTTTCTTTAATCTTGTTTCTAAATGATGAAATTTCTCAATAAAGTCAAAGATTTCATAAACATTACGATAAGCTGTCTCGAACATTTTATCATGAGAGGTAATAAATATAATCTCACTTTCCCAATCATTTTGTCTTATATATTTAGCTATATCGATTCCACTTACCTTCGTTGCTAGTTCTATATCCAAAATAAATATTTTACGTTCGGATGGATCTTTGATAATATTTTTAAGCTCTTTCGAAAATTTTGTAAAATATTCAATTTTTATTTCTTCTTTAATAATATCTGTTTCTCTTAAAATATTTTTTAACTCCGCTTGCATATCTTTATCATCTTCAACAATTATAATCCTTATCATACTGCAACTCCTTTAGTTTACTATTTGCAATTATAGCATAATTTTTATAAAAAAAACACACTCTTTTTTTGAGTGCATTAAATTATATATTTTTCTAAAATATATGTGTTGTAATTTTCTGAATAAGTTGCTCCGATTTTTAATTCTTTGTGAATTTGTAATGCCAATTTTGGAATTTTGGAATTATTTCCATATAATATAACTTTACTTGGATAAAAGATTGAATTTATTACAAATGAAATGGCTTTAAATTCTTTTCCACTAAATAAATAAAGAGGTATTCTTAAAATTTGAACTTCACTTTTTTTTAAATATATGAATTCTATATAGGTAGTATTTATATTTAGCATAGCTTCTTTCTTATTTAAAGATAATAAATCTTCTAAAAAAAGAAAAGTAACTTTTTGAAAATAATCTTCTAAAATCTCTTTTAATTTTGATATTTGAATACCATTCATATTTTTTTTAGTAATTACTTTTATTTTATAACCAAATAAAGAAATTTTTATCTTATTTTTTCTAATGAATTCATTCCATTCAAAATAAAATTTTTGTTCATCTTGAATTTCATCTTCTTTTAAATATTTACATTTGGTTTCATATAGATCATTTTTTCTTTGATCGAGTAAATAAAGCATATTATCATTGATATAACAAATATATCTTTCTTTTTTCATAAATCACCTTCATATCTAGGCTTTTTGATATTTTATTTTGGTTGATTCTCCTCCTTTAATATGTCTATATTCTAAATGTTCATTTAAAATATTTCTTATTTTATCAGCTAATTCAGGAGATAATTTATATAGTCTTTCACTCATATCTTTATGAACTGTACTTTTACTTACTTTAAATTTTTTGGCTACATTTCTTAATGTATCTTTTGTAGTTAATATGTAATCAGTTTCTTTTTTTATTCTGTCTTTTATTTTTTGATCCATTTATTAAACAACCCCTTGATAAAATATATTTTTATCTGGGGTTGTCTATTCTTAATTTATTTCATTTAAATTCATAACATAAAAATCTTCTGGATTCATAACTTGGCCATTATTATTTACTTCAAAAAGTAATGAGTATCCGTCTTCACAAAATTTATTCGTGTTACTTTTTCCTAATACTTGTCCTTGGGTAACTTGATCATTTACTTTTACGTTTACATCTTTTAATCCATAATAGATCGTTGTTATATTATTCTCGTGTGCTACATAAACGACTGTATTTAATATTTCATCTTCTTTAACATCAATTATGGTCCCATCTAAAACTGCTACAACATCAAATTCCTCATTTCCAGCATATATGATTCCACTATTTTGTAAATAAGTATTTTCATAATAAATTAAAGCATTTTTTTGTTCTTCTTCTGTTGCATCTTTGTTATAGAAGGCTTTATTTATTGATACATTTTCATTAATATACGGTTTTATAATTTCCTTTGTTTCTGTATTTACAACTGGTGTCACAGTATCAATTAAAGCGTTCATAACATATGTTTGATCTACTCCATTTGAAGTTTTTTGATTACGTCCTAATACCATTAAAGATAGTAAGATAATACTAATACTAATCATAAAAATGGTTGGTTTCACATATCCTCTTAATTTTCTATTTGTCATTTGACTCACCTTCCTACTAGTAAGTCTGAACATATTTTTTTGTTTTATACCATTTTCTTTATTGTAATGTCTTTATAATAGTAATTTAAGATTTCTTTATAATTATACCCTTCTTTCGCCATACCATTTGCTCCATATTGACTCATTCCTACACCATGCCCATACCCTTTTGTGGTAATTATCAAAGTATTTTCTTTTTCTACAATTTGAAAATCTGTAGAACGAAGATTTAATTTTTTTCTTATATCTGTTCCTAAAAATTCTTTGTCATTAATTTTTAAATTTAATACTCTTCCTGAATCACTTTTTTCTATATTACTTATAGTTAGCTCACTACAATTTTCTATATTTAATAATTGACAAAATTCTGTTTTAGAAAACTGCTTTGTAACTTCAAAATTTTTATCTTGTTTTTCCCAATTAGATTCTACTGATTCGATATAAGGTAAATTTTCTTTAAAAACTGTACTTGCCTCTTCTGTTTTACCATTACTCATAGAAAAATAAAAAGCTTCGATAATTTCATTGTTATAATACATAACTTCGTTTTCAGTATTATGAACTGCTAAAGAAATTTTATCATAGTATTTTTGATACTCTTCTTGCCATTTTTCTTGCATTTCTTCTTTGGTAATGTAAGATTGATTGGTAATAGAGGTTAAAATATCGTAATCATTTTTTGTATGTTCAATTTTATATACCGCATAACTTCTGGCTGCTACTGCCTGAGCTTTTAAAGCTTCAATATCAAATAAAGCGGGCATTTCTGCTGCTAACACTCCAATTAGATAATCTTCTAAATTTAATTCTTGTAATTTATCATTTTCATTTTTTATCGTAATGGTTTTTTCTTGAGAAAAAAAAGAGTGATTGGGTTTATTTTCAATCACTACAATTAAAACAATTCCTAAAAATACTACTACTCCTAATAATATTTTATTTTTCATAGTATTTCTCCTTAAAAGATTGCACTTACATTTAAAAAATCAAAAACAAAATTTGTTAATAAATAAGCAAGTATAAAGCCAAGGATCATAACAAATAGACGACTTTCTATTACTTTATTTTTCTTAAATAAATTATTAAAATTTATTCCACTTAAGACATAAAATATAGCCATAATATTAAATACATATAACAATAATTTATAATTCATTTTATTCTCCAGATTCATAATTTATGATTTTTTGAATTCGTTTTATGTGTCTTTCTTCTGTTGCTTTTTTCGTACTTATAAATACATTAATAATTTCCATTGCCTTTTCAAAAGGCATATCTGCTCCGATAGCAATACAATTCGCCCCATTATGATTTTTCGCTTTAAAAGCATCGTCTTCCGATAAAACTCTGGCACAACGAATCCCTTTTACTTTATTGGCTGCAATACTAATCCCTATTCCATTACCACAAATTAAAATTCCTAAATTATCTTCACTTTTAATAACTTTTTCACCGATATCAAAGGCAAAATCAGGATAATCATCTAAATCAAAATTTTGCAGTTTTGTTTCTTCAACCTTAATTCCATCTTCCTCTAGCCCATTTATAATTTGTTTTCTTAGATTTACTCCTCGATGATCTGAACCAATAAATATTTTCATTTTTCTATTTTCCTTTCTTCGGCCTTTTTAAATACTGGTAAAAGTCCTATATTTCCCTCTCTATGTGGAGGAAGTTGGTACAAATCATGGCCTGGGAATTCATTTCCTTCAATAAAAAAACATTTCTCTTCGCCGATGCAAACGTCCCATCCTACATAACCAACTTCCGGAATTTCTAAAGAAGCTTCTTCACATAATTCTTTTATTTTTTTCCATTTAGGTATTTTTAATCCAACAATATTTTTATTTGTAATTGGATGCTTGGTATATAAATTTTTCTTTTTGTCTAATGCTTGATAATTTATTGTACCTGTTTCGATATCAATGGGAGCTACTAAACCTTCATGATTAAAGTTATCCACATGATTATGATTATTTCCTATACGTAAAAAAGCAACAACAACACTCCCTAATAAAGTTACCACTCGAACTGTATTAATTGATTCAGGATGAAGCTCCATTATTTTTTTACATTGCTTCGCTTCTTCCTCGATTAAAATTTGTTTATTTTCAAGTAAACGTTGATATAAATCTTTAATATCTTTATTTTTTACTTCAATGATTTCTACCCCTTTACCACAAGAAGAACTATCGGGTTTGGCTACAATTGTTTTATGTTTATTACAAAAAGTTTTAAATTCTTTAATATTCTTTCCCGTTATTTCCATCCAATTTCTATTTAAATACTTATTAAATTCTTTATTAAAGGCAATTTTACTATTAAAATAATGCATATATTTTGGATTATTATATTTTTTTATGTATTCATTATTTATTCCTCTGGTAATGATTGTCTTTCTTTCATATTTATTCATTTTATACATTTCAAATAAATTATAATCAATATATCCGGCTTGATATTTCAATCCACAATATATGATATCAAAAAATAAGTATATTCTATTTTGTTTTGTTTTTTTATGCACGTCATTGATAGTTTTAAAGAAATTTTTAAAATTCATACTTGTGATTCTTTTTAAAAGATATTTAAATTTTTTCATATTTTTTCCTCATTAATTGTATTTTAACATATTCTTTCCAAAGAAAAAACTGCTTATGCAGCTTTGTCATCTTTATTTAATCCATATTTACGATTAAACTTTTCAATATTTCCAGTACGTTTTGCATTTCCTTGTTTTCCAGTATAAAAAGGATGACATTTACTGCAAATTTCTACCTCAATATTTTCTTTTGTTGATCTTGTATTAAATGAAGCTCCACAGGCACATTTAATTGTAGTTTCTTTCATTTCTGGATGTATATTTGCTTTCATATTACACTCCTTTCGCCATACCTAATCCTAGGCATAGTAATTTCCTTTGTCTTATGTATTATATCATAAGTTTACAAATTAGCAATAGATTTTTGATTGAAATCCTTATTTAAAGAATTGTTGGTAACCCATCATAGTATTTCTTTATAATATCAAATATATATTTTTGACCTTTATAATTTGGATAGTAACTTTTTTCTAAAGCAAAATACTCTTTATTATTACTGATTTTGGATATATCTATAAAAACTACTTTGTATTTTTGACATAGTTCTTGAATTTTATTGTTTATTTTTTGTACTTTCGTCATAGAAATCAGTTGTGAGGGATACATACTTATAATTAGAATTTTTTTATGGTTTAAACTTGTGATTAGTTTTAGTAATTCATCATATTTTTTTAAAAAACCATTTATTTTAGTTGATCCTAAATTATTTTTTAAAGCATAATTATTTAGTTCATCCATTCCTAAGGCAATGGTAATAAGATCTGCATCTTTGATAGCATGCTTTATTCTTGTATGTTTGTCTAAATTTAAAATATTACTATTTATCTTTGTAATTAAACTTTCTACGGTTTCATCCGTTTCATTAAAAAAGCGATAATATTTGTTTAATTTTCCATCTTTATTTATATATTCTACTAAATAGTCATTAAAATCATAGCCTTCTACATGGTAGGCGGTCATTCCATAAGATAGTCCATCTCCTAATGCTAAAATATTTTGTTTTGAATGATCTACATTAAAATAAATAATTGAAGTAATTATAGTTCCTAAAATTAAAATAATTAATATTTTATATTTCATAAAACCCCCATAAAAAAAAGTATATTCCTATACTATTTTATTGTTTCAATGCGAATATTAGCACCAACACTTGATAATTTTCGAACAATTTTTTCATATCCTCTTAAAATATATTCTACATTGCTTATAATTGTTTTTTCTTTACTAATTAAAGCAGCAAGAAAAAGAGTAGCCCCTGCTCGTAAATCGCTTGCTTCGACTTCGGTTCCATGTAATTCTACAGGACCGATAATTTTTTCTGTAAAATCATCTATTATAATGTTTGCGCCCATTTTATTTAAATATTTAACATGTCCTAAACGTTTATGATAGATATTTTCTTTTACATGAGAAATTCCTTGTGCTTTTAATAATAATACACAAATAGGTTGTGCTAAATCAGTAGGAAACCCAGGATATACTTTGGTTTCTATATCTATAGGTTTGATTTCTTTTGCTTCTGAAATTGTAATTTCATTTTTCCCTACCGAAAAAGGTATTTCCATTTGTTCTAAAGTATTTAAAAAGGCTTTTAAATGTTTTATGTTAACATTTTTTATCGTTAAGTTCTTTCCCATCAAAGCTCCCGCAATAATATATGTTCCTGCTTCAATTCGATCTGGTATCACTTCAATTATGGCCTCATGAAGTTCAGTTACCCCCAGAATTTCAATTGTATCCGAACCAGCTCCCGTAATATTTGCACCCATTTTATTTAAAAAATCAGCAACATTTTTGATTTCTGGTTCTTTCGCAGCATTATATATGACGGTTTTTCCATGAGCTTTTGTGGCAGCTAGCATAAGATTAATGGTTGCTCCTACACTGGGAAAAGGTAATTTTATTTGCGCCCCTTTTAATTCTTTAGCGGTAATAATGAACTTTTCCTGTTCCATATTCACTTTGGCACCAAGGGCTTCAAAGCCTTTTAAATGATAATCAATTTGACGAGCACCAAAATTACATCCTCCTGGATAATAAATTTCTACGTAATTAAATTTGGCTAATAAAGCACCCATAAAATAATAGGAAGCTCTAAGCTTACTTGATAAATCTTTAGAAATGGGATTGTTCATAATTTGACTAGAGTCTATAATTACCCTATTTTTTTCTTTTGTAATTGTTCCATTTAATTGTTTAATAATTTCACTTAATACTTCCACATCGGTTATATCAGGTACATTGGTAATAACCGTTTTACCACCTGACAGGATAGCGGCTGGTAAAAGAGCCACAGCACTATTTTTAGCACCATTGATAGTAATCGTTCCAGATAACTTATTCCCACCTTGAATAATCATTTTTTGCATATCGTTATCACAATCCTTTAATTTCATTTTAAAATTAATCTTCCCTTCTTGTCAATTTCTGCTACATTTTATTTACACAAATGGAATATTCCTATTAAAATTAATAAAATTGATCCAAAAATAGTAGCATATATACCTAAAATTTTATTTGCATATTTACCAATTAGTAATCCAAGATAAGTAAAACAGAAACTCGTTATTGAGAATATAATCACAGTTGCTAATAGGTTATCTGTTATCGCTTGAAGACCTAATCCAGTTGAAAAACTATCTATGGATACTCCAAAAGCAAATAAGAACATACTAAACAAATTTAGTTGCCATTCTTTTTCTTCTTTTTTAAACAAGTCAATTAACATTGAAATGGCTAAATAAAGTAAAATGACTCCTAATAAAAAATCACTACTTAAAGTAAAAAAAGAAATAATGGTATTTCCAATAAAATTCCCAAGTAATGGCATTAGAAAATGCATCATGCCAACAATACTTGAAAATAACAGCATTTTCTTTCGTGGGAAATGATACGTTCCTATTCCTAAAGAAAGTGAAAATGTGTCCATACTTAAAGCAATTGCTATAATAAAAACTGTAATTAATTCTCCCATAAAAAAAATCCTCCTAATAAAATATACTAAGAGAATTTCATTTTCATTACTTATATTTATCAAAAATATCTTTTACAAAAAATTGATAATCTATATTATCCGTATTTTCTTGGTCTGTTTCTAATAGACATAATGGTGGGAACATTACACACCACCAGTTATCTCCTTTTCCACTACCTAGGGTAACAACTAAAGATTCATACTCTCCTTCTTCATAGACTACACCTTTATATTTTTTTTCAGGGAAAAAGTTATCTCCGTAATTTACATTATACGATATGCCATAATGATCTATCATTGATTTTATTTTTGGAATATTATTTTCTAAAACATTTTCAGCTTCTATCTTATTTTTGGTTTGTAGAATATCTGTCTTTACAATATTTTCAATATTATTTTTTATTTCTACTTTTAAAGCTTGATCAGCAAAACTATTGCTATTCGCAATGACTCTAAAACGAATTGCATCTGAAGGAATTATATATTCTTCTTTATGCGTATTTAAGAAAAAAACAGTTAATAAAAACAAGACAATTATTCCTTTTTTCATTTTATCACCTAAATAATTATGTCTTGTTTTTTTTTATTTTATTCATTTTTGATTTAATAGGGCTTCCATATTTGTTTTTTTATTATGACTGATTGGATGCCATGTTAAATCTTTTTTAAATATATAAATAGCATTAATAGGTATCCAACTAATCAAGAACAAGGAAAATAAAAATATACCGTGTAAGCACTCATAAATATCTCTTTTATAAAAGATTAATACAAAAATATTTAAAATGACTCCTAACATATAGGTTATCATAAAAAATATAACTCCTAATGAGAACAAGTAAGAAAATATATCATTCAATTCAATTCCTAAAATATTAAATAGAGCTAATACAAAAGTTAAACAAACAGCTAACGTTTCTACAAAAGGTGCTGCACTAAACAATATTTTATCTAAAGCCGAAAAATCAAACTCTTTAATAAATTTTTTTAATAAATCTTTTCGATAAAGACGATTACAATCAATAATTCCTTTACTCCAACGACTACGTTGGTGCCATGAATCAATAAATTTCGTTGGTTGTTCATCATAAGTAATGGCTTCTTCCACATAAGCTATTTTTATATCCCGTAATACACAAATAATGGATAATTCTATATCTTCAGTAATTGTTTTAGGATTAAATCCACCATCTATAACTTCTTTAGCTACCATAAATCCTGTTCCATTTATAGCAGCCGCGGCATCAATTTTAAATCTTGATTTATTAAAGAAAAAATTTTGAATATAATAAAATAATGAATAACTTGCACTAAGCCAATTATCTTCTAAATTTTTACTATCTTTTCTACCTTGGGCTACTTTATATCCTGATTGATAAGAATCATTCATTTTTTTTAAAAAATTCGTATGAACAATGTTATCAGCATCAAAAACTATATATGCATCGTAATTCTTTTTTGATAATTTTTGAAAAGCAATTTTTAATACTTCGCCTTTGGATTTTACTTTTTCCGTAATATTAATTATTTTAGAACCAGATTTTTTTGCTACTTCTAGAGTATTATCTGTACAATTATTTATTAATGTATAAACATCATAAAGATTTGTAGGATAATTTTGATCTTTCAGACTTTTTATTAAATCCCCAATGACATTTTCTTCATTTCGGGCGGCGATTAATATTGCAAATTTTGTTTTTGCAACATGATTTTTTATTTTTGATTCAGTATTTTTAAAAGCAAATAACCCAGTAATCACAAAATATATACCATATAATAATGTTACTATAAATAATATATAATAAATAATTTGTATCATATAATTACTCCTTAAATTATTATTATTTAATACTACCTTTTTTATTCATACATTAACATTTTATAAATTTAAAAAAGTACTGTCAAGAAAAATTTCTTTATCTATGTTCAATAAAAATATAACGATCTTTTCCAGTTAAATCTTTTTCAACCGTGATTATTGAGTTTGGAAATTTTTTTTGAGCCATATTCATTATTTCTTTTTTTTGAGTCATCCCAATTTCAAAAGCAATTAGTTTGGGTGTATTAGGAATTATAGATAGAATCCTTTCATAAAATTCTAATCCATTTTTTTGGGCATAGATTGCATTTTGGGGCTCAAATTTGATTTTAGGATCTACTTCTTCGGTTTTAGAAACATAAGGAGGATTAGAAATAATCACATCATAATTTTTTGATAGTGTATTCGTTAATATGTCCATTTTTTGAAATTTTATATTTACTTGATTTAAAATGGCATTCTCACGAGCAACTTGTAAGGCATTCGGTGATATATCTATCCCTTCAAATTGTTGTTGAATTTTTTTGGCTAAACTAATAATTATACATCCGCTTCCCGTCCCAATATCTACTATATTTAAGGAATTTTTAGGATAATCTTTTAACTTATAATAAACTTTTTCAACTAAATATTCCGTTTCAAATCTTGGTATGAGTACATTTTCATTTACTTTTATTTTTGTATCATAAAAATCAACATAACCAATCATATACTGGATCGGATAATTATTATTTAATTTATCTATCATTTCATCGATTTTATCAGGATATAGTTTTTTTACTAATTCCCAATCATTATTTGTTATAAAATCTGGTTTCATTACGTGCTCCTATAAAAAAACAAGTGATTAATCACCTGCAAGTTTTCTTTTTAAATCTTCTGTTATTAAGGCATCGATTATCGGCTCTAAATCGCCATCCATAACGCGATCTAAATTCATTACTGAAAATCCAATTCGATGGTCTGTAACTCGATTTTGAGGATAATTATAAGTACGAATTTTTTCTGACCGATCTCCTGTACCAATTTTACTTTTTCTTTCATTCCCCTCAGAGGCTAATTTTTCTTGTTGAAGTTGATCATAAATTCGAATTTTTAATAGTTTCATGGCTAATTCTTTATTTTTTAATTGGCTTCTTTCATTTTGACAAGTAACTACGGTATTTGTAGGTAAGTGTGTGATTCGTACGGCTGAGTTGGAAGTATTGACTGATTGTCCTCCAGCTCCACTAGAATGATATACATCTATTTTTAAATCACTTTCTTTGATATCAATATCTATATCATCTATTTCTGGCATAACTAAAACGGTAGCCGTTGATGTATGAATTCTTCCTTGTGTTTCTGTTTGAGGAACTCTTTGTACTCGATGGGCTCCACTTTCATATTTCATTTTACTATAGACATTATCCCCTTTAATAGTACATTCTACTTGAGAAAAACCTCCTGAAGTTCCTTCAATTTGATGATTTATTTCAATTTTCCACCCATTTTTTTCAGCGTAATAAGTATACATGCGAAGTAAATCACCAGCAAAAATATTGGCTTCATCTCCTCCAGCAGCTCCTCGAATTTCCATAATAATATTTTTTCCATCGTTTTCATCTTTAGGAATTAGTAAAATTTCTAATTCTTTTTTTACTTCTTCTATTTTTTTAGAATTATCTTCTATTTCTAATTCGGCCATTTCTTTAAAATCTGGATCTTCTACTAAGCTTTTGGCTTCCTCTATTTTCTTTTGACAAGTTAAATACTCTTCATACTTATTTACAATTTCTTTTAAATCACTTTGTTCTTTTGAAAGTTTTTTTAAAGTTTTGAAATCATTCATAACTTCTGGTTTCATTAATTCTTCCGTAACTTCTAAATATCTGGATTTTATACTTTCTAATTTTTCTTCCATGCTTATCCTCTTTCTAATTTTATTTTAATTTATACTAGAAATTAGATTCTTCTTCCTCATCTATAACCACTAAATCTTTTAAATCATCGTCGCTATCATCATTGTCGTCTTCGTCGTAAAAAATCTCGTCTTCTTCCTCTTCCTCTTCTTCTAAAGAGTCATCTATATCTTCTAAGGCGATATCTTCTTCATCATCATCCATTACGATTTTTTGGGCATGACGATTTTTTAAATCCCATAAGCCATTATCTAACATAATAAAACGTTTGTCTAAAGATAAAATTTCAAAAAAATCTCCTATTTTTTCTTCAATTTCAGATGAAGAAAGGTCAATTAACTTCCCTACTTCATTAAATAGGTCAATGATTTTCATTTGTTTTTTACTTTCCAAAAGTATATTATAAGCTATGTCATCATAAGACATATTCTGTAATTCTTCTTTACTTATATTTTTTAAATTCATAATTATCCTCCTACATTTTTGATGGAATTTCAATAACCAAAATATTTAATAAGACTTTCATTATTTCTACCGTTAAATATAATAATGTCACCCAATCTTTCTTTTGGCTTTCATTCTCTAAATTATTAATATGATTATTTTCATAAAATGCATTTATGAATACACACAATTCATATAAATAATTTGCAATAACCGAAGGTAAACGAGTTTCAAATGCATAATTTAATGTATTTTCTAATTCTATTATTTTCATTCTTAACTCACGGTCGTGAACATTATATATTGTTTTAGAGAAATTGTCTATAAAAGTTGTATTGTTTTTAATAATTTTTTCTGTACGAAGATAGGTATATAAAATATAAGGCCCTGTTTTCCCTGTAACACGGGAAAATTTATCGATATCAAAAATATATTCTTTTTCACGATTATTTTGTAAATCTGCAAATTTTATAATAGCATTTACTATTTTACTTAAATCCTCTTGAGAATATGTATTATTTTCATGGATTTCATCTTGTAAAAAAATCGTCTCTGTTTCTTTAAATAATTGTTCTAATTTAGGAGTGTTTCCGGCACGTGTTTTAAAAGGCTTCCCATCTTTGCCATTAATCGTACCTAAACCTAAAAATTCGTAATCAATATTTTGAGTACTTGGTAATTTTTTACATACGCGGAAAACTTGAGTGAAATGCAAGCTTTGACGACTATCCACAACATATAAGATTTTATTGGGTTTAAAATCTAGTTGACGTTGGTAAATAGTAGCCAAATCAGTCGTTCCATATAAATACGCATGATTACTCTTTTGATATAAAAATGGTGGTATAGAGATTTTATCAGTAGGTTTTTCTACTTCAACTATTTTGGCTCCTTGACTTTCTTTCAATAAATTTTGTTGTTTTAATTCATTCGTTAACGCAGGAATATATTTGTAGGAATCTGATTCTCCTAGCCATAAATCAAAAGAAACATCTAAATAGTCATAAATTTTTTTAATATCCTGTTTTGATATAAGTAGTATTTTTTGAAAGTACTTTTGATATTCTTGATCTCCATCTTGCAAATCTTTAGTAATTTGTTCACATTTCTCTTTTACCTCAGCATTTTCTTTACAAAGTGCACTCATTTCTGGGTAAATTTTATTTAATTTTTCTAAAGTTATATTTTCTAAAGAGATGTTTTCTTTTTGAATTCCATAAATCACTTGCCCTATTTGTAATCCATAGTCTCCTAAATGGACATCTGAAATTACAAATTGATTCATATATTTTAATAATCTTTTGATAGATTCTCCCACAATTGCGGGTCTTAAATGCCCTACATGAAGTGGTTTAGCTACATTAGCACCACCATAATCAATAATTATTGTCTCTTGTTTAGGCATTTGAATATTAAATTTTTCTTTTGTTATCATTTGATTTAAAAGTTCATTTATATATTCATCTGTTAAAGTAAAATTAATAAATCCTGGTTTTACACATTCAACTTCTTTAAACATTTCATTCGTTTTCGAATTCTTTTTTAATTCTTCAACAATTTTATTTCCTAAATCCATAGGATGAACATGTATTTTTTTAGATAATGAAAAAATTCCATCATATTGATAATCGCATAAATCTGGTCGATTTGATTTTTTTATTTCTACTTTTTCCTTAATATTTACTACTTTTTCAATAATACTTTTTAAATATTCATTCATCTTTTTTTCACCCTACATTATTATTTCCATTTTCACTTTTACATCGTCTGTTTCAATACTATATTCAATCGTTATTCTATTATTCTCTTCATATAAGTCACAATAATCGACTTGCACTGGAAGGGTCAGATTTTCTTTTTTTAAATAAATTTGGCAACTTTTCTTCTCTAAATCTAAAGTAAAAAGAAAATCCTCATTTTCTCGTGTAAAAAGTTTCTTTTTTAAATCTATCCCTGTTTTATAATCAAACAAACAGAAACTAAATTTAGTATGATCCGTTTCTAATTTTTTATATTTTTTTTCTATTACTTTTTCTTCATTTTTGTAGAAAACAAAAGTAAATTCTTTATCTGGCACCAAGTACACCTCGTTTTTCTAGGACATTATAACATAAGTACTATAGATTTGCACTCATAAATTTTACTTTTTTATTCATAATAAAAAAAGGTGAATACGATGAGAAAATTATGTTTTTTTACGAAATCTACTATTTTTGTTTTTTTTGTTTTTCTCATTTCCATAACATGTCTTTATACGTATGCCTATTTTAGTCCAAAATTAGAACTGACAAACATTGGACAAATGTATATTTATGATAAAGACGATACCCTTGTTTATCAAGGAAGTGGAACGAGTGAATGGGTCAATTTAGAGAATATATCGAATCATTTAATTCAAGCAGTTATTAGTGTTGAAGATAAAAATTTTTATAAACATCAAGGATTTGACTATCCCCGTATTTTAAAAGCAATGATGTTAAATATTAAAAATAAATCTATCGTGCAGGGTGCTTCTACCATTAGTCAACAATATATTAAAAATATGTATTTAGATTTTGATAAAACTTGGTCTAGAAAAATTGAAGAAGCTTTTTTAACTTTAGAATTAGAAGTACATTATGATAAAAAAGATATTTTAGAAGGTTATTTAAACACAATTAATTTTGGGGCGGGAAATTATGGAGTTATGAACGCTAGTCAATATTATTTTAATAAAAATGCCCAAGATTTAACTTTAGAAGAAGCTATTTTACTCGCTGGAATTCCTAAAAATCCCACAAAATTTAATCCTATTATTCATTATGATGACGCTATTAATAGAGCTAAAGTTGTAGCAAGCGCTATGTACAAAAATCATGTTATTGATGAAGATACGTATAATCATTTATTTGAAAAAAAGTTAAATATCTATGGAAAACGAGATTCCAATAATTTGCAAATGCTTATGTATTACCAAGATGCTGTTTTACAAGAATTAGAAACTTTGAAAGGAATTCCTACTTCTTTACTCGATTCAGGAAGTTTAAAAATCTATACAAATTTAGATTTAAATATTCAAAAAAAATTAGAAGAATCTATTTTAAAGACGGTTCAAGATGAAAATTTACAAGTGGCGAGTGTATTCGTGGAACCAGATACCGGAGCAGTACGTGCGATCACAGGTGGTATGGATTATCAAAAAAGTCAATATAATCGGGCTTTAAAAGCAAAACGACAAGTGGGATCAACTATGAAACCTTTCTTATACTATGCTGCGCTTGAAAATGGCATGACTTCTTCATCAACTTTTTTAAGTGAACAAACGAATTTTGTTTTTTCCAATAATAAAACCTATAGTCCTTCTAATTATAATGATATTTATGCAAACAAAAATATAACAATGGCCGCTGCTTTAGCTTACTCAGATAATATTTATGCTGTTAAAACCCACCTCTTTTTAGGAGAAAATACATTAGTTGATACAGCGAAAAAAGCAGGAATTGAAGGGAATTTAATTGCCAACCCTTCTTTAGCTCTAGGAACAAGTGAACTGAATATGATGGGATTTGTTCATGGCTACACAACTTTAGCAAATGGTGGATATGAAACAGACAATTTTTTTATTCGAAAAGTAGAAGATTTAGAGGGTAATGTTTTATATGAACATAAAAATACGAAAAAATTGGTATTAAATTCTAATTATGTCTACATTTTAAATGAGATGTTATCTAATACTAGTAATCCTAAATTTCAAAGTTATACCACACCTACTGCTTTATCGATTTCTCAACAAATGAGTAAAAAATATGCCTTAAAAACAGGTACAACGAATACTGATTATTGGACTGTTGGCTATAACAAAGATGCTTTATTAATGATTTGGTTAGGATATGATGAAGCAACAGATATCAATTCAGATACTAGTCGTTGGGCAAAACAAATTTGGGTGGAAACTATTGAAGATTCTTTAAAAGATAAAAACACGGATTGGTATGATACACCTCCTAATATTATTGGGGTTTTAGAAGACCCGGTTACAGGAGAAAGTGCCACAAATGATAACGCCTGTGTCTTTTATTATGTAAAAGGAAGTGAAGGAAATATCGATTTAGAATTAGAACAAAAGGAAGAGTAAAAAAAAATTTTTTCTTACATTAAAAAAAGTTTATATTTCATAAACTAATTTTTATTTATTTTAATAGTCATATCATAACTATTATCTAGATCAACTTCTTCGATTTCAATTGCACAACCTTTTTTGTTTAAATTATCTACTAAATCTCGAATAGAATTAATGACACTTTTTAAATCAATTCCTACCTCTTCTTCTTGTTTTTCTTCATAATCAGGCTCTAATTTTTCCACACTATCCATGGGATCAACCCATTGTTCTTCATGAATTAAAGATACGGGTTCTACAATATTGTTTAGTTGATTTTCTTCTTTAGGAGGAACAAATTCAATTTGATTTTCTTCTGGAGTGGTGCTAAAAGGATCAAACATTTTTTCTGTTTGGTAATCCTTTTGTTCATTATTTTCAGGGATAGGAGTTGATACGATATTTTCCTGTTGGGTATCAAAGTCATCTAATTCATCATGAATTTCAATAGAATTGAGTGGAACAGTATTTAAATCATTTTGTTCAGTTGGTTCTTCGTTTGGGATATCATTCACATAATTATTAAATATTTCTTCGGGACTATCTATATCCATATTTACTTGTTCATCTTCTAAAAAATTAAAAAACTTATTTGGCATTTTTTGAGGGGGTTCATTTTCAGAAGAAGAAGGTTTTGGTACCTCTGGCTCCTTTTGGGGAGGAGTCATAATCGTTTCCATATTGTGAGGCATTCGAATGGCATTAATATCCTCCGCATTATTTACGATTTCATCAATATTTGGATTAATATTTACCAAAGGAATTCCTGCATCGTCTTCACTGTCATTGTTTTTTAAATTTTTTAGTTCCATATCCAATTGGCGCACAGTCATTCTTTCATTTATAATTCTTTGTAACCATTTTTTTTGTTCTTCTGGACTATTTAAACTCAATAATGCCCGAGCATGACGTTCGGAAATTTTTTCGTTTAATAAGGCATCTTGTACTTCTGGGTCTAAATTTAAAAGTCTTAATTTATTGGCTATAGAAGATTGAGATACTCCCATTTTAGCAGCTAGTTGTTCTTGCGTTAAGTATCCACGATCTAATAAATTTTTATAAGATTTTGCTTCTTCAATTGCTGTTAAGTTTCTTCGTTGAATATTTTCTACTAATGCTACTTCTGCACTTTTATTATCATCTATATCTGAAATAATTACCGGAACTTTAGTTAACCCTGCTTGAGTGGCTGCTTTATATCTTCTTTCTCCAGCAATAATTTCATATTTATCTCCCAATTTGCGAACTACAAGAGGTTGAATAATTCCATGTTGTTTTATAGAATCTGAAAGTTCGTTTAATCCTTCTTCATTAAACGTTAATCTTGGTTGAAATCTATTTGGGATAATATCCTCAATAGGTATTTCTTGAATATTTTTCTCCATATTCACATAAATCAGCCCCTTTATCCTATTATTAATATACCGTATTTAACTTACTTTTTCAATGGCTTTTTAAGAATTTTGTCGTAGCTACGTGGAAATCTTTTATCTGTTTTTTTATTATGAATTATATTGATAATCGTTCTTTCACTATTTTCTATTGGCAATTGAAATTTTTCTTGGCCCAAAATTTGTCCTCCTAGTATTTCAATTGTCATTTGACTATTCTCTAATTCTTCATCCACTTTTGCTTTCATAGGAAGAAAGGATCCTCCAATTTTTAAAGCTGGTAAGGAAAGTTCTGCTAATATACGTAATTCAGCTACCGCTCTTGAGGTCACCAAATCAAATTCTTCTAAATGATTATGAATGTACTTTTCAGCTCGTTCATTTATCAATTCTATATTTTTCAAATTTAAAATCTTATTCAATTCTTTTAAAAATTCAATTTTTTTATTGTTAGAATCCAATAAAATAAAATGGCAATCCGGATTTAAGAGGGCAAGAACCATTCCAGGGAAACCAGCACCTGTCCCAATATCTAATACTTTACTATCCTTTTTAATATATTTTTGTAAAGTTATAGAATCATAAAAATGTTTTAAATAAATACTTTTTTCATCTTTTATAGCAGTAATGTTGGTATGCTCATTGTATGCAATTAAAAAATTTTTATATTTTTCTAATAAATTTACTTGTTCAGTTGAAAGGACTATATTCCTTTTTTTTAATTCTTTTATAAATTGATCAAGATTCATTTTTACTATATTCCTTTTTTAAATAAATCGCTAAAATGGAAATATCCGTAGGATTTACCCCACTGATTCGAGCGGCTTGCCCAATGGATATTGGACGAATCATTTCTAATTTTTGACGAGCTTCACTGGCTAAATTTTTTACTTTTTGATAATTGATATCTGGTGGAATTTGCTTTTCTTCTAATTTTAACATTTTTTCTATTTCTTTGTTCATTTTGGTTATATATCCTTCATATTTTATTTCAATTTCTGCTTCTTCTTTTATATCTTCAGGATAATTCAATGTTAAAAAATGTTCTAGAAATGATATTTTTATTTCTGGTCTTTTTAATAATTCGATTAAACTGGTTTTGTTTTTTGGTAGACTATAATTTTCTTTTTTAAAACAATCTTTTACTTCAGCAGTAATCTCTAATTTTTGTTGTTGTAACTCCTCTTTTAATTTCTGAATATCTTCTACTCTATGTAAATAATTTTTATACATTTGCTCCGTAATGGTATGATATTCATGCGCTTTTTCTCTTAATCTTAAATCTGAATTGTCATGACGTAAAAGTAAGCGATATTCAGCTCGAGAGGTTAACATACGATATGGTTCTTTCGTTCCTTTTGTAACTAAATCATCAATTAAGACACCAATATAAGATTCATTTCTTTTCAGAATAAGTGGGTCTTTAGAATTTAATTTGCATGCTGCATTTATTCCTGCAATTAAGCCCTGAGCGGCGGCTTCTTCATACCCACTTGTCCCATTAATTTGCCCAGCGGTAAATAAGTTTTCAATAACTTTTGTTTCTAAAGACGGTAATATTTGTAACGGATCAATGGCATCATATTCTATCGCATAGGCATATTTTGTTATTATTGCTTTTTCTAAACCTTCAATACTATGAACCATTTGTTCTTGAATATCTTTAGGCATACTTGTAGAAAAACCTTGTAAATACCATTCATCATATTCTTTACTTTCCGGTTCTAAAAATAATTGATGTCTTTCTTTATCTTTAAAACGAACTATTTTATCTTCAATGGAAGGACAGTATCTAGGTCCAATCCCTGTTACATATCCTCCATACATACTGGATTTATCTAAATTATTTAAAATAATTTTATGCGTATTCTCATTAGTATAAACTAAATAACATTTTTCTTGGTTAGTTACATCATATGCGGGTTGATCATCATGAGAAAATGTATAAAATTTATTGTCTCCTACTTCTTCCTGACATTTTGAAAAGTCGATAGAACTATATTTAATTCTTGGAGGTGTCCCTGTTTTTAGTCTTTGGATTGTAAATCCTAATTCTTTTAAATGATCACTTAAATGATTACTTCGATCTTCCCCATGAGGTCCACTTGCCACTTTTTCTGCACCTCTTAATACATTACTTTTTAAGTATGTTCCAGTAGTTAATATCACGATATCACTATAGATCTCTTTTTTATCGTTTAAAATGATCCCTTTAACCATTTTATTATCCACCAGTAAATGTTCTACTTTTCCTTCTTCTATAGTTAAATTAGACATTTTTTCTAATTCATGCAACATTTTTCTAGGATAAACTCTTTTATCGACTTGGCAACGTAATGATTGAACAGCTGGACCTTTTTTGCTATTTAGCATCTTCATTTGAAAGTGAGATTTATCTGCAACTTTTCCCATTAATCCACCTAAAGCATCAATATCACGTACTATAATTCCTTTCGCCGTTCCTCCAATTGATGGATTACAAGGCATATCCGCAATATTTTTTTTATTCATTGTAACTAATAAAGTTTTCTTACCCATAAAACTTGCTATATGAGCCGCTTCACAACCAGCATGGCCTCCACCAACGACAATTATGTCATATTTCATATTCTCACCTACTTTCCTTATTTTCCTAAGCAGAAATTTTTAAACAATTTATCAATTAATTCATCTTCATATGTTTCGCCAATCAACAAACCTAATTTTTCCCATGCATTCCTTATGTATATTTCTATCATATCGATTGGAATATTTTTTTGAATATCATTTAAAGCATCTTGAATATTTTGTAATGATTCTTTGGCTAAATGAACTTGTCTAATATTTGATAAATAGGTATTTTCTTTTGCATCTATTTGATCTAAATGATACATTTGAATAATTTTATTTTTTAATTCTTCTAATCCATTTAATTCTGTAGTATTTCCTAAAATATATTCCCAATTCTTTGGAATTTTTATTTTTTGTTCTAAATCGCTTTTATTTACAAAAATTAAATGCGTTTTCGTTTTTATTTGATCATATATTTCTTCGTCTTCTTTTTCTAGTTCTTCATTATTATTTAAGACAAAAATTATTAAATCGGCTTTGGAAATGATTTCTTTACTTTTCTTCACTCCCATTTGTTCAATAATATCATCTGTTTGATGAATACCTGCTGTATCGATTAAATTTAAAGAAATTCCTGCTATATTTGTTGTTCCTTCAATTAAATCTCTCGTTGTCCCCGAAATATTGGTAACTATGGCTTTATCTTCATTTAATAAAGCATTTAATAAACTACTTTTTCCAACATTAGGACGACCTACTAGAGCAACATCTAATCCTTCTTTTATTATCTTACCTATTTCAGCATTCTTTAACATTACTTGTAAATCACTTTGAACTTTTAACAAACTTTTTTTTAAATTTTCTTGAGTCATTTCAGGAACATCATCATATTCTGGATAATCAATATTCACAGCAATATTGGCGAGTATATTTAACATATTTTCACGAATTGTTTTGATTATTTTGGTTAAACGACCATTTATACTGTTCATTGCTAAGGAACGTTGTTTATCACTTTTGGAATTAATTAAATCACTGACTGCTTCTGCTTCCGCCAAGTTAATTCTTCCATTTAAAAAAGCTCGTTTGGTAAATTCACCAGGTTCTGCTAATCGAGCACCATTATCGATTAATAAATTTAAAATTTTATTTGTAGTAGAAATTCCTCCATGACAATTAATTTCTACTATATCCTCTCTAGTATACGTATTTGGAGCGAGCATTACCATAACTAAAACTTCATCAATCTCTTCATTATGATCCATAATAAATCCGTAATGAATGGTATGAGATTTGACTTTTGTTAAATCTTTCCCTTTAAATATTTTATTTACAATTGATAAAGCATCTACTCCACTTACGCGCACAATTGAAATAGCTCCTTTTCCTATAGCTGTAGAAATAGCTGCAATTGATTCTTCCATTTTTTTAGTCTTCCTTTCGCGGGTTATTATATCACGTAAATTACTAATTAGTAAATGAAAGAAGTTTTTTAAAGAAAAATTAGCCATAAAATTATTTCCCGGGAAATAATTTTGACTAAAAAAACCTATTGTTTATTTTTCAATAGGTTTAATTATTACATGTCGATTTGGATCTTCTCCTTCGCTAATCGTAGTTACTCCTTTAAAATTTGTTAAAGCATTATGCACAATTCTTCTTTCAAAAGAATTCATATTTTCTAATTTCACTTCTATATTTGTTGCCATTACTTCTTTAGCTGTTTTCTTAGCTAAATATTCAATATTTTTTATGCGTTTTTCTCTATAATTTTCGACATCTATATATATACTTACATAATATTTATAATTATTAAAAATAAATTGTTTGGCTAAGGTTTCTAATGCTTTTAAGGTTTGACCATTTTTGCCAATTAAAATTTTATTATTTTCAGAACTCATTTGCACTTCTATTTTATGATCATTGACTTTCGCTTCGATAGTTGGATGTAATCCTAAATTTTTAGTAATTTTCTCTAAAAATTCCATTACATGCTCCGTAAGTGCTTGTAGCGTAATGGCTTTTATTTTATAGGATGTACCTTTAAATAATTTTCCTTTTATTTCTGTAATATGATAAATAAATTCCGAATCATTGGCATTTAAAATTTCTTTTACTTTTCTTATTGCTTCCTCTTTTGATTTTGCTTCTATTTCAACTTCTGACATATTTTTTACTACCTTTCTTATTTTTTTCTTTCATTTAATTTTTTAAAAACATAATTTTGTATAACAATAAAACCATTTGTTACCACCCAATATAAGGCAATCGCAGTTGGTAAACTAAAGGATGCAATGGAAATCATAATGATCATAAATTTTAAAGAAAATTGCATTTGTCTTTCCATTTCACTATTAATTTCGGTTTGTTTCATTGAATTTTTAAAAGATAAGTAAGTAGTAAGTATTATTAAAATAATTAATAAAATATATAAATAGTTTCCTTTACTGATTCCAATCCATGGTGTCATGCCTAATTTCATTCCTAATAAACTATCTTCAAATATAGCTGGCACTCTATTTATGGCTTGTAAAAATGCAAAGAACAACGGTAATTGAATAAATGCAATTAAACATCCTGATACTGGATTAATTTTATATTTCTTATAAATAAGCATCGTTTCTTGACTCTTCATCATCATCGATTCACTATCTGTTTTATTCGCATATTTTTTTTCTAATCTTTTTATTTCAGGAGCGGCTTTTTTCATATTTTCAGATTGATCCATACTTTTTTTAGCAAAAGGTAATAAAATTAATCGAATTCCTAAGCCAACTAACATAACGGAAATTCCATAGTTATTTATGAATTCACCTATTTTCAAAATGATATACGCTAAAGGTTTTACAAAAAATGATTCCCATAAACCATGGTATTTTATTTTATTTGGAGTAAAATTTTTACATTCTGGTAAATCTTCTAATTTTGTTTTTAATTGATCATTATATTTTTCATATATATCATATAACTCTTTTTCGGTTGGTTTACATAAGATATTATTTTGTAAACTTTGACCCGTTTCTTCATTAGTTACAATTTTTTTGTCATCTTGGATATAATTTGAACTGCCACAACTCGTTGTGCCCATAAGTATTAATGTTACAATTATTGCTATTTTTTTTATTTTCATTTTTTCTCCTTTACCAATTGTAATAAAGATTTTTCTAATTCTGGAAAATGAATATTATTACAATTTTTCTTTATCATTATAATATAATCACTATCTTTTGAAAAGATGACTTTATTCTGATCAATTATATAACGAATCTGTCTTTTTAATTTATTTCTAACTACAGCATTCCCTACTTTTTTACTAATGGCAAGACCAAAGCAGGGCTCAGATATCGTTCTTTTCCTTATATATAAGGTAAAGTATTTATTTTTTTTATAGGGGCAAGTTTGAATAATTTTATTAAAATCTTCTTTCTTTTTTATGACTTCTCTTTTTTTCATATTCTCCCCTTCCAAACCTATTTTAACAAAAAAACCACTATAAAGGTGGTTATTTTGTAATTAAATTTTTACGTCCTTTTTTTCTTCTGCTTTTTAAAATTTTTGTTTCTTTACGTGCAAAAAATCCATGTTTTTTTGCTTTTTTTCTTGTATTAGGTTGATATGTTCTTTTCATATTTCTTCCTCCTTTAAAACATAAGCTTCCTTATTATAATATTACAAAATTAAAAAAGTCAAGTTGATTTATTTAACCAAGTCCTTTAAAGGGTTTATTTTTATAAAGAGTTTATAGATTGTTTATAAATTGTGCACAAAAATTGCTTCGTTTTCGGTCCATTTTTTTAGTTATGCACAGTATTCAATTTTTTGTGGATATTTTTTATACACAAAGTGCAAAAAAAGAAATAAAAATTTGTGGATATTGTTGATAAATTAAATAAAATCAATTAAAATAAAGGAAATTTTATGTGGATAACAATGTGAATAATTGTGAATTTTGCTTTTTTACTTTTCAATTAAAAAACTTTGAGCTACAATGAAATTGGTTAATGATAACAAAGCAAGTGGGGTGATGGAATTTGTTAGTTAAAGATCTTTGGCAATCTTTTTTAGATACGATTCAAAACGAAATCAATCCAGCCTCTTTTCATGCTTGGTTTCATGATTTAAAAGTTGTGAAAATTGATAATGATTCCATTACCATTCAAGTACCAATGGAAATACATAAAAAGATTTTAGGGGATAATTACTATTCGTTAATTGAAGAAAACTTATTTAAAATAACAGGAATTAATTATGATATTAAATTTGTGTTAGAAAATGAAGTATCTCCAACTACTGAAAAACGATCTATCAATATGGAAACTACTAAAACAGATGAAATATGGGAAAGTAATTTAAATCCTTCCCTCAATTTTGATAACTTTATTGTTGGAGATACCAATAGGTTAGCTAAAGTTGCAGGTATGGCCGTAGCAGAGCAGCCCGGAAAGATTCATAATCCTTTATTTATTTATGGAAAAAGTGGATTAGGAAAAACTCATTTAATGCATGCAATTGGCAATTTTATTTCGCAACACAGTAATAAAAAAGTATTATATACGACTAGTGATATGTTTATGAATGATTATACCGGAATTGCTAATTTAGAAAAAGGACAGAATTCTATCGATTATGCGAATAATTTTAAAAATAAATATCGTAATGTGGATGTATTAATCATTGATGATATACAATATTTAGTAGGAGCGGAGAAAACCCAACAAGAATTTTTCCATACCTTTAATGCTTTACATCAAGCAAATAAACAAATTATTATAAGTTCTGACCGAAGTCCAGATGATTTAAAAATCTTAGAGGAACGTTTACGAAGTCGATTTATGTGGGGACTACCTGTTGATATCTATCCGCCAGATTTTGATTTAAGATGTCGAATTATTAAACAAAAGATCAAAAATACTAGTATTGCGGATAAATTAGATGATACGGTGATTGAATTTATTGCAAATAGTTGTCCCAATGACGTGCGTTTTTTGGAAGGAGCTTTAAACAGGTTAATGGCCTATACAGCCATGATTGTACCTGATAAAATCGATTTAGAATTTACGAATGAAGCTTTAAAGGATTTTGTCAATAAAAATATTTATTCTGAAAATAGTATTCAAAATATTCAAAAAGTTGTATCAGAATTTTATAATATTACGATTGAAGATTTAAAAGGGAAGAAAAGAAGTAATAAAATTGCTTATCCAAGACAAATTGGAATGTATTTATCGAGAATGCTTACTGATGAAACTTTTCCTAGAATTGGATTAGAATTTGGAGGAAGAGATCATTCCACAGTTATTCACGCTTGTGATAAAATTGAAAGTGATTTAAAAGTCAATAAACAATTAGAATTAGAAATTAATGAAATCAAAAGTCGAATTTAATTGTGAATAAGTTACATTTAAATAAACAATTTATTCACTTTCAAAAAGAAGTTTTTAATAAGGAAATTTAAATAAAAAAACAACTTATGCACAGTATCAACAGTATTATAAATATTATAATAGAAAAGAAAGAAGGAAAAAATATGAAATTTACTATTAATAAAAATATTTTATTAGAAAATTTAAATAATGTAATCAAAGGGGTTTCTACTAAAAATGTTATTCCCGTATTAAATGGTATTAAATTTGATTTAACTAATGAAGGATTATCCTTAACTGCTAGTGATAGTGAACTTACTATTAATGCTTTTATCGATGCAAAAGAAATTAAAAATATTGAAAGTACTGGAACGATTGTTATTCAAAGTAAATATATAGTAGATATTATTAGAAAAATGCCTAGTGATATTATTTACTTTGAAGTTATAGATCGTTTAAAGATTCGAATTTATACAGATAATAATCAATATAATTTAAATTGTTTGGATGCCAATGATTATCCAAATATGAGAATAGAGGAACATAAAGATCCAATCGTATTAAAGGGAGATATTTTAAAATCATTAATTAATCAAACGGTTTTTGCTATATCAACACAAGAGTTAAGACCTTTATTAACAGGTATTAATGTGAATATTACAGGGGATATCTTAGTGTTTATTGCTACTGATTCTTATAGATTAGCTAAGAAAAATATTAAGTTATCCACTCCAGTAACCTCTGATATTAACATCGTTATTCCTGGGAAAAATATCATTGAATTAGAAAAGATTATTACAGATGATGAAAATGTCGAAATGCATATTTTTAATAATAAAGTATTGTTTAAATATAAAAATATAAAATTTCAAACGAATCTTCTTTCTGGTACGTATCCAAATACTACAAATTTAATACCTACGGAATTTGGGATTATCGCTAAAGTGAATAAAGATGATTTTATGGCTAGTGTAGATCGGGCGGCTTTACTTACTCAAGGAAAAGATAAAAACATTATTAAAATGAAAATAGAAAATAAAGAAATGATTATTAATTCTTATGCTTCTGAAATAGGAAAAGTAGAAGAAAAATTATTTGTTGATACAGATCAAAGTGCAAATATTGATATATCTTTTAGTTCTAAATATATGTTAGAAGCCTTAAGAACCATTAAAGAAGATGAAATATTATTATTACTTACAAATGATGTAAAACCTATTGTTATTAAATCTTTAACAGATGAATCTTTAATTCAATTAATTTTACCAATAAAAACTTACTAAAATTGTAAGTTTTTTCTTTTTTTCGACAATTCTTTCTTTTTTGCTTTGTTAATCTAATAAACAATTTTCCAGGGTTAGGGGGTGAATTTGAATGGAAAATTATGAAATTAATAATAATACTGTTGCCTTATATGCAATGGGAGAAAAAACAAGAGTTTATGAGGAAAATGATAATTTCATTGTGAATAAATGTGCGAATGAAATTATGGAAGAAAGTTGCATGTATTTTGGAAGTTCCTTAGCAGGAAGAAAAAAAGGAACTGAAAAACTAATTGGCGTATCTTATAAAGCTCCAATTATTGTCGAAGAAACAAAAAGTATTATCTTTTTTCCGACTTCTTCTCCAAGACTTTCTACCTGTTCTTGGATTCGCGTGAGTTCTATAGAACGTTATTATTATTCCCAAAATCAACTGATCGTCGAATTCAAAAATGGTGAAAAAATATGTTTAGATACTACATATGGAATTGTAGATAATCAAGTCTTAAGAGCCACTAGACTTGAATCCATCTTAAATGGACGAAAATTAGAAAAAAAAGTTCAAAAAAATGCTTAGGTGTGTTATAATTTTAATAGGTATAGGAGTACATAAATACCTATTATTTTTATTATACTGGCGTAAAAGAGGCTAAAAATGCAAATACAAGAATTAAAGTTACTTAATTTTCGAAACTATAATCAATTATCTGTACAATTTGATAAACATTTAAATATACTTTATGGGGAAAATGGAAGTGGGAAAACAAATTTAATCGAATCTATTTATGTATTAGCATTGACAAGAAGTTTTAAACAGGTAAATGATAAAATATTAATAAAGAATGGTACAAATCTAACTCGTATAGAAGGAATTATACAAAATAAGTATAAAAATACATATCGAGTGGTGATTACAAATGAAGGAAAAAAAGTAAAAATTGATAAAACAAAAATTACGAAAATTAGTGAATATGTATCAAAAATAAATATTGTATTATTTAATCCTAATGATTTAAAAATGATAAAAGATACACCAAGTATAAGGAGAAAATATTTAAATATAGCCATCTCGCAATTGCATGTTGATTATTTAAAGCTTTTAGGAGACTATAATAAATTATTGAAAATTCGCAATGCTTATTTAAAAAAAATGTATTTAAATGGGAATTCTCTACAATCCTATCTGCAAGTTCTTACTGAAAAATTAGTGGATTTAGGAATGGAAATTTATGAACAAAGAAGAACTTATATAGAACAAATGAATGGTTTTATTACCGATATTTATGAAGAAATTACTGGGAAGTCCAATTTATATGTTAAATATATAAGTGAATATGATCATAAATCACGAGAAGATTTGTTAAATTTATATCATAAAAATTTGAAACGTGATTTATTGTTAGGAAAAACAAATATAGGCATTCACCATGATGATTATGTATTTTTGTTAGAAGATTTTGATTTGAAAGATTTTGGGTCTGAAGGACAACAAAAAAATGCAGTCATTTCATGGAAATTTAGTGAAATTTCTATGTTAAAAGAAAATAAAGGTATTACTCCAATATTAATTCTAGATGATTTATTAAGCGAATTAGATCTAGAAAAGATAAAAAATATTTTGAAATTTATTGAAGAGGATATTCAAACTTTTATTACTACAACGGAAATTGAAAAACTTACTTCTTTATTAATAAATAAAGAATATAAGAAGTATCATGTTGTTAATGGAGTGTTAGAGGAGGTTATATAATGGGTGAAAGTAAACATTATGATGATAGTGATATTCAAGTATTGGAAGGATTAGAAGCTGTAAGAAAACGTCCCGGAATGTATATTGGAACAACTAGTGAAAAGGGATTACATCATTTAGTTTGGGAAATTGTGGATAATGCTATTGATGAAGCCTTAGCTGGTTATTGTGATGATATTGAAGTTGTTATTGGTAAAGGCAATGTCATTACCGTAAAAGATGATGGTAGAGGAATGCCAACTGGAATTAATCAAAAAACCGGGTTATCAACTGTTGAAACTATTTTTACGGTGCTTCATGCCGGAGGAAAATTTGGTGGCGGTGGCTATAAAGTTAGTGGAGGACTTCATGGAGTAGGAGCCAGTGTTGTAAATGCTTTATCTACATGGCTTGAAGTTACTATTTATAGAGATGGAAAGATTTTTTATCAAAAATTTGAAAATGGTGGCCATCCTGTTGAACCGTTGAAAGAAATTGGTACTTGTGAAGAAAATAGAACAGGAACGACTGTTACGTTTAAAGCAGATCCAGAAATATTCACTGAAACCACTGTTTATAACTATGATACCTTAGCAAAGCGTTTACAAGAACTTGCCTTTTTAAATAAAGGAATCCGTATTATCTTAATTGATGAACGAGAAGAAGATAAAAAAGATGAGTTTTTATATAATGGCGGTATTATTGAATATGTAAAAATGCTTAATAAAAATAAAAAAATCTTACACGATGAAGTAATATATGTTGAAGGAACGGAAGATGGCATCGAAATCGAAGTGGCTATGCAATATAATGATTCTTATAATGCAAATCTTTATTCTTTTACAAATAATATTAATACGTATGAAGGTGGAACGCACGAAGATGGAGTCAAAAGAGCTTTAACTCGTATTATTAATAACTATGCAAAAAATGCGAAAATATTAAAAGATAGCGATGATGCCTTAACTGGAGAGGATGTTCGAGAAGGTCTTACTATGATTATTTCTTGTAAACATCCGGATCCTCAATTTGAAGGGCAAACCAAAACAAAGCTTGGTAATAGTGAAGTAAGAAAAATAGCCGATGATGTTTTTTCTGAGGGTTTTGAAAGATTTTTAATGGAAAATCCAAATGAAGCAAAATTGATTGTGGATAAGTCAATGACGGCTTTACATGCTCGTCTGGCTGCTAAAAAAGCTCGTGAAATTACAAGAAGAAAAACAGTTTTAGATTCTATAAATACGTTAGGAAAACTTGCTGATTGTACAAGTAAAGATGCTTCTATTTCGGAGATATTTATTGTCGAAGGAGATAGTGCAGGGGGATCGGCAAAAAGTGCTAGAATGCCTAAAACACAAGCTATTTTACCTTTACGTGGGAAAATATTAAATGTTGAAAAGGCTCGTCTTGATAGAGCATTATCTAATGAAGAAATAAGAACTATGATTACGGCTTTTGGTACCGGTATTGGAGATGAATTTGATATTGAAAAATTAAGATATCATAAAATTATTATCATGACGGATGCCGATGTTGATGGATCTCATATTCAAATTTTGTTGTTAACTTTATTTTATCGCTTTTTTAGACCAATTATAGAGGGTGGATATGTCTATGTTGCTCAACCACCGTTATTTCGTATTACTTATGGAAAAAATACTACTTATGTTCAAACGGAAGAAGAATTGGAAGAATATCGTTCTCAATTACCAGCAAATGCTAAACCAATTGTTAATCGTTTTAAAGGTTTAGGAGAAATGGATGCGGAAGATTTAAGAGATACGACTATGCATATTGAAAATCGTATTTTAAGAAGAGTTACTGTAGAAGATGCGATGGAAGCGGATAAAATTATTAGTGATTTTATGGGTGATGATGTTTTACCAAGAAAACAATATATTGAGGAACATGGTCATGAATTTAATGAATTAGATATATAGGGAGGTGAAGAAAATGGATAAGATTGTAGAAAAAAATATTGTTGAAGAGTTTAAAAATTCCTTTGGTCGATATTCTATGAGTGTTATTGTTGCTCGAGCGATTCCTGATTTGCGGGATGGTTTAAAGCCAGTTCATCGTCGGATTTTATATTCTATGTTTGAGTCTGGTTATACTCCTGATAAACCTCATCGGAAAAGTGCCAGAATCGTTGGGGATGTTATGGGTAAATATCATCCTCATGGGGATTCTTCTATTTATGAAGCTATGGTAGGAATGGCTCAAAATTTTACTTATCGACATATGTTAGTTGATGGTCATGGAAATTTTGGTAATATGGATGGCGATGGCGCGGCAGCTATGCGTTATACAGAAGCTCGATTATCTAAGCTATCGTTAGAAATGGTTCGTGATTTAAATAAAAATACGGTTGATTTCGTTCCAAATTTTGAGGAAACAGAAAATGAACCAGTAATTTTGCCATGTAGATTTCCTAATATCTTAGTTAATGGTACGATGGGTATTGCTGTTGGTATGGCTACTAATATTCCTCCACATAATTTAGGGGAAGTTATTGATGGTTGTGTTGCTTATATTGATAATCCTGATATTGATACAGATGGGCTTATGCAATATATTAAAGGACCTGATTTTCCAACAGGAGCTAGTATTTTAGGAAATAGTGGAATTAAAAAAGCTTATGAAACTGGTAGAGGTACTATTACTATTCGTGGGACTGCTAATATTGAAGAAGTTGGTGGAAAGACAAGAATTATTGTTACAGCTCTTCCTTATAAAGTAAATAAAGCTGAATTTCAAACTCGAATCGGGGAACTTGTTCGTGATAAAATTATCGATGGAATTAGTGATATCCATGAAGAATCAAATTTAGAAAATCCAGTACGAGTAGTTATCTACATTAAAAGGGATGCTAATGCGAATGTAGTTCTAAATAATTTATATAAATATACACAGTTACAAACTACTTATGGTATTAATTTCTTAATGATCGATCAAAAAAGTCCAAAAATATTACCTCTTAAAGATATAATCGTGAAGTATATTGATTATCAAAAGGAAATTATTATTCGTCGAACAAAATATGATTTAAATAAAGCCGAAGAGCGAGTTCATATTTTAGAAGGATTAAAAATTGCTTTAGATAATTTGGATGAAGTAATTAAAATAATTAGAGAAGCAGAAACGGATGTTGTTGCTAAAGAACAATTAATAAGTCGATTTGGTTTAGATGATATTCAAGCGACTGCCATTTTAGATATGAGATTACGTCGCTTGACTGGTTTAGAAAGAGATAAAATTGAAAATGAATTAGCAGATTTACTAAAGGCTATTGAGGAATATCATAGTATTTTAGCTAGTGAAGAAAAGGTTTTAGCAATTATTCGTGCCGAATTGTTAGAAATTAAAAATAAATATGCGGATGAAAGACGTACGAATATTGATATGTCAGCCATTGAATTTATTGAAGATGAGTCTTTAATTCCGGAACAAGATATTATGATTGCACTTACCCACAATGGTTATATTAAACGTACCACGGCTGATACATTTAAATCTCAAAGAAGAGGTGGCGTAGGTGTTAAGGGAATGAATACCAACGAAGAGGACTTTGTGGAGCATTTGTCTTCGTTATCCACACATGATTTTATTTTATTCTTTACAAATAAAGGTAAGGTATATCGTTTAAAAGGGTATGAGATCCCAGAGTTTAGTCGTCAATCTAAAGGATTACCAATTATTAATTTGTTACAAATTGAAAAAGATGAAAAGATTAATTCTATATTGAGTATTCAAAAAGAAGATACGGCTAAATATTTACTATTTGCAACTAAACATGGTCTTGTTAAAAGAACTTCTATCAATGAATTTGATAATATTCGTACAAGTGGGAAAATTTGTATAAGTTTGAAGGATACTGATGAATTAATTTCGGTTCAAAAGACTACTGGAGATGATTCTATATTACTAGGATCTAGTGATGGTAGAATGGTTAAATTTAATGAAAATGAAGTACGTGTTATGGGAAGAACGGCCAGTGGTGTTCGAGGAATTACGTTAGAAGGAAATACTTGTATTGGGGCTGAAAAAGCTAGCGATCAAGATATATTAATTATTGTTACAAAGAAGGGTTACGGAAAGCAAACAAATGTATGTGATTATCGTCAAACAAAACGTGGAAGTAAAGGAGTTAAGGCTTTACAAGTAACGGATAAGAATGGTGATATGGCCGCATTTAAGTTATCACATGAAAATAGTGATCTTGTCATTGTAACGAATACTGGAATGATTATTAGAGTACCTTTGGAACAAATAAATATTTTAGGACGTGTTACACAGGGAGTACGTTTAATAAATTTAAAAGAAAATCAAGAAGTTTCTACTATTAGTTTAGTTGATAAAACAATAGAACAAGAAGCAGACGAAGAAAATGAATAGAAATGTTTCACGTGAAACATTTCTATTTTTTTTTATTAAAAATAAATTTGTTAAATAATAAAATTTTTTAAAATCCAAAAGAAAATATTATTTTAAAAATCAGATCTAAAATAATAAATAATTGATTTATATCTACAATGTTTCACGTGAAACATATAAAACATATTGCAAATTAGTAAAGAAAATGATATTATCATGACGTGCAACGGATATATTGTAATCTGGTCAGAGTTGGAAAACAGCAGCCACGTCAGTCCCTATTCGTGTGCACTTTTTTTATGGAGATAGAGTCAATGAATGAAAAAAATATTTTAAAAAAATTAGAAAAATTATTATATAAATCAATAAAAAGGAATGAGATACCTGTTTCAGCATTAATTGTACAGAATAATAAAATCATTTCATCATCTTATAATAAAAAAGAACAAAAAAAAGATATTACAGCTCATGCTGAAGTATTAGCAATAAAAAAAGCAGCAAAAAAATTAAAAAGATGGAATCTAAATGATTGTATTTTGTATGTTTCACTGAAACCATGTAAGATGTGCGAAGAAATAATTAAACAAAGTCGAATTGAAAAGGTATATTATTTCTTGGAAAAACCATTAAATAAAAAGGAATTTTCTAAAACAAATATGTCTTTTATAGAACATAAAAATTTTATGGATACTTATCAACATTTATTATCAAATTTCTTTAAAAAAATGCGTTAAATGAATCCTAATTATGTTATAATGAATTAGGTGAAACAAGCTTATGAATTCAGAATATAAGGTATTATATCGAAAATACAGACCCAAAAATTTTGAAGAGGTTGTGGGACAAAAGTATACAATCATGATGCTTAAAAATGCGATAATTAACAATAAATTATCTCATGCATATATTTTCACGGGACCTAGAGGTACTGGAAAAACGAGTACTGCAAAAATATTTGCTAAAACGATTAATTGTGAACATTCGGAAAATGGTGTTCCATGTGAAACATGTGATAGTTGTAAAAATATAAATCGGAATGCTGATATCATAGAAATCGATGCGGCTTCTAATAATGGCGTTGATGAAATTAGAGAACTTATCAACAATGTTAAAATAGCTCCTTCTTATAGTAAATATAAAGTATATATAATAGATGAAGTCCATATGTTATCTCAAAGTGCATTTAATGCTCTTTTGCTGACTTTAGAAGAACCTCCAGCACATATTGTATTTATTTTGGCCACAACGAATATTGAAAGTGTTCCGATCACTATTTTATCTCGGTGCCAACGGTATGATTTTAAGAAAATTGATGATCAAGATATATTGGAACAATTAACTAGTATTTGTGAAAAGGAAAATATTACGATTACTCCAGACGCGTTGCAGGAAATTACTTATTTGTCTGATGGAGGATTACGAGATGCTTTAAGTATATTAAACCAGTTATCCACAAGTGAATCTTCTATTACTTTAGATTCTGTATTGCAAAATTATGGTTCTGTATCTTTATTACAAATTAAAAAAATTGTGGATGTATTTTTAAATAATGACTTTGGCCAATTAAAAACAATATTTGACCAATTGTCTAAAGAATCCATAGATTATAAGACCTTTATCAAAAAGATGATTGATGAGTTATATGTAACTTCTATGAATAGAAAACAACAAAATGATTCTAAACAGTTTATGAAATTGAAAAAGGTTATCTTTGAATTAAATGATTTAATAAATAAAATAAATATTAATATTGATCCTTTTTTGTTAATGTTTATGATATTTGTAGAAAATTTGGATGATATTGATTCTACTAAAGAAGATATAAAGTTATCTGAAGAAAAACCAAAATCAGAAAAAACTATTGAGTCGAATGGGGTTGAATTAGAAGAAAAGAATAATGAGTTAGACAAAATAAATCAGGAATATGTTCGCTATTTACAAGAACTTATTCCGATACGAATTAATAATTGTTTTGTTGAAGCAAATAAAAATAATTTAAAAGAATCTAAAAAACAGTGGGATGTATTTTTAACAAACAATAGTTTGCCTAATGATGTTAAATCCTTTATTGTTGATTGCGATGTAGTTTTAGCTTCTCCAGTCATAAATATCATTGTTCATTCGCAAGAGAGTGCTGTGAATTTATTAAATAAAAATTTGGAACTAATAGAAAAAAATTATAAAGATGTTTTGGGTGTTTCGATCAAATTTGCCGCTATTTCGAAAGAAAAATGGGAAATAGAAAAAAATGCTTATTTGGAAAAATTAAAATCTGGGTATCATTATGAAATAAAGAATGAACCTGTGTTTACAAATAGTAATCAAAGTGATGATTTCACTAATCAAGATTCCGTTGATTCGTCATCAGAAGCGGATGATATTTTATCAATTTTTAATCAAGATAAACTAGAAATAAAATAAATTTATATAATAATTGTAAATTTAAATAAACTATTGTAAGATAAAAAAGTAGATAGTTTCTAGAAAGAAGGAATAATTATGAATATGCAAAATTTAATGGCTCAAGCTCAAAAAATGCAAAGAGATATTCAAAAAAAGAAAGAAGAAATCGATAATACTTTATTTGAAGGAAAAAGTGAATTTGTTGAAGTTGTTTTTAATGGAAAAAAGGAAATGACTTCTATTAAAATAAAACCTCAAAGTTATCAAGAAGATGATATCGAAATATTGGAAGATATGGTTCAATTAGCGATAAAGGATGCACTATCAAAAGTTGATAAAGAAATAGAAAATAAATTAGGATCTTTAGGATCTGGTTTAGGTGGTTTATTTTAGAAATGATTTACCCTAAGGAGTTAGAGGATATAATTGAACATTATAAAAAATTACCAGGAATTGGCGAAAAAAGTGCGGAGCGATTAGCTTTAGCAACATTGGAACTTGATGAGGAACAAGTTAATAATTTTAGTCATTCTTTGGTATCTGCTAAGAAGAATTTACATCCTTGTAAAAATTGTGGACATTTAACAGATCAAGAAATTTGTGCTATTTGTAGTGATGAAAATAGAGATAAGAATATGATATGTGTTATCGAAGATTATAAAGGTGTTTTTACTTTTGAAAGAGTGGGTACGTATCAAGGTACTTATCATGTTTTAAATGGGTTAATATCACCTACTGAAGGAATAGGTTATGATGATATTAATATATCTTCATTATTAAATAGAGTCGAAAATTTAGATCATGTTGAATTAATTTTAGCTTTAAAGCCTGGTATTGAAGGACAAACAACTACTTTATTTATAAAAAAACTTTTGGAAGGAAAGGACGTTATAATCTCTAGATTATCCTATGGAATTCCAATAGGAGCAGATATTGATTATATTGATGGAATTACATTAAAAACAGCATTAACTGATCGAAAAAAAATATCTGAATAATTTGATGGCTTGTCAACATATAGTTTTATAGGTGATTAAAATGCTTATAAAATTAGTATCTATTGTAAAGAAAATAGTATTTGCTTTTTTGGTATTGTATGGTTTAAATTTATTAATTAATTCTTTTAATATCGTCATACCAATTAACTTATTTAGCGTGACTACTATTACATGTTTAGGAATTCCCGGTTTAATCTCTTTAATTATTATGTTCTTTATTATAAGATAAAGAAAGGTATTAGCTATGATAAATAATGAAAATATAAATAATTTATTACATAAATTTCATGAGAATCGATTTTCTCATATTTTTTTAATTGAAACAAATTCTAAAAAAGAAGTTTTGAACGATTTACTTATTCTGATTAAACATATGAATTGTTCTCAAGATTATACCCAAAAATGTACAAAATGTAATATATGTCATCTAATTGATAACCAAACATTACCCTCTTTATCTGTTATCTATCCAGATGGACAAGCCATACGGAAATCTCAAATGGAAGAATTAAAATTATTATTTTCCCATAAACCTTATATTTCTAAATATAATATTTATATAATTAATGATGCGGAGAAATTTAATAATTCTTCTGCGAATACTATGCTTAAATTTATTGAAGAACCTGCAGAAAATACAGTGGGATTTTTAATTACAAACAATAAAGAAAATGTTATCCCTACGATTAAAAGTCGCTGTGAATTAGTAAAAGCATTTTATTCAATCTCTCAATCATCCTGGGATCCTGAATTGGTGAATTTAGCTATTTCTTATATAAACAATATTGAAATTATAAAAACTAAAGGAATTGTTTATAATAAGGAAATTTTAGACCAAGATTTAAATAAAGATCAAATGATTTCATTTTTTCAAATTATTTTAGATTTTTATCTTCAATTATTAAATGGAAAAGTGATTTATGAAAATTTGTCTGCGTTAAGTAATTATAATATTAAAAAAATAATGCAACGTATTCAATTAGTTAATGATTTGTTAGAAAAATTAAATTATAATATAAATGTGAACTTACTTATGGATAGTTTTGTATTGAGTCTGGAGGATTAAAAAATGAATATTTATGGAGTTAAATTTACTGAAACTGGAAAAATCTATTATTTTGATGCTCAAAATTTAAATATTCATATGAATGTAAATGTGATTGTGGAAACTGAAAAAGGTTTACAATATGGAAAAATAGTAGAAAAAGTAGATGAATCTACTGTGGAAGAAAAAAATTCTATTAAAAAAATTCTTCGTTTAACGACGAAAGAGGATTATAAGCAATATTTAAAAAATTTAAAAGATGCAGAGCAAGCTTTAAAGAAAGCTCAAATGATTGCTACTGAATTGAACTTAGATATGCATTTTTTATCCGCATCTTATACGTTTGATAGAAAACAATTGTTGTTTAATTTTACTGCCGATGAAAGAATTGACTTTAGAGATTTGACTAAAAAACTGGCTAGTATTTATAAAACAAGAATTGAATTGCATCAAATTGGAGCTAGAGATAAAGCAAGTAGTGTGGGTGGTATTGGATCTTGTGGAAGAACACTTTGTTGCAGCACATTTCTAAGAACACTGGAATCCGTGTCAATGAACATGGCAAAAAATCAAAATTTAGCGTTAAATCCTTCAAAAATAAATGGTTGTTGTGGACGATTGTTATGTTGTTTAACTTATGAAGATCAATGTTATCAAGAATCAAAAAAAGGTTTACCTAACATTGGTGCAAAAGTAACCTATGGAGATATTCAAGGAGTAGTTACTTCTGTAGATATTTTAAATCGTACCCTTAAAGTAAATACAGGCAATGAAATTGTGGAGATTCATTTAAATAATGAAAGTAATCAATGATTTATACGATTATGAAGGATTTAAAATTTTTCAAGATGATCATTACTTTAAATTTTCATTAGATTCTATTTTATTAGCTGAATTTGTGGATAATGTGGATAACTCTGATACTATATTAGATCTATGTGCTGGGAATGGAGCTGTTTCTTTACTTCTATCTTATTATTATTCAAATCCAATTGTTGCTTTTGAAATTCAGAAAGAGATTTATCAATTAGCGCAGGAGTCAGTAAGATATAATAAAAAGGAAAAACAAATAAAATTAATTCATGATGATATCTTAAACCTTAAAAATTATTTCCCGGGAAATAATTTTAATATCATTGTTGCTAATCCTCCTTACTACAAATATGCAAATACTTCTTTAATTAATAGTAATCAAGTGAAAGCGATTGCGCGTCATGAAATAACATTAGGATTAGAAGATTTGTTTCAAGTTGTTCATTATGCTTTAAAAAGTAAGGGTGTCTTTTATTTAGTTCACTTGCCTGAACGATTGGAAGAAATATTAAGTTTATGTAATAAATATAAAATTATTGCTAAAAAAATACAATTTATTTATACAAAAAAAGGGAAAAGTGCTAATATAGTTTTGATAAAATGTGTAAAAGAGGCAAAAAATGGTGTAAAAATAATGCCTCCTGTATTTATTGAAGATTATAAAAGTTATAAAAATATATTTAGGAAGTGACTATTATGAAACTTATTGTTGGTTTAGGAAATCCTGGAAAAGAATATGAAAATACTCGTCATAATGTCGGTTTTCTGATTTTAGATTCATATATCGACAATCAAAATTGGAAAAAAAAGTTTGATGGACTTTATCAAATTTTAACGATTGATAATGAAAAGGTTTTATTTTTAAAACCTCAAACTTTCATGAACTTGTCAGGAAATTCTGTTTTAAAGGCTGTAAAATTTTATGATATTCAAGCAGAGGATATTTTAGTTATTCAAGATGATATGGATTTACCTTTTAAAAAATATAAATTAAAAACGAATAGTTCAAGTGGTGGTCATAAGGGGATTCAATCCATTATTCAATCTTTAAATAGTGAAGGTTTTGGGCGCTTAAAAATAGGTATTTCTCATGATAAAAATGGAGATACTATTAATTGTGTATTAGGAAAATTTACAAAAGAAGAACAACAATATTTAAATTTACAAATGGATACTTATAAAGAAATTATTAATTTTTTTATTACACATGATTTTCTTAAAACAGTAAGTAAATATAATAGTAGAGGATGATTATGGATTGGTTAATAAATAAGTTTCAATTGGATACAAATATTCAGGTTACGGGATTAACGAATGAATTAAATTTACTTTATATATTTGCTATGTTTCAGAAGAAACAGGAAAATTTATTGGTGGTTGCTAATTCATTATATGAATGTAATCGAATATTTACTGGTTTAAGTACGTATACAAACGATGTACTTCTTTTTCCAATGGATGATTTTTTATCTTCTGTTGCCCTGGCAGCTTCTCCCGATTTACAAGTGAAGCGATTAGAGACTTTGCGTCTGGTTGAAAAAGGGAAACATATTATAGTTACTAATTTGATGGGGTATTTAAAGTTTTTACCTTCTATTACGAAAAAAAAATCAGAAATTCTTCATGAAAATACAGAATTCAGTCGTGATCAGTTAATTTCTTTATTAGAAGATTTTGGCTATTCTCGTGATAGTATTGTAACTTCTACCGGTACGTATGCTGTACGTGGCTTTATTTTAGATGTCTTTTTAACTTTAGAAGATCATCCGATTCGAATTGAATTCTTTGGTAATACTATTGAGTCTATTCGTTATTTTGATGAAGAAACACAGTTATCGCTGGATAAGGTATCTACAATTACTATCTATCCTTTTAAAGAATTGGAAAGTGATGTTCATAATTCATTATTAGATTATTTAAAGGATCCAATTGTTGTTTACTTTAATTATCAACAAATAAAGGTTGGTTATAAAAAGTTAAGTGAAGATATTTTAGAATATAAAGAAAATAATGAAATATCTTTAGAAACAAAATATATGTTTTTTTTGGAAGAATTAAATCCTAGTAAAATTTTATACTTAGAAACATTAAATAATACGCAAAGAAATCAGATTCCTGTTTCTAAGTTTACTTCTTTTGAAATTGAAAATTTCCGTTCTAATTTTGAATTATTGCAAAATAAAGTTTTTGGATGGTTACAAAATAAGAAGGCTGTTGTTTTTTGTTTATCTAAGAATATTCAAAAGAAGAAGATTCTTGATTTATTTCCATCGGCTCGTTTACAAAGTACTCCGGAAGTCGGTTGTGTAACGATCCTAATGCAACCCTTGAATAAAGGTTTCCAATTTTATGATTATGTTGTTCTTTCCGAATATGATATAGAAGAAGTGAAAAATGAACAAATAAAATATCGTAATAATTTAAAAATTGGAAAAAAGATTAAATCTATTCATAATTTAAAAATAGGAGATTATGTGGTTCATCGAAGTCATGGAATCGGTATTTATAATGGAATAGCGACTTTAAATCAAAAAGGTATTTTAAAAGATTTTATTCAAATTAATTATTTTGGATCCGATAAAGTTTATATTCCAGTTGAAAAAATCACATCGATTTATAAGTATACTGATAATGATGGAGCAAAACCAAAAATAAATAAATTAAATAGCTCATCTTGGGAATTAAAAAAGCGTCAAGTTCAGAAGAAAATAAAAGATATTTCAGAAGAGCTAATGAAACTTTATGCTTTACGTAGTAAAACGAAAAAGGTAGCCTACAAGGATTATCCTGAAGAAGAAGTTTTTGCTTCTTTATTTCCTTATGAAGAAACGAAAGATCAATTAAAAGCCATTGAGGATATTCAAAAAGATTTACGAAGTACTATACCAATGGATCGTTTGTTATGTGGAGATGTAGGTTTTGGAAAAACAGAAGTTGCTTTTCGAGCTATTTTTAAAACAGTTTTAAATAATAAACAAGTACTCTATTTATGTCCTACCACTATTTTATCGAAACAGCAATATACTTCAGCTATGCAAAGATTTTCAGAATATCCAATTGAAATTGCTCTATTAAATCGTTTTACAACACCTAAAGAAACCAAAAAAATATTAGAAGATTTAGAGAAAGGAAAAATCGATATTTTATTTGGAACCCATCGATTATTAAGTAATGATATTCATTGTAAAGATTTAGGACTTTTAGTAGTTGATGAGGAACAAAGATTTGGTGTATCACATAAAGAAAAAAATAAACAGTTAAAAAATGATATTAATGTTTTAACATTATCTGCAACTCCAATTCCACGAACTTTAAAAATGGCCATGAGTGGATTACGGGATTTATCTATTATTGATACAGCTCCTGTAAATCGCTATCCTGTTCAAACGTATGTCACTAGTGAAAATGATTTAATTATAAAAGATGCTATTTATAAAGAGTTAACTAGAAATGGGCAAATATTTATTTTATATAATAAAGTTGCTTCTATTGAAGAACTTTGTAATCGTTTAAGAAAGATGATTCCTGAAGCGCGTATTCATTTTGCTCATGGTCAAATGACTAAAAAAGAATTAGATAGTATTATGGAATCATTTGTTTATCAAGAATTTGATATTTTGGTATGTACTACGATTATTGAAACAGGTATAGATATTCCAAATGTGAATACACTTATTATTTATGATGCGGATCATTTTGGTTTAAGTCAACTTTATCAATTAAGAGGAAGAGTGGGAAGAAGTAATCGCATTGCCTATGCTTACTTTTTATATGATAAACGAAAAGTTTTAAATGATATCGCAGTGAAGCGTTTGCAAGCAATAAAAGATTTTACTGAGCTTGGCAGTGGGTATCGCATTGCTATGCGTGATTTGTCTTTAAGAGGAGCAGGAGATTTATTAGGAAGCGAGCAGGCAGGATTTATCGATTCTGTAGGAATATCCCTTTATTTGCGCATGGTTGATGAAGAAATAAAAAGATTAAATGGAGAGATGATTGAAGAAGAGGAAGATGTTCAATCCCTTGTAAATGTAAATACACATATAAGTGATGAATATGTTAGTGATGAAGATGTCAAAATTGAAATTCATCAATTGATTAATGAAGTTGAAAATGAAGAATCACTACAAAAAGTAAAAAATATTTTAGAAGATCGTTTTGGAAAAATCACCTCAGATATGGAAATTTATATGTATGAAGAATGGTTTGAAAAATTAGCCAAACGTTTAGAAATTACTCGAGTAAATCAAAGTAAGAATTCTATTGAAATAGAAATTCCTGAAAAATATTCGAGTCAAATAAAAGCAGATAAGTTATTTTTAGAATCCTATAACATTAATCCAAATTTTAAATTTAAATATTTTAATAAAAAAATAATTATCCTTTTATCTTTTAAAGAAAATGAAAAACATTTTTTATATTCGATTGTCCCATTAATCGAAATGATTTTAAAAGATTTAGAAATATAAGAATAAAAATACCAACTTTTACTCAAACTAAAAAACAGAGGAGTTGGTTTTCTTTTGAAATCTACAGGAGTAATTAGAAAAATAGATGAATTAGGAAGAATTGTTTTACCGAAGGAAATACGGAGAAATTTGGGAATACGGGATGGTGAAAATTTAGAAATATTTGTTGAAAATGATCATATTTTGTTAAAAAAATATTCTAAAATGCAGGAATATAGTGAAATTGTTAAAAATTTAGCTACTATTGTAGATGATACATATAACTTTCATATTATTATTACTGATCGTGATAAAGTTTTATATTCAGGGGTAGATAAAATACAAGTGAATCAGGATATTGGTGAAAAATTAATAAAGTATATTCATAATCGGGAATCGATTTCTAAAAGTGTATTAGATACATATACTTTTAAAGGAGAAGATTTAACAGGTTACTTTTTAATTTTACCGATTATTTCTTCAATAGATTGTTTAGGATTGATTCTTTTATACCAAGAATCTAGTCCAATTCCTGATTATCAATTTGATTTGTTAAAATTATTGTCTAATCTTATTACTCGTAAAATTGATATTGCTTAGAAATTTAATTTATGTTACTATAACTTTAATTAATGTTGAAGGAAAGAGTAACATTTTTTCTTTTTAAAAGAGAGTTTGTGGTTGGTGAAAACAAATAAAAGAAATTTTGTGAACATGGTTCTGGAGTTAAATCGATTCATTCTCGTTACGAATAAAGTGCATGATAAAATCATGAATTAAGGTGGTACCGCGGTTTTTTCGCCCTTAGTTTATGATTTTTTTTAGAATTAATGGATGTTTTAGAAAGAAGGAATGTTTATGAAGGAAAAATATTATATTACAACCGCTATTGCTTATACCTCTGCTAAACCGCATATAGGAAATACTTATGAAATTGTTTTAGCAGATAGTATTGCTCGTTATAAAAGGTTGATGGGGTATGATGTGTATTTTCAAACAGGGACAGATGAACATGGAGAAAAAATAGAACTAAAAGCAAAAGAAGCTCGTATAACTCCTAAAGAGTATGTTGATAAAATATCTCAAGAAATTAAACATATTTGGGATATAATGAATACAAGTTATGATAAATTTGTAAGAACAACGGATGAACAACATGAAAAAATAGTACAAAAAATATTTAAAAAAATGTATGATAAAGGGGATATTTATTTAGGGGAATATAAAGGACTTTATTGTACGCCTTGTGAATCTTTTTGGACAGAATCACAACTTGTGGATGGAAAATGTCCTGATTGTGGGAGAGAAGTTCAAGAAAAATGTGAAGAAGCTTACTTCTTTAAACTTAGTAAATATCAAGATAAATTATTAAAATATATTGAAGAACATCCAGAATTTATTCAACCTGAATCACGAAAGAATGAAATGATTAATAATTTTATTCAACCGGGTTTGCAAGATTTATGTGTTTCTAGAACGTCTTTTGAATGGGGAATCCCTGTTGATTTTGATCCAAAACATGTTGTCTATGTTTGGTTAGATGCCTTAACCAACTATATTACAAATATTGGATATGATCCAGATAAAAGTAGTGAAGAATTTAATAGACTTTGGCCGGCTGATTTACATTTGATTGGTAAAGATATTATTCGTTTTCATACCATTTACTGGCCTTGTTTTTTAATGAGTTTAGATTTGCCTTTACCAAAACAAGTATTTGGTCATCCATGGTTAATTATGGCCGATGGAAAGATGAGTAAATCTAAGGGGAATGTTATCTATGCAGATGATTTAGTAAATGAATATGGAGTGGATGCTGTTCGTTATTATTTACTACATGAAATTCCCTTTACTTCGGATGGTGTATTTTCTAAAGAATTATTAGTAGAAAGAATTAATGGAGATTTAGTAAATATATTAGGTAACTTAGTAAATCGTACGATTGCTATGGGACAAAAATATTTTACTGGTCATATAGAAAATAAAAAGTTTAATGAAGAAATTGATCAAGAAGTAATTACGATGGCCTTTGATTTAGCAGATAAGATCGAAGACAAAATGAATCATCTAGAAATTGGTGCTTCTATTGATTGTATTTTTGAAGTTTTAAGAAGATGTAATAAATATATTGATGAAACAACCCCTTGGTTGTTGGCTAAAGAGGAAAGTAAGTTAAATCGATTAGAAACGGTTCTTTATAATTTAATTGAGGTGATTCGTATTTGTTCTGTACTTCTTTTTCCATATTTGCCAGATACTAGTGAAAAGATAAAAAAACAAATCAATAGTTCAGATGAAAGCTATTCGTTTAATGATGAAAATGTTTATGATTTAAATACTCCAGAAATATTATTTCAACGGATTGATGTAAGAAAGTAAAAAATACTTTCTTTTTTTGCTCTTTTGTGTAAAATATAATTTGTTCAAAAAGGAGCAAAAATGTATGGAATTCGAAGAAATATTTTATCAAAACGAAGAAAGGTATTATGATATAAATAATACTAAAATTCTTGCTTTTATAAACTCTTTTTTAGCTGAAACGAATCTTTATTTTCCTGTTTGTGAAGAGGAAGATAATTATTATAGTTTGCTATTTTCTTTAAAAGATTATGTATATACTTGTTATCCGGAATATATTTCTTTATTTAATCAACAATTATTTGATCAGGGTTTTTCTATTTTACATAGTCTTTTTTATGATATGGTTACTTTAGGAGAGCATACGAATAAAAAATTACCTCAAGTTGAGAAAAATAAAATTCTTTTGTCTCCTTATATTCAACAAATTCATTATGAAAATCAAAAAATTTATTTAGAAGCAATGGAAAAGACTTATTCTTTTTATAGTATTTTTGATTTTTTTAGAACAAATTTTGATGCTTTTTCCTATATTCGTAAAAATAGAAAAAATTTAGATGGTAATTGTCATAATCAATCGTGGAAGTTTATAAAATTTTGTAGTGAGCAAGCCAGTCTTGTGACTATGTTATGTCCTTATTTGTTTCAGGGATCTTATTATCATAGTATTATAAGAGATGAATGTAATCACTATATTGATTTAGCTAATTCAATTGTGTATGATGATACTATAAGAGAAGAAGTGTTAAAAGGAAAAATTATACGTGAAACGAAAAAAGAAGATTTAGATTCTGCTTTAGAGTTGGCTTTAGAACAATTTCCAGATTCTTTAAATTCTTTTAGTCAACCTTTAGTTTTAGCTTTGCATAAAGAATATTTATCTAAGGAAAGGTGAAAAATATGTTTTGTGATACTCATTGTCATTTATTTCAAGAATATTATGAAAATCTGGATGCTATTTTAAAGGAAGCTTTTCAAAAGAAAGTGGATCGTTATATCGTAGCAGGATGTGATGCAAAATCCAATCGAGAGGTTTTAACTCTTTTAAATAAAGAAGGAATTTATGGAGCGTTAGGAATTCATCCAGAAGAAGTAGATCAATATACGAATGAGGATATTCAATTTATCGAACAAAATTTAAACCATGAAAAAGTAATTGCTCTTGGGGAAATTGGGTTAGATTATCATTACACAAAAGAAAATAAAAAAGAGCAAATCGAACTATTTGAAAAACAATTGTCTTTAGCAGAAAAATATCATTTACCTGTTGTGGTTCATTCCAGAGAAGCAACCTCAGATACCATTGAAATTTTAAAAAAATATCATGTTCATGGCGTTATTCATTCTTTTACAGGAAGTTTGGAAACCGCTAAAATTTATCAAAAAATGGGCTTCTGTTTAGGAATTAATGGAGTGATTACTTTTAAAAATTGTCAATTAAAAGAAGTGATTAAAAATATTCCATTAGATTCTATTCTATTAGAAACAGATTCTCCTTATTTGGCCCCTGTTCCTTATCGAGGTCAAAAAAATGATCCCAGTAAAATTCTTACGATTGCAACATTTTTGAGTGAAATATATCAAATATCAATAGAAGAATTAGCTAAAATTACCAATCAAAATATCAAGCGAATTTTTGACATTTAATTCATTATTTGTTAGAATAATCTTTAGATACGAGGTGGAAACAAGTGGGTCGAAATCTTTTGAAAAACCTGTTGAAATTAGTCCAAATAGTAGTAATCGTTGCACTTGTTGTAGTAGTAGATTCAAGTAATACGAAAGTTGAAATGAGAGTATTAAATGATAATTATAATAAATCTATCGATTTATCAACAATGGCTTTAAAGTTAAAAGAGGATATAGCCAATGATTTATATCGATCTAAAGATACCTATACCGGAGATTTAACGGGATATACTGCTAATTGTCCATTATGTAGTGGCCGGTTGGCTTGTCTACCTAATTATAATGTTTTGTCTGGAATTGAAACGTATCAAGATATTTCTTATGGAAATGTTAGAATTGTCGCTTCTTCCAACAATTTATCTTGTGGGACTATTATAAGATTTAATAAACCTACTATCTCTCAAGATCCGATTATAGCGATTGTATTGGATCGAGGAGTACTTGGTAATGATATTGATTTATTAACAAGTAATTTAGATTATGCGTATTCTTCTATAGGACGTTCCACAATTACTTATGATATTTTGAGAAATGGATGGCAATAATCCATTTTTTTGGTTAGGAGAAAAAAATATGGCAACAGTAAAGGCAATTAAACAGTATGGTCAAAATTTCTTGAAAAATCCCAAAGTTTTAGAAGATATTTCTAATCTGGTTGATGTCAATGAAGAGGATTTAATCCTAGAAATAGGTCCTGGAATGGGTGCTTTAACAGAATATTTAGCCAAGAAAAAATGTAATCTTTTATGTTATGAAATAGATCATCGTATGGAACCATTTTTAAAAAAATATACACATTCTAAAACAGTTATTATTTATGATGATTTCATGAAACGAGATTTAAAAAAAGATTTACTAGGCTTTGAGTTTCATACTATTTATTTGGTGGCCAACATACCTTACTATATTACAACGCCGATTCTTTTAAAATTAATACGTAGTGATATCCCTTTTCAAAAAATTGTTTTATTAGTTCAAAAAGAATTTGCATTACGTCTTACAGCAAAAACGGGTTCTAAAAATTATAATGATTTTACGTTATATGTTCATCATTTTTTTAACTCAAAATTAATGTTTATAGTAAATAAAGAAAACTTTTCTCCAGTTCCAAAAGTAGATAGTGCTGTGATTTTGTTAGAACGAAAACAACCAACGAAAATAAAAGATGAAGAGGAGTATTTCGAATTTATTAAACAAGCTTTTCAAAATAAACGCAAAACATTAAAAAATAATATGAAATTCTATGATTGGGATAAAATTCTAAAGATATTAAATACCATGGGCTATAATGAGAAAGTGCGTGCTGAAGAAATTTCTCCAGAAAATTTCCAAAAATTGTGGGAATTATATAGATAAATCAAAATAATGGTTTTTGCATATAATTTATTGGTGAAAGTATATGCAAATAAAAAAAGGTGATTATGTTACTCGTAAGAGTTATCAAAATGATACCCTTTTTAAAGTAGTGAATATTAAAGGGCAAATTTGCTATTTAAAAGGAATAGATGTTCGACTTTATGCTGATAGTGAAATGGATGATTTGCAAATTGTAACGAAAGAAGAACAAGAAAATTTAAGAATCGACATCCCTGATGAAGAAGAATCAAAATTGGATCGAAATGATTACTTTTACTTACCTGGTAAGATTTTACATATTGATGGAGATAGTGATTATCTTAATCGTTGTTTAGAATATTATCGAAAACATAATGTTTTTGCTGTTGGCAAAAAATTAAATGAAGTTGATATTCCATATAAAATAAAAGACTTATTGGAAGAATATAAACCCGATATAGTCATAATAACAGGTCATGATGCATATTATCAAAAGAAGGGAAATATGGATGACTTAAGAAATTATAAAAATACTGAAAATTTTATTAAAGCAGTGAAAGAATGTCGTAAATATGAAAAAAGTCACGAAAAATTAGTAGTTATTGCTGGTGCTTGTCAAAGCAATTATGAAGAATTAATAAAAGCTGGAGCAAATTTTGCATCAAGCCCGAAAAGAGTAAATATCCATTGTTTAGATCCTGCTATTATTGCTACAGATATTTCCCTAACAGAAAGAAATCGTGAAATCAACTTAATTGAATTATTAGACAAAACAAAATATGGAAAAGATGGTATGGGTGGTTTGATGTGCAATGGGTTGATGTATGTTGGATATCCAAGATAAAAGGAGGGACTATGAGTTTAGATAAGATTAAAGAAGAAATAAAACAACATTTACATGATGAAGTAGTTATTTCAGTATTTGGTATGAGAAATAAAAATTATCAAGTAAAAGGGTATATTTCTAACGTTTACCCTAGTATATTTACCGTAAATGAAAATGGATTAGAAAAAAGTTTTAATTATTCAGACGTTGCTACAGGTGAAATTTGTATCAAGTATGTATAAAAATGCTTGATAACTTTCGTTTAATAGATTACAATATATTTAAGTTACTAGAGAACTTTAGAAGGAGTGTCATATGAAAATTACATCAGTAACGGTTCGCAAATTTGAAAAAGAAGGAAATAGAATGAAAGGAATTGCAACTATTGTTATAGATGATGCATTTGCCGTTCATGATATTCGTATTATTGAAGGAGATAATGGTCTTTTTATTGCTATGCCAAGTAGAAAAACAGCTACTGGTGAATATAGAGATATAGCTCATCCAATTAATACTGAAATTCGTACAATGTTCCAAGATGCTATTTTAGAAGAATATAATAAAACTAGTGAGGAATAATGAAGGTTAATTAAATTTAAATCTAGGAAACTAGATTTATTTTTTTGGGTAAGGCTTTTTTTCGTTGGTTCTTCCAACTAAATAATCGATACTTGTATTATAGTAAGTTGCCAATTTGTCTAGCTTTTCAATAGGAATAGAATTAATTCCTAGCTCGTATTTATTATATTGTTGTTGTGTAACGTTTATTATTTCCGCTACGTTTTTTTGATACAAATCTTTATCTTCTCTGATTTCTTTTAATCTTTGAATATTCATAGTTATCACCTTAATTGAAAATTATCATACAACTTATAATTGTGTTGGCATAAACAACTTTGAGTTGTATGATATTTGTATATACAATTTGGAGTTGTACGTACAGGTGATAATATGAGATTAAAAAAATATAATAATGATTTTAATAAAAGAACAGCTATTGCCCTTTTAGGAATACTTATAAGTTTAGGAGGTATTTCTATATATAGAAGTTATGCTGTATACCAGGAGAAAAAAAGCTATAATGTAATCAAAGGAACAATTCCTGATTTTGGCTATGACGTAAAGTTTGCCGTTTTAGTAGATGATCAAAAAGAGGACGATATTCCAACAGAACCTAAAAACAAAGATGGAGAATATTATCAAGTAGATGTAGATTGTGGGGATAGTAAAACAACAGGTGAGTGGGATTATAATGCATGGAATGTAAAATTAGAAAATGTCCAAGAAGGAAGTAGATGCAAATT
>CANQDC010000001.1 GCA_947591455.1 uncultured Bacilli bacterium | reverse complement strand
ACATTATATAAAGGTGTGGAAAAGAATCAATCTTATACACACTTGATTTGTGCTGCCCAAAATATGAAAAATATAGCCATAAAGCAAGATAAAGTAAATGGAATACCTCTACTAACTTCTAATTTATTAGGCAAAATTTCTAAAAATATTAAAAATTTTTTAAAATTTCAGTTTTTAAAAATTGCATAAGAAAACCCTTAGAAAAAATCTAGGGGTTTGTCTACACTCTGAGCATAAAAATTATGCTCTATTTTTTATCTTGTTTTGCTTGATTGGATTCTTTGTTCTTCAAAGGCCAGTAATGCATCATAAGTTATTTCATCCATATTTCTTACTCTTAAGGTTTCTTGTTTTAACTTTTGTTTTAAATCTAAAAATTTTTCATCTCTTTGTCTTTTCATTTGTCCTAAAATCATTCTTACTTTTTCCGGATCTTTTTCTAATAATTCTTGAAAATATTTTTCTTTCATTTTTAACCCACCTTTTCTTTTTTTAAAGTATAACTACTCTACTATATCTATCTTTATTCGTCAAGAAAAAAAGGGCTTTTTAAGCCTTTAATCATTAGAATAATTATATATACCATGAATTTTTTCTAAATCTTCTGTACTTACTTGATCAAGAACCCATTTGCCATCTTTTTTAATTACTTTAAAATCAATCGTATATTCAACGGTTTTATCTGTTTTTTTCATTTCATCAATTTTATAATCTAAGAATTTTTTAGCATCATAAATTTTATTCTCATCTTTAAATTCATCTTCATGTTCTTCTTTATACTTTGTTGCCTCTTGTTGTACTTTATATAGATCATATACCGTTATTTTGGTGGTAACAATTGCTTCATCTCCATTGTATGTTTCATTTACAATTTCATATTTTAAATCAGTATATTGTTTTTTCATAATTTCTTTATATTTTTCACTTTGTTCATCGCTTAAATTTTCTTCTTCTACTAAAGCATCTAGTTCCACCATTACTTCTTCATCTTGATTATTATATTTTCCTAAGTATTCTTTTACTGCATCACTTGCTTTGGTCATGGTACAAGCACATCCGACTGCTACTATTAAAGTCATTAAAATTAATCCTAATTTTTTCATTTTTTTACTCTCCTTTATTTCTAGTGTGAACGATATTTTAAAATTTATACATCTTATGTTAAAATAGAAATGGTGATGAAAAAATGAAAAGAATTTTAACTGGTTTACAACCTAGTGGAGAATTAACGATTGGTAATTTAATTGGGGGAATTAAGCAAATGGTTAACTATCAAGAGGAATATGAATCTTTCATGTTTGTTCCCGATTTGCATACCATTACGGTCCCTCAAGATCCGACATTATTAAAAAAGCGAATTAAAAGTATTGTGGCTCTTTATTTAGCCTGTGGCATTGATCCTAAAAAGAATACAATCTATATTCAATCTGAAAATTTATATCATGCGAATTTATCTTGGATTTTAGAATGTCATACGTATATGGGAGAAGCCAATCGAATGACCCAATATAAAGATAAAAGTAAAAAGGTCCAAAATGTCAGTGTTGGTTTATTGACTTATCCTATTTTAATGGCTGCTGATATTCTTATGTACGATGCAGATTATGTTCCTGTTGGAATTGATCAAAAACAACATGTAGAACTTGCTCGTGATATTGCTCTTCGTTTTAACAAGAAATATGGAGATACTTTTACTATTCCAGAACCTTTAATTCCTAAAATTGGCGCAAAAATTATGAAATTACAAGATCCAACAAAAAAAATGAGTAAATCAGATGAAAATGTAAAAAATTCGATATTCCTTTTAGATACGGAAGAAGATATTCGTAAAAAAATTATGAGTGCCGTTACAGATAGTGAAAACAAAGTTTATTATGATGTTGAAAATAAACCTGGAATTGCTAATTTATTAACTATTTATTCTGCTTTAGCGAATATAAGTATCAAAGAGGTAGAAGAAAAATTTAAAGAGGCCAATTATCAAACTTTAAAAAAAGAAGTCGCCGATTTAGTTGTTTCTACTCTTTTAGGAATTCAAAAAAAATACCATACATATATGGAATCTACTCTTATTGATGAAATTTTAGATGAAGGAAAGCGAAAAACGAATAAAATAGCGAAAGAAAAATACGAAGATGTTTTGAAAAAGGTTGGTTTAGGTCGTATTTAGTTTACTTTGTGATATGATTTACGAATTAATTCATAAATCCGTTTTTGGTTTTCATCAAAGTTTATCTTAAGTTCTTTTTTCATTTTTTTCACAATTTCTTCCATATTTTCATTTAAAACATTAAACCATTCATAATAAATATATTTTAATTTACTTTGATTTTTATTCTCATATAATGTATCGATTTCACATTCTATGAGTTTTTTTATTTTTTCAATCTGACGAATATTCTTTCTATTTTTGTATTTATTTATTTTTTCGTAAGTTATTTTCGTTTCTTTCATTGTAAACATAATTTCATTTAAATTTAACTCATCACTTAATAAAAGTTTACTTCTACTGATTACTTCCCCATTATCTTTTAATTCAAGTGCTAAGGCATCTTTTCCATCACTAACAATAAAGGTATTTTTTAAATGTTTTAAAGATGATTTTAATACAGTTTTATCTTTGATTTCTTTTATGAATTCTTCATTAAATTTTACTCGATATTGAATCAATTCTTTTAAAGTAGCGGAATTGATACGATAAAGAGGTATTTTTTTGATGAAATCAATTTCATCTGTTTCTTCCCATTCGTAAAATTCATATAAGTTTTCATTATCTTGAAAATTTAGAAGTATGTCGTAATAATAGTACACTATTTATCCATCCTCTCATTGAAAATATGATTAATCCTAAACCAAATAAGAATAATAAGCATTCTATTCTTGTACTAATAAATTGAACAAAATCAAAAAAACTATACCCTAAAGTAAGTAAATTCGTATATAAAAAAATGAACATGAGTCCTAAACTACTTATGAATATACCCACTATCACTCCTAAATAATGCATAGCATCACCTATATCATATTTTATTTCTTATTTTGTCATTTTATTATATAATTAATTAGGTGATGTTTTTTATGAACTATATTATTTATATTTTATTAGGTATTTTACAAGGGTTTACAGAGCCTTTACCTATTTCCTCTAGTGGACATTTATTTTTATTTAAACAATTGTTTAATACGAATCTTTTAAATGATTTAAATTTTGAAATATTTGTCAATTTTGGTTCTTTTTTAGCGATTCTTTATATATTTTTACCCGATATTGTAAAGTTAATTCGTTCATTTTTTACTTATTTGTTTAACAAAAGCAAAAGAAAAAATGTAAAAGATGATTATAAATATTGTTGGTTAATTATTGTTGGCAGTATTCCTGTAGGAATCGTTGGGGCTCTTTTTAAAGATACTCTTGAAGAAGCTCTTGCCAATATCAAGATTTTAGGAATCGCTTTTTTAATCACTGCCCTTGCTTTATTTCTGGTAAAAAATAAAAGTGGTTTTAAAGAAGATAAAGATATTACATTTCGGGATGCTCTCATTATTGGTCTTTTACAAATGATTGCTTTATGTCCGGGGATTAGTCGTAGTGGAGCGGTTTTAGTGGGATGTTTACTTTGTGGTTTAAAACGGGAAGTGGCCTTAAAATATACATTTATGCTTTATTTTCCAGTAAGTTTAGCGTCTATGGCTATGGGTGTTGTTGATTTTATTACCACTCCTACAAGTAGCACCTTACTTTTCCCTTATATGCTTGGAATGGTGGCTGCTTTACTTGTGACATACTTTAGTTATCAATGGTTAAGCAACTTAGTTAAAAAAGGCAAACTATGGAAATTTTCTATTTATTGTTTCGCCTTAGCATGCTTTATTTTTATATATTTCCGTTAAAAAAAAAGAATTTTTTTGCAAATTCTTTTTTTATTTTGTACGACTTAATTGAATATCCTCAATATTATAATATCCTTCATAACCATTTTGGCTTCCTAATTCATTTTGACTTCTTAAAGCTACTATTTTCGCACGTTCATTTTTTAACGCTTCACGTCTAGCTTCAAAATCTTCATCTTTTTGATCAATAAATTCTAAAGAACCATCCTCTAATTGATAAGCCATTCCTGTAATAGAACGCATAGAATCACTTGAGAAATACATACTATACCCATTTGTTTCATTCGTGGCATCATACATATTTGTATAAATATGTACTTCATCATTCTTGACTGTAAAAGTATCATTCAAGATTATTTTTTCCTCATTTTCTTCTGTTTTTTCTACTTCGATTTCTTCTAGCTTTTCGGCAGTTATTTTCTCGTTTATCTCTTCTTTTATGTTTTCTAGATTGATATCAACTGTCTTCTCTAACATATTTGGGTTGGCAACTTTAGACACTGTTTTTTGTTTATGATTGCAAGAAAATAGACATATACCAGCGGCTGCAAGAATGGATGCTTGAACAATTCTTTTTTTCATACCACTTAGTTGTTTTGGTTTTCTAATTTTTTGGATTTTTGATTTGAAATTACTTTTTGTTAATTTCTCTTTGCCTTTTTTAAATGAATCATTCAATTTTTGCATGAACGTTTTGTTTACTTTTTCTTTGATATTTTTAGAATCTTTTGGCTTTCTCATAGCCTTTATTTTAGATACAACAACCTTACCTTTAGCTAATTTCTCTTGACCTTTCTTTAAAAGCGTATCTATTTTTTTAGATCCTGGTTTTTCTTCATTTAAATCGTTTGTTTCCAAATTAAATATTTCAGAAGAAATATTTGCTAAATGTTCGCTTTCTTCTTTAGTAAAAGCATTCTTTTTAAAATAATTCATAAAATCAATTTGATTATAATTTTTTACCTTTTCCGCATCAAAATGATCTGTTAATGCTTCTCTTAATTTTGTTTCCTTGGCTAAAAAATCAGATTGATTGTCTAATATATTTTTTATTTGCGTTAATTTTGAAACATCGTTATGCTCTTCTTTTGATTGATTCATTTCTAAATAATAACGTTCTTCATATAATTTATTTAATTTACAATCTACTTTTTTAGATAATTCTTTATATTTTTTTCTTGTTTTTCGATCAAGGGAACCAAATTCTAATTTTGCATTTAAATCTCTTAAATATTGTTCAAAACATAAAATTTTATTATCAATAGATAATTGTTCATATAATTCTCTATTATTTAATATTTTATGGTAATCCATTTCTACCAATTCATTCATATTTTCTAGATAATCAGCAGCCTTAGCTACTTCTTCTTTTATTGATTTTTTGCCAGCGTATATAGCCTTATATACTTCAGCATTTATTTGTTTATTGCTCTTCTTTTTATCTTGTAAATATTGTTTTAAAATATGTGCTCCAATTAATGTTTGAAATGCATTCCAAGAGTTAGCATATATTTCTGGTGTTACTTCTCCACAATAATTACGAATTGTTTTAATATATTCAAGCAATAAATTTAAAAATGTAAATTCATTTTTTAAAATTCCTTCTATTTCTTCATTTTCTTGCTCACTTATATTTTGACCAAAATCGTTTACTTCTTGTAATAAACACATGGCTTCTTTTTCAAAATGCAAATAAGAATTCGCATCTCCAACCTCTATATTACTAATGTTGTATGCATAATTTTCTATTTTTTCTTTCAATAAATTTGCCTCATACACTGTATTCATAAAAACCCCTCCTTAAAAGTGCTTTGTATTATAACCGATTATTTGTATTTTGTCAACTAAAAAGAAACTATTTGTCTATAGTTTCCTCATTTTTTGTAATTTCTTTTACATCTACACTATTAATGGATTGAAATCTTTTGGTTATTTTTTCCGTAGTTATATTAATATCTTTTACGTCTTTGGTAACGGTATCAATACTGCGAGATAATTTATCCCAACGTTCTTTATACCTAGCAAATTCATAAGATAATTTATTTAATTCATCATGAATTACTTTTGCATATTTATCTCGTTCCATATTTTTTAAAATCATACTTATCGTTGTTAAAGTACTCATGAGCGTTGTAGGACTTGTAATCCATACTTTCTTTTGATAAGCTTCTTCTATTAAATCAGTATGATAAGCATTTATTTCAGCAAAAATGGCTTCTGCAGGTAAGAACATAATGGCTTCTTGAGCTGTTTGTCCAGGCACAATATATTTGCTACTGATGTCATCGATGTGCTTTTTGACATCTAATTTAAATTGTTTTAAGGCCAGTTGTCGAGTTTCTTTTGATAAAGTCTTATCGGTCATTTTTTGATAATTTTCTAAAGGAAACTTCGAATCAATACAAATCGTTCCCAAAGGAGAGGGGGCATATAAAATGGCATCTGCAATATAACCATTGGATAATTTATGTTGAATATCATAAATTCCTTCTTTTTTTTCACCAAAAACACTGGTTAATATATAATTTAGATTGACTTCTCCAAATATTCCTCGCGTCTTTTTATCCGTTAAAACACTTTGTAAAGAGACGATTTCCGTTGATAAACCATCAATCTTTTTTTGAGCTTCATCAATTTTTGATAAACGTTCTAAAATGTTATTAAAAGTTTTATTTGATTTTTGAAAATTATCTTCCAAACGTTCATTTACTTTGTCATTTATATAATTTAATTTATTTACTATTTGTTCATTTAATTGATCAAAATTGTTCCGTAAGTTATTGGTAAATCCAAACTTAAATTCCCCTATTTCCTTTGTAATATTCGTTTCAAATCTTCCAATACGTTCGGTCATATCATTATTATCTTTTTTTGCCAAAAACAAAAGCAACTGTAAAATAATAATCACAACCAATAACCCTATAATAATATACTCCATACTTCCTCCATTAATCAAAATTGAACTTCTTGCTAATTATTTTACTCACAATATATGCTATAAAAAGTAAAATCAATACCTTTATAAGGGCGATAGGATGAGTTAAACTTTGAATCAAACTCGTTCCTACAAAGCCCCAAAATAACACTAAGAATATTTTTCCAATACAAAGCGCTACGACAAATTTTTTTACTGGTATTTTTGATAATCCAGCGGCGATATTAATCATAAAAGCAGGTGTAAAAGGCACTGCAATAATTACCGCCAATTGCTCCATTTTAATTTTATCAATCATTTTCATAATTTTTTTAAATTGCTCATTATTTTCAATTTTATGATCAAACCAATTTTTAATCTTTTTACGGAATATATAAAATGATAACAAACACCCTAAAACCGTAAATAGCCAAGAAATAATGAATCCGATAATATTCCCAAAAACTAAAAAATTGATGGTGATAAACACAAATAAAGGTAAGATTGGTAAAATCGATTCAAATAAAATGCATATACAACCTAAAATTGGCCCAAAAATACCAATATTTAATAAAAATTGATTGATTAAATTATCTATATTATTCATGAATTCTAACATATTTTCATCACTTTATTAGTATACCACATTCTTCTGTTCAATATAGCCCTTTTTTATTTTTAGATAATTTTAGAGTATAAAATTCTTCCGTAATGGGCATGATCGTTCTTTTTTTATGGATGATTTCCCATAAATAATCAATTAAGCCTGATTTTTCAATGATTTCAATTAAATCGTTATCTTCAATAATAATTTTATCATGATTCGCACAGAAAATCGTTAAAGCAGAAGTTTGGTATTTCCCATTGATTTGATATTGATATTGAGGATCTTTATCTAAGTTATAGTTAATAAATATAACGATAAAATTTAAAATTAAAGGCAAGTCTTCTGGATTTATTTGGTGATCATTTTTTTGATAAAAATATTCTAAACAACGTTCTTTGGCTAAAATCCAGGTGGTTTTTTCCTCTTGATGCGTAAATTGAATTTCACTTCCAGAATTTAGCGATGGCCGAAAAACAATTGTATGAACATTTTGATTTTTTATTAATTGGGTTCCATATTTATAATAATCTTCTTGCTTTCTTTTCTGAAGTTTTGTTAAAAGTTCTTGATAAGAGGATAAGGTATTATTCGCAAAATATAAATATAAATAATTTCCCAAAGAATTTTTTAATTGAATGCCTTTATACTCATTTTTTACTTTTGAATCAAAATAATTTAACGTTAGTAAAAGATTATTTTGAAAAAAATCGTTCAAAATTGTTTGATATAAAGTTAGAGTATTTTTTACTTTTTTCTTTTCTCTGGTAAATTTAGGAATCCCTTCTTTTGATATTAAAAATTGATAGGTTAATTTATCTTCGGGAATCAAACAATTCCCTTTGTGTAAATGAATGTAAATACTGATATATTTTGGAAATATTCGACTGTATTCGAAAGCACTATTTTGAAATTTTTGAAATTGACTCATGCTATAACTCCTTATTGATTGTAATTCTATCTTAATAAATTATTATATTTTGGTCAATAAAAAACCAAGAATAGATCTTGATTCTTTTATTTTATTTCGTTATTATTTCGAATTACTTGAGTTACATCATACCCATAATATTCTAATATACTTACAGCTTTTTGACTATGGATTCCTTTAGAACACATGATATAATATTTTTTATTTTTATTTAATAATTCTTGATAATTCAACATTAATCTTTGATAGGGTATATTTACACTACCAGGAACCATTTTTTCTTGGTAAGTTTCTGGATCTGAAATATCAATTAATAAACCCATCGTTGGTTTATAAATGTTTAAATCTATTCTTTTCATCCTTCTTCACCAGTGTATTATATGTAACAAATATAAAAATACAGATGATTTATAACTAATCATCTGTAAAGAAATCATCAAAAAATTCATCATCTGATATTACATTGTCATTCACTACTACACTGTCTACATCAATATTTATTTTAGGTTTATCTGGTAACTTATTTTTTGGTTCTTTGTTTTCTATTTTTGGTGGTTCAGAAGCTTGTTTCTTTTCTTGTTCTTTTTGACGTGCTTCTTCTTCATCTAATTCTTTTAATTTTTTATCTATATCTGCAATCATACGATCGATTTCTTCATTACTCATGGGAGCATTTTTCATAAATGGATTGCTATTCATTAAATTAGGATTCATAGGTCCAAAAGGATTTGACATTCCCATATTCGGCATTCCCATACCTGGCAGACCAAATGTTTCCGGATTCTCTTTATTTTTTTCTATTTCTTCCATCATTCTTTTATGTTTTTCTTCAGAAACAAATTTTTTTAAATCAAAAAGTTGAATATTTCTTTTTTCTCGTATTGGTAAGGTTGCTTTTTTCCGGACAATTCCCCAGTCCATTTTGAAATCTGGCTCTAATTTGGTTTTAAAAGGATATTTCCGTAAACGAATAATAATTGCTTCAAATAATTTTAATTTTTGTAAATCAGTGACAGTAACAAGGGGTGTAGAAGCTGTTTTATCTTTTTCTTTCGACTTCACTTCTCCACACATTTTACTAATTTCTTCTAAAGCGGCCATTTCGGTACTAATTAAATATATCCAATTTCCGCAATTTCCTTTTATAACTTCTGCTACTTCTTTTCCATATACGTCATTTAATTGGGCAAAGTTTTGAATAATAAAAGTAAAACGAATATCCCGACTACGAGCTGCTGAGACCATTGAATCAACATCTTTTAACGGTGGCATGTTGGCAAATTCATCCAAAATAAAATTGGTTCGATATGGTAATTTTCCCCCATTTTCTTTGGCTACATCTATCAATGTTTCATAACATTGTTTAATAAAGATAGTTAATAAACTATGATATGTTGTTTTTTCATCATGGATAATCATAAATACGGCGGTTTTTTCTTTCCCAATATCCCGCATATTAAAATCGCTATAAGCAAGCATTTCACTTAACATTTCACGGGAAGAAAAAAGTCGAATCTTTTGGCGAAATGTAGAAGTAATTCCTCCTTGCGTATCTTTTGGAGCATTAATTGTATTGGAAGCAAAGATATAAGGACTGGATGATTCTCCTTTTAAATTAAAATATTCTTTAATATAGTTACTAGCTGCAAATCTTTCCTCTCCTACTGTACTCATATAGTTAATGGAATTTAAATTTACTTCTTCCTCTTTTGCATCATAAAATAACCCTAAGGCTAACCCAGAAAAATAATCCGCTGCACTGTTTTCCCAGAAAGGCTCTCCTTTATTATTAGGATCTCTAATAATATTCATTCCTACATCGTCTAAAAGTTCTGTCGATTTATCGACATTTCCTTGTTTATAATATTGATAAGGCAAAGTTAGTGGGTTCCAAGCATTTCCATTTTGAGGATCTCGGAAATTTAAAACAATGATTTTATATCCTTTTTCTTTTAAATAAGAAGCACTATATTCGTAGATCTCACCTTTCGGGTCGGTAATAATCATACTTTCGCCTTTTTTAGCCAGTAAGTTTACCATTGGTTTTACAATTGTTTCCGTTTTTCCTGAACCAGTAGTACCGATAATTAAGCTATGGTATTCCCCATTATCCACCCAAATGTCTTTTCCATTATTTATTAATGGTACTCCGGCAGCGTCCGTTTTATCATTAGATGGATTTACATGAGCAATATTTTTATCTTCTTTAATTTCTTTTTCTTTTGCCCATCTAGAATATCCTTTTTCTTCTTTTTCTTTGATATTTAAGCCAATTCCATGTCCTTTATCTTTACTAAAAATATAAGAGGAAACAGAAGAAAAAATAATAATCAAAGCTACAAAAAACAATCCTAAGGTCAGTGCTAAATAGTCCCTTCCAAAAGCAGGAAAAGGATTTAGGCCATAAAAAGCTCCTTCATTAAAAAATGAATTGAAATTTAAAACAGCTATAGCACAAAGATATAATAAAAATACACAAAAAATAACAAACATTAAAAAATCTTTGGGCGATACACTAAACTTCATGTCTTTTCCTCCATTTCAATCATTATACTATAATTCCAGTTATAATACAAAAGATATTTAGTTGTTTTTTTTAATTTTAAATATAACTACTCCCAAAATACATACAATGAATCCACCAAAAACAATTAACATCGTCATTAAATTCGATTTTTTTTGTTTTTCTACCTTTTGAGGATTTATCTTACTATATGTTAAAATCAAACTACTTTTTTCATAATTTTCAGGAGTAATAACCCAGTTATACTGACCATCTTGGACACTTGTAGCATTGCTATTAATGACTGGATTTTTTACTTCAATACTAATATTTACCTGTTTTAGATCAGGAAAATCTTCCATGCATAAAAATTTAGGACTTGTGGATAAAGTAATCGTATTTTCTTCCTGATTTACCGTATAGTAAAAATGTTCATAACAAGATTTTATGGAATTGGCATCTTTATATTGATCTGATAAAAATGTATACGTTAATTTTTTTTGATAAAATTGATCGTTTATGAATAAATTTTCATTATAATATTCGACATTAGGAATTTTTTCGGGATACTCCCCTGATTCGGGATCGCTATAAAAAACTTTGGTAGGCCAAGGGTCTTCATATAGTTTTTGACTTTCTGTTTGGTTTTCGGTTTGAATAGCGATTTCTTCCGTGATTTCATTGTCTTCATTAATAGTTATATGATAATTGACTGTACAACCGCTGGTTAATACTAAAATCAGTAATAATATACCTTTTTTTACTCTATTCGCCATTTTTTACGCTCCTTGCTGTGCACATTACGTTGTAAGCAATTGATTTTGGTGCACTTTCATAGTAATTACTCATTAAAACTGCTTTACGATTATTGCTTTTGTTTATATTCACTTTACTAAATATAACACCATTCCGGGTACTAGATGCTTCTACCACATTGTAATATCCTTCATCGGCATGAATAGCGGTTATTATGACAATATGGTTCCATCCTCGATTTCCTGGAGTAACAATAAAATCTCCAACTTTAATGCGATTATCATCTAAAGAAACAACCTCACCAAGACCTCCCCAAGCTGTAGCTCCTAAACTTTTCCATTCAAATCCAGCATTATATAAAGCCCAAGAAACAAATCCACTACAGTCCGGTCCATAAATTCCCCAATTGGCTGGGACTCCAAAGCTTTCAGGGGCACTTGTATGCATTCCACCCCAAACATAATTAAATTTTTTACCATATTTTGCCAACTCAGATACGGCCGTTGCTGCTACATAGGCAACTCCTTGTCCCGTTCCTTTGTATTTACATCCTTGTTGTAAAACTACATCATTGAATTCTGCTAAAGAGCTTCCATTTTTCGCTAAAAATGATTCGATTGATTCATTCAATAGCGTTGCCCCATCGGTACTTCCTTCAATGCCATTTTCACAATCACTTGAATTAATTTGAAATATATTCGAACGATATTCTAAGATAATTTTTCCTTGCCAATCTATATATGCTTGTTTTTCTGCTTCTGTAGTTAAAACACAACCAGCGCCGCCATTGGAACTTGGACAAGAATAGCCAGCATTACATCTTGAATAATTGGGTCCAAATATATCAGGCATCGTTAAATAAATGCAGCCCCCATCTCCCCAACTTCCGGGATTGGCTAAATAGGTTCCTAGATAAGAATATACTTTTGTATAGGCATCTAAACTTCCTTTTTGTTTAATATAATTTAACATATAAACAACACCATCTTTAAAGGAATCAAAACACATTCCACTCGATTGACCGTTATATACACCCATTCCATAAAAGTTATTACATCTTACCGTGAAAGAAGTATCATTCCACTGTTGTTCTTTTTGAGCGGTTATTACAACCATTTCGGGGTTTGCTCCGACTTCTAGACCCCAATCATAAATATCTTCAGCATGTTCGATAAAAAGACGAGCTGTGGTAGAATTTTTTCCTTGAAGATAATTTTTTAATCTAGAGACAAATTCTTCTTTTGTCAAAGGGGTTTTATAAAAATCAATATCCGAACAAAGAAAATTTTTACTACTTATGGAAAAATATTCAATATCCCGTCCATAATATTCTTCTAAAATTCGATATAAATCGTATTGAGAATCCGCTTTTTCTAATAAATATTTTGCCCCATATAAACTTAAAGAAGATAAAGTTTTGTGGCTAAGAACTTTTTTAGTAGGAATATTCTGTTCTTCTACCCAATTTGCAGGAATCCATTGCTCTCCTGCTTCATTTTTATTCATCATATAATAAAATCCTTTATCTTTTGATACATAAGAAAATGGATCATATAAAGCATTTATCGCCTGATTATCTTTAGCGATAATTAAGCCTGAGGTTGCTTTTACTGCTTCCATAATTTTTTCATAATTCGGTTCTATACCACTTAATTTCGTGACTTCTTCATTAATTGTACAATCTTCACTTAAAGTTGCAGTCACTTGACTTCTTATCGCAATCGCCATTGCTTGATACACCACTTCATTATCCACATCATTAGCATTTTCGTTATCATCATAGACTTTTCTCGCTACATAATCTTCTAAATCAAGTGTCGTATTGGTTGAAGATATATTAATACTGCTACAAAAAGAATTGGGATAATCTATAGATTCAACATCCCCGGTGCCAACTAAATCAAAATCAAAAACAATCATTAAGATAATTAAAATAAAAAAGATAAGAACAATAATACCAAGTATAATGGCTTTCGTATAGGGATTTTTTTTCAATAAATCTTTTGCTAATTTTGATGTTTCTTTTTGAATAGCAGAATCTTTAGAAGCCAGTTTTTTTTCAACTGGCTGTTTTTCTGGTTCTTCTTCTAATTTTGTTTGTTTTGATTCTTCATCTTCTAGAAATTCTTCTTCATCATTTAGCATAAAAATCCACCTACTTACACTTTAATTAAAGTCCTCCTCCACTTCCAAAGGAATCTAATTCTTCTTGAGTTACAATAATATTAATTCGCATTCTTCGATTACCACACACAAATAAGGCTTCCCCTTGATTATAATATTTAATACTATCTTTTTCGTTATCATTTAAATCGATTAATTGAGATAAATCATCTGCTGCTTGTTTACGAAGTCCCATAATTAAATAATAAGAGGCATTATCAAATATGGCTTTTCCATGAACAATTACATTTGGAGCAGCAAAATCGGTTGGTTGTTGGGTAATTATAATCGTTCCCGTATTATATTTACGACTACGTCTTTGAATTTGAGCTAAGAATTCAGCCCCTAATTCATTTTTGGTAGACATCAATACATGGGCTTCATCAACATACATGACTGTTTCAATTTCTTGATCTAAACATAGTCCCCATGCATATTTTAAAATATTAAAGAATAAAGCATTTTTGATATTTTCATCACTATTCATGAGTTCTTTAATATTAAAAACAATAAAATCACTTTCAATATGAAGGGTTGTATGTCCCGTAAAATAATAACGTAGTTCTTTTACTAAAGGACGAACTTTTAATTCTAGTCGTTCCATGACATCTCGTTCATGAGTTTTTTCTGGCATAGATAAAAGACGGCCTTTAATTGTTGCATACACATCATCAAATGTAGGATAATCTTGAGAAGTAAATTTAGTAAAATCAGAATCATAATCTATTTTATAACGTTTGTAAGTATCTTGTACAACTTCACTAAACATTGTTAGGACATCTTCTTCGATGGATGGTGAATAATACTTCATAAAAGCTTTTAATTGTTGTAAAGTTCTTGTCAATACAGTGTATCCAAGACCTTCCGCAATTTCTTCTTCATCGGCATCAACTACGATTTCTAAGGGATTAATCATCCCAAAATCTCCACCTTTACCTAGGTCTAAGAAATCTCCTCCCACACTATGTGTCATCTCTGCAAGTTCTCCTTCGGGATCAATACAAACTACTTTATAGCCATTTCTTAAATGACTTCGTACTAATAATTTGGCAGCGGTTGATTTTCCACTTCCACTCGTTCCTAAAATAATCATATTGGCATTGTTACGATTATTTTCTTTTTTTATTTTATATAAAAATTGATTAAATAAAACAACTCCTCCTGAGAAATCTACTCCGAAAAGAGTACTATTTCCTGGATCTTTAATACTGTCGAAAATAAAGGGATACATAGCTGCCATAGTAACGGAAGGAATTGGCGTTCCCACCCGATTTTCAATGTCTTGCTTAGGGAATATCGGAAGGATTGATTTTAATACTTTTTCTTGTTCAAACATTAAAGCGATCCCTCTCATACCTAAGCCATCCAAATAATTACGCACTTGCATTTTCTTTGTTTCTAATTCTTCTTTATTATCAGCAGCAATAAATAAATGCATTTGGAAATCAAAAATTCTAGCTTGCGTGGCCGCTAACATTTGAATAAATTGTTCTAAGGATTCATAATCTTGGCGAATTCTTTCTTGAATGGTTCGATCGTTTTCGGTTTGAAATCTTTGCTTTAAATCGGCAATTTCTTTATTTAACATCTTTTGTAAGGTACTAAATTCAATAGGAATATGTTTGATTGCAATTTTTACTCCGGAAATATTGGTTAAATTAGCTAAATAGCCTTCGGAAATATATTTAGGATAAGATATAATGGTTAAAATTGTACAATATTTTCCACTAATTACAAATTCAGTGGGTTTAAATTCAATCCCTTTGGGCGCTAATTGACTTTTTATGTTCATTGTGGCATCACCGTTCCTACTGTTGTTGGTTTCCCCCCGTTGAAGAAATTATCAATCAACATTCTTAAATCATTATTCGATACTTGTGTGGAGGTTAATCCACAAGTTGATAAATTAGAAATTAAAGTATGTAATCGTTTTTGAATAATTTCCATTTTCTTTTCTTTAAATAAGATAAAGTATTCTGTATCTACTACATTGTACTCGGCACTCATAAACATATTGGCTTTATTGATATCTTGCATAATTAATTTTCGCATAGTACCCGTCGTGGCATTATTATATAATACTTGTAATTGGGATAAATAAATATTAATATCCACTGGGCGATCCGCGACAATTAACCAAAATTCAAAATTAATTGTATTATAAAAGTTACGTAAATTATAAATGACATTATCTTGAGTTTGTTGATCTAAAATGAATATATTTCGTGGGGTTACTTTTACGCCCGTGACATATTCACCCGTGTCTAATTGAATCATACCATTTAATATTTGTTTAATGGGCACCCAATCTTCTGTATATTTACTTGCTATTTTTTCTTCTTTATTTTTCATCTTTAATACACCAGCCTCTCCAATAATACCTTTTTCGTCCCATTAGGAATGTTACTATATTTGTAATTAATTGTAACACATTATGATAATTCGGTACTGGCATAACTAAAAATGCGGAGATTAAAGCGGGAGCTAGTATCAATATCATCATGCTTAAATCAACACTAGAGTTAAATACAAAAAGCATAACTAACGTAAATAGACATCCTACTCCAAAAATAACTAAATCGATGGGAGTAAAAAAGCCTAGAATTAGCATTGATTTTTTAGAATTCGCTGGTATTAAATAATTATGATTCATTTTTTCTTCCTCCTTTTTATTTCTTTCGAATATCTTCCATTTCTATTAAATAAGGCAATATTTTCATTCGCTTTTGGGCTAAAGAATTTCTAAGATCATTTAGCTGGTTTACATTCCACTTTTTATTTATCATATCTTTTTCTAAAAAGGGTTGCAATGTTTCTAAAAAAGCATTTTGATAAATCAGGCCATTCATTTCATAAACATTTTTTTGAATTTCTAATAAATAGGCATTTTGTAAGAGATCATTTTTAATTTGAATGATAAGTTCTTCCCATTCTTGTTGTAATTTTTGCAATTCTTGATATATTTTTTGCTGTTCTTCTTTTTGGGTACTTTTTTTTAATCGAATTTTTTGAAACTCTATATTTGCTTTTAAAGTATCTATTTTTTCTAAAAGCGTTCCCTCGGTTATTTGTTCTTTTTGTAATGAAATGTTTTGAACATAGACATCTAAATAATTCATTATTGCTTGTATTTTGGTTATTATCTGTTCATATACGTCGTTTTCTTGTTTAAAATTGATATAATTTCCTGTCGCCCAATCTTGAATTTTTTTCCTTATTTTCATCATTTCATCCTCTATGAATTATTTCTATTATTACTATTATTTCTTTGTTCTTGTACTCTTTGATTCATATTGATGTTAATATTCATATTTGCATTATCAATAACATTTTTAGAATTATTGACTAATTCATCGGCAAAACCGTTTCTAACAAAATCATTTAAAGATACATCTTGATGGTTAATCGCTTGTTCGCGGAATTGGCTTAAAGAATTTTGAACAGCTTCATCATCAGAGGCATTGGAAGCAATTACGTTCGCCCGTTGTAATGATTTTGTACGATAAGTGGTTAATAATTCTTGTAAATTTCCATCATATTTGGTTGCAAATTGTTCTGATGTTAATTGATTTCCATTTACATCGTAACCATTTAAAATATCCTTTTTTAATTGCTTTTTCAAATTGCCTTCTTGTTTATCAAATTCTCTTAAAAGAGAGGCTGTGGCTGTTACTCCATTAATATTTCCACCCGATTTTAATATTTCTTTAGCATTTTCTAATTCTGCTAAATTTTTGTAGCTAGCAATCACATTTCCTTGTTCATCTTTAATATCAACGGCTTGGGTCGCCATTCTTCTCGCTGCATCTCGTTCCATAATTGATTTTAAACGATCATCAATTGCTTTACGAGCATTTTGAACTTCTTGAGCTTGGGTTTGTTCGACTCGTAATTGTTCTAATGGAGTTTCTAATCCAATATAATTGCTGAAGTTTTGACCAACATCTGATATATGCCCTCTTATAGGTCCTAATCGACCTGGATGATTGGTTCGATAAGCTTCTCTATTATTTCGAGCATTTACAGTACTTTGAACAGCATTATTAGATGCATTTCGAACATCGGCATAATTATGAGCATTTCTGGCATTATATCCCCCTCGAGCAGCTCCACTTACCAAACCAGCTCCGGAACTTAAGAGTCCACGACCGAAAGCTCTAGCTCGATTTGAAAAACCTCTTTCTTGCATAACATTGTTGGCACCATGTACAGCATTTCGAACAAAAGATGTTGCTCCACCACCAAGAGCGGCAGCAGCCATCAATCCTCCTCCATTTGCTAATTTTTCACGAATACCAAGTTTAATATTTCCTTTAAGTCCAAGAATATCTCCAATCAATTTTGGTGCTTGTTTTGCAAATGCATAGATTCCCATAATCGTTATTATGGTCCCAAAAACTCCTAAACTGGAAGAAATAACGTTATCATGAAAAATCTTTGAACATAAGAAAGCTACTAAGTACATAATAAATAATCGAATAAAAACTTCTAAATATGTTTCAATAGTTGCTTTCACCCAATTATCAAAAACAGATTTTTTTTCGGGAATTACTTGCATTAAAATGGGTATCGGAGAAATAATTTGATAAAACGCTAATTTTACAATCCGAACCCCTAAATCCAAGCAAAAAGAAAGTAAAACATATACTAAAAAGCAACCACAAGCCGTACTAATTAGGAAGGTATAATCGGTATCCCCACTAGCAACGGAAGAAGCAAGTAAACCAATATGCCGAAATCCTTCATTCCCAGCACATCCTTCCACGGTATTATCTTGAATACAAATTTTTAAACTTTCCCAATTTTCATATCCATCTATTTCTGCATCATCACTTACGGTAACAAAAGCATCAAAGAAAGTCATAGCGGTTGTTTTTCCGACGGAAGATAAAGTATTATTGGTATTTCCAAAGACTAAATTATCAATTACATGATCCGTAATAATCGCATTTTGAATTTTAAAAGCATAACTGAATATGGTTGGTACTAAGGATAATAACACTAAAGAAATGACAATATTTTTCACAATTTTGCTAATTGATTTATTTAACTCATCTGGATTTACTAAGGCTCGTAGTAAAGAATAAGTTAAAAAGAACAACATACAAACACCAATAATTACTAAAAAGCGATTGGCAATTTCTTCATAGGTACTATTTGATATAATCTGGGCTCCAGCAAGATTGTAATATAAATCATATAATAAACCAATCAGCCAGTAAACAATACCATCTACCATTAAGAAAAAGCCCATTATTCCTGATTTTAAGGAATTCACAATGTTCCATGCGATCAGCATATTTCTTCCTCCAATCTATTTAATACCACAAGTTCCATATGGGATATCTGCCAAATTTAATATTACTTCTAACAGAGTGGGAAGTAAAAATATAATCACTCCAATAATCATTCTTTGAACCAATTTGGTTGAAGCTTTTTTCATTTCTGTTTCATCTTGAGCAGAGGTTGCTTTTATAAAATCTAAAATAGCTAGACCAAGAATAATAATTGGTACAAGGAAGCGAATAAAAGATAAAATCAATTTTAAATATTTACCAAAATTACCGGAAAAAATATTATTACAATTAATATCACTGGTTGTCAAATTATTATTTTCAGAAGCGGTTACATTAATTTTCTCATCCGTTTGAGTTTGAGACATATTTTCATCTAACGTTTCGTTCACACTTCCGCGAGCTTTGGAAACGGCCTCACGATATTGGGTTATAATCGGATCCTCTTCCTTAAAAGTTCCATTTTTGATTTGCTCTTCTGTATATTGATCATATTCTTTTATTTGTTCATACATCGCTTCAACTTTTTTTTGGCAAACTTTATAATTATTTTTTTTAATATTTACTTCTATTTTACCGTTCGTTACACAATCTTTTAAACCAAAATTATTTTCTATATCATTCAAAGTTTCAATATAAGAATTTATTTTGTCTGTTGGCTCTTTTGTTTTATCTTCTTTTTCATAAAGACTATGTTCCGTAGCTATTGCTGTGTGATAATCCCATGTATCTCCTTGTTCTGTTTTCAAAGAATTTGCACGTGTTAAAGTATCCGCCGCATAGATTTCATATTTATCAAATAAAGTTCCTTTATCCATAAAAACGAAATATGGAAAACATTTATGATTTTTCTCATACCAACTTTTCATATTGTCTTCTGCTTTAGGCATTGAACTCCAATTGGAAATGGATTGCTTAAAAGTGGTTCCTATATCACATTTGTCATAAGTATTATTATCGTAAAATTTACATGTGATTGTAATTTTTTTATTCTCCTCTTTTTTTTCATATGATGCTTCATAAACACATGTATTTTCTAATGTTTTGGCAGAAACTCCATAGCAACTAAAAAGCATAAATATATATATTAAAAATATTATTTTTTTCTTCATGAAATATCCCTACTTTTTTCACGTACTCTTTTTCATTATAACAATTTTTTTTCCATATTACTAGTGCTAAGAACAGAAAAACTGATTAAAATCTAATCAGTTTTTAAGATGAAATATTACATTGATTTGGGCGGAATAAACAGGTACTGCAATTTTTATGAGCAGAATCATCGGTAGGAATCAGATTGAAGAAAAAATAAATGATCGTTGGTAGTAAAAAAACGACTACTCCCGTAACAATCCGTAAAGCAAAACGACGAGTTGATTTTGTTAGCGCATCTTGATTGGATGATGTAAGTGCTTTAGCAAAATCCATTGAACCTGTGGCAATTAGTATTATAGGGATAATTACTTTTGCTATAAATAATAGATAGCCAAAAAAGCGAAATGATTTAGCTACTCCTGGTTGATAACATAATTCTCCTTGGTAAATTGTTTGTTCTATTTTACTACAATTAATATTTTGATTGGCAGGAAACTCACAGGTCCCATTACATAAATAATCGATATTTTGATTATCTTTACAAATCATATCATACATAGTCATATCATAATTATTTTTATTATTTTCTTCAAAATACTTTGCATAGTCATAGGTTGCCCATTTTAATTCTTTTGTAGATTTATTATAGTACAAATCAGGACAACTATCTTTCGAAGTCATGCTACAAACACCATTCGTTATATTTTGGGTGGACCCATCAGGATAGGTTACGGTACATTTATTTCCAGATCCTTCGACTTTTAAAGAACCACTATTTCCACTATAAGAACAAGTATACGTGTTTGAGGATTCTTGATAAATCGCAGCTTTTCCTAAACAATTACTTTTATTTTTATTCAACGGATAAGAATTTGGTGCTACTTGATTGGAAAAACTAATAATTTTGGATCTTGAACTGTCTGTTTGCGCATATAAAGGACAATCCCATTCATCATTTTCATTTAAAAAATTCCATGCTCGCATTTCAGCATAATCATAATTGACAAAAGGAAGTTTTAAATAACGAGTGTCACTAGCTTCTGGTAATACTTCTAAATGATCTGTTTCTTGAATGGATACATATACATTATTACTATAATAGCAATATAGACTTGTATAACTAGCATTGGCATCATAATCTTCTATATTTACTCCATTTGGAGTTGTTTTAGCATATACAGTTGTATTTACTCCCAACCAAGCTACCGTCAAAACAAAACACAAAAATTTTTTCATAATCTCTCTCCATTAATCTCTTTGTTATTATATCAATTTCTATTTAAAATAAAAAGAAATTTTAACGAACTTTGTATGGATTACTTTGCGATCCATCGCCACTTTCATACAAAACATGACTATCTAAGGCAAGAACATAACGATAGGTGGCACTGGCATCGGCTTCATCTGAGATAATTTGTCCATAACTATCTATATAATATACTTCATACGTATTGGCTTTATTTCCAGTGGCTGTCCACCATTTATCTTTTGCGGTTGCTAAGTAATTATAATTTTCGCATTCTTTATTACTGGCACTTATACACAAATTATCTAAACTAGCATTTATGTAATCATAAAGAGGCAATAAACTCATTTTTTGATTATTTAACATATTGGCACATTCGATAGAACCATCATTTATAAAATCCATCGTATTTCTTTTTTCGGCACATACATTAAATGGTGTTAAAAGTTCCTCATATTTACTGTATTTTTCTTTATAAATATTTTCCATAGTAGATAAAGCACGACTTAAAGAATAGGTATTAATTCCCTTTTGTAAACCAGCTTCTGTATTGTATCGATCATCCCAATTGCCATAATATTCACTAACTAAATCATTTTGAATAAGGATAATTTGACCATTCGTATTTATTTTCACAATTCGCCATAATTCATTTGCAAAAGAAAGATAATTTTTTGGATCTTGGCCCCGATAAACAAATTCATTGTTCATTTCATATAATCCTTCGTTAAAAGAAGAAAGTTGGTTATTCTTTTTTAAAGTATCTGCTAATTGAGTTGTTTGATATGTATTGCATTTTAAAAAGGCTTGATATTTATATTCACTATTGTTGTAGTAAATATTTACATTTGCTGTACATGATGAATCTTTCACATATTTCTCTAATTTTTTTATATATTTTTGTTCAATTAAAGTTTTAGCATCAATCACTGTAGTTGGATTTTCTTGAGTCGGAAGGTTGTTCGGATAATCTTTGCTATATTCTTGGGTAGCATTCACTAATTTTTCTTCTAGCTTATCATAAGACATTTTCGAATTTATAAAATTTATAACGATAATAATAACAAGACTAATTACAAAAAGGAATAATAAGAATTCCCCTATAAAAAGGAGTCTTGGTTTTTTCTCTTTAAAAAAGTTTGTCAATTCATTTAATTTATCTATAAATTCCATATGCCTTCACCTATTATAAACTATATCATAGAGCAAAAAAAAAAGCAATTTATGCTTTTAATTACTTCCAAGCCTCTGCTGCATTCTTACATTCAGTATTTGGTCTTGTAATACATTTTCTACAAACTTCAAAATCATCTTTGGCCCCTGAAGTTTGGAAATCAGATATAAATCCCATAATTAAAGAAATAATTGTTGGTATCAAGAAGATAGCAACGCCCCCTACTGCTCTAAACGCTAAAGACGTAGCAGCTTTTTTTACTTCGTCTGATTTACTAGCAATAACTGCTTTACCTAAATCAAGCATTCCGAATACAATTAATAAAATAGGGATTACAACTTTAAAAACTAATAGAACATATCCAACAATTTGCCAAATATTTGCTGTATTTTTACAAAAATCAACAGCTCCTGTTAAAAATAAATCCATTTTTTATAAACCTCTCTCTCATTTCTGTCTTTATTTTATAAATTATTCCAAATTCTGTCAAGTTTTATGTCTTAAAAATGTTAAATAGTTTACTATTTTTTGAATCGTTATTTGATTCTTCAAAACGAACAAACCCTAATTTAATTAAAAATTGATTCAATATTTTATGATGATCTAATTTATCGTCTAAGTAAGGAATATTAAAAAATACTTTGCTTCTCGATTCATATTCAAAATCTTTTACATCTTTTTCATTTAACACACTTCGATTTAAAACAATTTTTTTATCTTTTAATTTTTCAAAAGTACGTTTATCTTTGCGGATTAATTTATTTAATTTAATTAACCCAGGTTCTATTAAATAAATCACTTCTGTACAACTATTTATACTGCCCCGATCGTTTAAATCGACTAATATTACTTCAACGTCACTATGAGTAGCTATAAAAGCTGGTAAATCGAGTGATGAAGTGGTTTTTAGTTCTTTATCATTTAAATATATAAAGTCATGTTCATCTACTTCTACTGCTATACAAGTATATTGTTTTTCTAAATGTTTTTTTAATAAATAGGTTAATGTTGTAGATCCAGCATGTTCGGTTACATTTTTTATCCCAATTACTCGAAGCCCTAATTTACTAATATTTACTGTTGAATTCGTTGAAGCCGATGACCCATCACTTACAGCATTTAATTGATGATATTGCGCCACATCTTTATAAGAATTAGGATTATCGATCAAAAATTTAATAGCATCAATATTTCGGGTAAAATTATAAATCCCCATAGATACTAAAGAAGATAAATATCGTGGTGAATTGACAACTTCAGAATCATCTAATAAAAGAATGATATTACTTACATCCATGTTTACAGACAATGTTTGAATGGTAGATATATCTTGATAATTTTTTATTGCTGTTATATCTAATATCATTTTATTAAAATAAAAATTAGTAAATTGACTTACTAAATCTTCAACCTCAAATTCACCATTAATACTTTTGATAATATCAATATCTAATGTGGCAAGTAAAGATTGATATTTATTTGATACAATAACATTCATTTCCTATTCACTTCCTTATTCTGAAATTGCTTTTAAATTATCTGCTGGTATAGCTATATCATTTGTTGTTCCATTAATGGTAAACTTTACTATATCTCCAATAATAGGTAAATTGAAATAAAAAAAGTTTTCAATTTTATAATAGACTTTTTTACGATGTAAAGTAGATGGAGCAGCCACTTTTGTAATACAATAATAATATTGACCACCATTCGTAGCTAGAGAAATTGTATTTCGATTCAAATCTGATACTCCATAACTTCCCATCGGACAATTTTTTTGAACACGATACCCACTATTTTTTAAATAATTATTCATTAGTGTAAGTGTATCTGAAGTCACGCCTTCTTTTTTTTCAATCATCGTAAGCATTTCATTTTTAATTTGAAACGCCTTACTATAATTTAGTGATAATGCTAAAAAAGCGACAAATAAAAGCATAAATACAATAACTAATTGTAAAATCCATGTTCCACCAATTGCTTCTCTCATTTACTCACCTACTTTAAGCACTCATAATCATAATATCGCCTTTATACTTAGGCTCTGATCTCATATTATTTTTATTCAATATTTTTGTATCCCCTGTAACTCTAAAGTTAAAAACTTCATTAAATATAGGTAAATCCAGTTGATAAAATACAACTACACGGTAATAGTTCATCTCTGGATATTGATCGCTCGGACGCGAATCAAACGTTTTTTGCTCTAAACAAAAAGCAGCATTTTTACTATCGATGTCTCCATCTCTATTAATACCTACATATCCAGTAGGACAATCTCCTGTAGTACGGTAAGCCGTTTCTTTTAAATACTCAACAATTTTTTTTATCGCTGGATCATTTTTTGGATTTTGTAAATCTATTCCTTCTTCTCTTTCAATCGTATTAATAATATTATTTTTAACATTAAATGCTTTGGTATGGTTAATTGTCAAACACATGAAACCTGTAAATAACAAAACAAAAACAATAACAATTTGAAATAACCATGTTCCACCTATTGCTTCTCTCAACTATATCACTCCCTAATTAACCTTTCCATACACATTCAAAATTAGTTCCCTGTTGACGGCCATTTTTATCATAATACTTGCAAGAAACCCTACCATCATGCAAAGTACTCGGATCACATACGGCATCACTACATTTATTTGACGCAATATATGTGTTTTTTATTAATGGCCATATCGTAGTATAGAAAAAAGCCGCTAGGACTCCTACCGCTATAACTACTACAACAGTCATATTCAATTCTCCTGTGGCTTCTTTCATAAATTAACTCCTTTTATTATTTTGTTTTACATGTAACTTGTTGAGTTGTTGTCCTACCATTTTTTTCAGTTTTAAAATTACATGTATATTGTCCATTGCTATTTGTTGAACCACATTCAATACCATTATCCTTATCTGTGTAATTAGGTCCATTTGCACAAACAGATTGTGCTGCAATTGATGTTTTAATATTTGGCCATACAAATGCATAGAAGAATGCTGCTACAGCTGCAATAGCTACTACAGTAACAACCGTCATATTTAATTCTCCGGTAGCTTCTTTCATATAAATTATACCTCCTTTATCTTACTTTTTTATTATAACTTTTTTTTTTAATAATATCAATATTTTCACAAAAAATTAGACACCCATTAACATTATAACTGAGAATATTAATAAAATCATTACTCCTAGACCTGTTGTAATTAACATACTCATTGTTTTTGATTCCATTTTTTCTAGACGTTCTTTATATTTAATATCACGAGCTTTTTGTTGTAAATTGGAAATCGTTTTGGAAAAAGCAAGTAATTGTTCTTGTTTATGTTCTTGACGACCAAGACTTAAACGATATAATAAACGCATCATTCGCATAGAATCACGAACTGGATATTCTTTAGCAAAATTGACATAGGGATCAATTTTATCATTTCCAGAATTGATTTCATTAATTAATTCTTGTAATCCTTCTTTAAATATTGCTGGAGCATCTTCTATAGATTTACCAATAGCAACTGGTACTGTATAGTGTTGAATCAAAATTTCTAAACTTTTTAAATAATGTGGTAACATTGCATCTATTTCATGTAAATGTTGTTTATAGTATTTTTTGATATTTAAATAATCTAGTTTAAAAATTACAAACCCACCTAAAACCGAAAATAAAAGCGTTACATAATTTAATTTAGAAATAAAACATAAAACTAAAACGATAATTCCAATTAATCCATTACGAATTCTTTTATTAAATAAAATATCCGCATTTACACCATCGCCATATTTTGCTCTAACATAGAAGTCCCAATCGTCTTCTTTTAATTTTCGAAAGTAAACTTCATTATCTGCAATAAATTTATTTGCATTAATTCTCCCGGTGTAATTCATAACAAATAAAATGATAATTCCAATTAAAAATATTTCTATAGACATTATTCTACCCCCAAATCTTCATTATAGTATTTTTCTCCAGTAATTAAGAAATAACTATTAATGATTAATATCAGATGTAAAATAATTTGAACATACCAAATATCTAATAGTTCAATATAACTATCGGTTCCTAATAAGAACTGCATAGCCATAACGAGTAAAAATAAGGCTAGCCCAAAGGTAATGAAACGCTTATGGAAGTTTTTACGATCGACTTGATCACGATATACTCCTTCTACTAAAGCATCAATATCTTGAGACATATTTTCTAGAGCCTCTCCTGAATCTTTGGCACCCTCTTTAGTAATTTGTAAGAACAATTGATTCATATTTTTGACCATATAATAAGGATATTTTTGATTGAAAAATTCAATTGATTCATCAATCGTACCATTTTGATAAGACATTTCAATCATGGTCTTGACATCTTGTAAAACTGGATCTTCCAAAATTCCAGAATCTCTAACTCCTTCTAGAGATTTAACAAAACTTTGGGTTGTTGTAAATTCCATAATAACATTGGTTGTATAAATTTGAACTTGTTCGAATATAAATTCACTGTATATTTTTTGATATCTTAAGTAAGTTAAGTAGGGTATAAAGGCAATTGCTATCCCAGCATAAATTAAAGCTATAATAATATTATAGAAATATAAGTAAGAAATTCCTCCTGCTACAACTCCAAATATAATTACTTGTGTCGTGTATTCTCTAGCTGAGAAATCTTGTCCTAAAGCTTTTACTTTTTGCCTAACTTCTTTATAACTGTAAGGGGCAAATTTCTCATATATATCACTTACTTGAGTGATAAAAAATTTATATACATTTTGCCCATTGTTTTGACGGTAAGATATTACATATATTGCTATAATTAATAATAATATTAATTCCACTAAAGCACCTACTCTCTTTATTTCTTTTGAATATCTATTTTTTTCTAACTTAAGCCGTTTGATTTAAGTTATTTATAGTTCCCATTTGATTAGGAGTCACTGTTGTTGTTCTTTGCATCATCTGAGGATTAACATTTATATTTGGACTCATTGGCTGTTGTGGGTTTGCCACCTGAGCTACATTGGTATTTACATTATTTGGTATATTTGAATTATTTGGTGTAGGAGATACATTTCTAGTTGAATCATTTGATCTAAAAATATCCTCTGGTAAAACGACACCCTGAATTGATAAATAATCTCTTAAATTTTTGGTTGGATTATTTAAGGTAAATTTCCCATCTAATGTTTTTTGAAAAATTGTATTCGATTTTGGTTTATTATCATCATCTACATAAAATTCGCAGATTTCTAAAATTTCTCTTTGAAAACGTCCTAATTCTTTACTCATATAGCCTTTGACATAAATACCAATTTGGACATAACGGTGAATGGTTGATAAAAATTGTTCAACATCTAAATTTGATTCAAGCAAACTGTACATACGCATTGGTATACTGGCTGCTTTATCCGCGTGAATTGTAGAAATAATGTGGTGCCCTGATGAAATTGAGTTACGAACAGCAAGCACGGCTTCGGCACTACGTACTTCTGATAACAAAATCCATATAGGATTTTGCCGCATACAGGTAACTAACACGTCGGTATAAGAAGCTACATTATTGGTTTTCATAGCTACAATATCACGATGAGGAAATATTCGATCTAAATGTAATTCTAATGTATCTTCAATTGTAATAATTTTTTCATTTTCCTTCGTTGTACTTGCTAAATATTTAACAAGTTCTGTTTTACCAGATCCGGTTTCTCCACTAACAATGATATTGGCATGTCCTTGAACACATGCAAGCAAAAAATCAAGTAAGTCTTCGCGAACATATTGTTCATTAATTAATTTTTCGCGATTCAAACGAATCTTAGCTGGTGTTTTACGAATTAAACACGCTATGCCATTTGTGGCAATGGATTCATGAATAAAATTTAAACGAAGTTCTGTTGATTCTGCATCTAAAAAAGGATGGGCCATATTAAAGGTCTTCCCCATTACATTCGAACATTGAAAGGCTAATTTTTCCATTAAAGCATTATTAATGTTTGGCCTTTCAACTTGAAATACTCCTCGTGAAAGTGTCTTTAACCATACTTGCCCACCGTTACTATATGAAATATCGGTTACATCATCTAGTTTTAAAAACTCATCAAGAGGACCGAAGTCCAGTTGAGAGAATATCGCATCATTATTCACTAAGACACCCTCCCTTTTTGATTCTTTTCTTATTGTTCGTTTGTATTATCTGTTTGATTATTATTCGTTGTAGTTGTTACATTTTGTGGAATTGTTGCACTTTTTGCGAGAATGAAATTTTTAATATAATCGCTTGAAACAACTGTATCCCCAGGATTGGCACTATAAGAAGCGTTTCGAGGAACTGGAATAATTTCAATAGATGAACCACTAATATAACCAGCTTTCATTAATAAATCATACATATCATTTGGTACAGCAAATAACAGTTCTGCTGGAGTACGAGATTCTACTGTCGTTTCAAATACGTGATTTCCTTCACTATCTTTTACGGCTAAAACTTCAATACTTTCAATTAATTTACCAAACATTATTTTGTCCGTATCATCTACCCCTTTGAAATATAAATCAATATAATTTCCAGGATAGATTGAATTTCCATATGTGGTATGTAAATCTACACCTAAACTATAAATTGTATAGCCATCTGGAATATCAGCAAAGGCACTATCAGGCATTTCATCTGATGTTAAAATTTGTGATTCGTAAAACATACTATTTGCAGGTATAGTTGTACCAAAAGCAACATAATTATTAATTAAATCATTGGCATTTGTAATCAAATTTGTACTTTCGTTTACTACTGTACTTGATATTTCACGATATCCAATCATATCACTTGTGATTAATGTTCTTGATGCAATTTCTTCTTTCGCATAAGGAACACTAATTGGGGTCGTGGCTTGTTTTACACGATAATTATATCCTATATATAATACTAGGATTCCTAAGATTACCCCGATAATTGTTACTGTATTTTTATTTCCTAAAAATCTTTTAATTGTTGTTACAATATTTCCCATTTTTTATCCTCCATTTACTCTGTTGTGCCAACTTCTAATATAGCATCTAATTTGTTTACTATATCAAAATTTGTTGAATCCCCAGCAATTATAAAGCTTCCACTTTTACTTGTTACTTTCACACTAGCTTTTGGTGGTGCTTCATAAATACCATAAAAATCAATTTGATAGGTATTTAAGCTTTCATTTTCAGCAAATCTTCTTAAAAAGGATTCAATATATTTTTCACGATCCATTTTTAATTCACCATATTCTCTATAGTATCCTAAATTAATGGCATCGACCATAGCGGCTTCTGATACTTCTTTTATCAAATAATAATCTTGTGTATTTTTGGTTGTAATATTAGAAATTAACATCATGATAATAATTACAAATACCCCCAAAGTAATCAACCAATAACCCCAATATGATTCTTTCACTGACTAGTCCCCCATTTCTATTTCCATGATGGTCCAGAGCCTTCGTTATTTATATCTCCAGTCCATAAAGTCCATTCTGTATTTCGTTTATTTTGAGTAAAATATTTTTTATTTGTATTATCCAAGAATGAACTTGTTCCATAAGCATTTTCATATGTCGTTCCATTTTTTGATAGTGAATGGAAATCCAAATCTTCTGTAATATATGTTCCTTTTTCAGCATTTAAATCTCTTATATTTTTCATTTGGGTTGGTGTAATTGTATAAGAATATTCTGCTTCTTTATAAACATTTTCATTTTCGCTTTGAATTTCATCCAATGTTGTTTGCCCTTTTTCATTTGTCCAGTTAATTCCTAGTTGACGACCATTTGGATTAATATTAGATAATGAAATGGTTCGATAAGTATATACACTCTTGCCATCAAATAAGCAATAATCATCTGTTGATGCACAGTAAACATCACAATCTGGACAATCATCATCATGTGGTGGACAATTTGGATCAGTTGCTGGATCACACTTATAATCTATATCACAATGCATTTGATCCCTTTTATAGCAAGTATATCCTGCTGGATAGTCATCATCACATTTACAATCATATGTACACTCAGGACAATCGACTACATATACACAAACATAACCAATATTATCCTTTAAGTCTTTATTCAAAGCTGTTGCTACTTTATTCAAACGTCCTAATTTACAATTATTTTCATTATTATATTGGCCAATATCTTTAAAGTTTAATGTCCAATTATATACTCCACGTTCTGTTTTTAAAGCCGTTGGGAATACTGTTCCTAAATAAGAATAGTTATTTCTCAAATTATTACGTTTATTTTCAGGTATTGCTTCAATACTACCATGTGGATAATTTGTAGCAAAGGATTGGGTATTGTTATATTCTGCTGAAATCGTTTTTACTTTACTCATATGTGTAATCGTTGTAGAAATATTTTTAGCAGTTTCCCCATTATTAGTACATCCATTTTCATTACAGCTAGCAAAAGAAACATCTGAAATACCATTAGTTATTGGGCTTTGAATTGTACCATTTCTATTTAATCCACGACCAGATGCATTATTTTCATTCGTGGTTCTAGTATTCGGAATTTCACTAAATTTTACATCTTTGTATGGTTCACTATATTCAAATTCAATATTTGGGTCAAAACAGAAATCATTCGTCCAATTATAGCAACTTGAGATTTCACTTAAAATTGATTTTAAATTTGATTTAGCAAAATTAACACTAGATATGTCTCCACCATTGGTGGTAGTTAAGCATGTTGCTGAAGTTGCTGACACTGAACATTGTCCAGTATTATTATCACAAGAAATATTATATCTAGTAAATGTTGAATTGTTTCGACATGAATTTTGTTCATTATAACTATTATATGCTTCTACAAGAGCCGTTTGTGCATTGATAACATCTGTTTTAAATTGTGCTAAATCAATTCCATCGACATTTGTATCTGCTGCACCTGTTATATAACATGAACGAGTACCTGTAACACGTGTATTTTTTAAATTAAAGTATCTACCACTATTTGCATAAGTTGCTCCAGGAAGGCTCATATTATAATCTTCTTTACAAAAGACTGAACAATACCTATTTGTTGCAGAAACTTGTGTTGTATCTTGATATGAATTTCCGGCTTCATCTGAATAACGCATTACGCAATATACATTTTTAGGACCACTAATAGACATTTCTTTGCCTTCATCACTGTCACAATATTCTGGAATGTTTACTTGAGATTTTCCATCTCCATCATCACATTCAGTTCGACAATAAGTATTGTAATAATCTCCTCCAGTTGAAGAAGGAACAGTTTTATTGAATGTTTGAGTTGGTGTATTTGGATCATACGTACTTTGTCCTGTACCTGAACCCGTGCTATTACCACCAGCTTCTGTAGTACTAATCAAAGCAATTGTTTTTTGAAAGCATGTTGCACCTTCTTGTGTACAAAGAAAAGCGGTATATTGATTTTCATTATTATTGTTGTTGCCATTATTATTACCAAAAGGATTATAATAAGCATCAATTTTAAACGAACAATTTGGCTTTGTAACACTTACAGTAATTATTTGAGAATTTCCTGTAACTGTAACAGTTTGAGGCGAAATCGTACAATTTGTACATCTAAAATTAACATCAACACTACTTCCATCGATTGTACTCACTTGATATTTAACTGTGTAATTATCCGCTGTTGAAGTGGCCGAATCTTGAATAAGAGCTAATTTTTCTTTAACAGTACTTGAACTACTTGATGAGCTTGATGAACTTGAGCTGCTACCACTATGTTGATCTGCATATTTTAATGCTTCCGATACTAAGTTTTTTGCACCATTTAAGTTACTTTCGTTCCCAGTTATATTATAAGCTGAATTTTTTTTCTTACTTGTTTCTCCAGTAATATCGTAATAGGTATTTAATAGAGCATAATATTTACTGTCTATGCTACCATATTTTGGACACGTAGGCGATCCTTTTGAACTTATATTTAATCCAGCTGCTAATATACGGACCGCTAGTTCCTTAATTATATCACTAGCATTGCTATTAATAACATAATTCATTGCTAATGCTTGTCTAGAATCAGAAATAGGTTTACACGTAGCATTATCAGCTCCTGAGCCACTTGTAGCCATATGTTTTCCAGGCTCGGTACAAAATGCTTGATACTCTTTACCACCGTATCTTACATATAACGTTGGGCTACTATAGTAGAAATAACCCTTATCACCTGCTAATCCAGTAGAAGGATAATTATATCTTAAACCAGAGTTGTTAACTCCTTCATCTGGCTCCCAAACTCTTGCATTCAAGGCATTTACCGTATTGGTATTAAATAACATACCAAGTAAGGATATACTAATTAAAAGTTTAAATTTGTTTTTTATCATAAAACTCTACTCCTTCTTTTTTTAATTAGTATCACTGTAGTAACTACCCCTCCAACTACTACTATACTTCCTAGTATATTAATTGTTACTTTATTCTCTTTATAAAAATTTTTTATTTTAACAAAGAAGCCTTGTTCTTCTTGTTGCTGTTCTTTTTCTTCTTGTTCTTGCATTTCTTCTACTTTCAACCAGAAATCTTCTTCAGGTATATTTTCTCCGGTAATGAATTGTTGACAGTAATAATAATCTGTATATGTATCACATATTCCATAATCTGAGTATGGATTATATTGTGGAATTAGTAATTCAATTTTTTGAAGTAGATCTCCAGCGCAATCATATTTATTTGCATATATTTCAATCGTTAAATTGTCTGTTTGACTAATATCTTCGTGCGTAAAAGATATGATACCATCTATTGCTTCTTTTGGAGAATATAATTTTTCTTCCCCTGTATTTTTATCTTTTACTTTTATAAAAATATCTTCTGTTACATTTAAAATATTAATTTTTAATGCCCAATTATACAAATCCACTTCTTCACTCAAGTCATCGGAATTTGCTGCTTTTCCAGCATATACTTGAGTACTTTCATAATTTGCTTTCACATTTGCTGCAATATTATTTAACTCAGCTTGTTCATTATAATTACAAGTACTTTCTGCCTGTATATTTATTGGTAATAATAATGATAAAGCTAGCATCACACCTAAAACATTTTTTTTCATTTTTTCACCAACCTAAAATCTCATGGCTAAATTATAACACAGTGATAATACAAATACAAGAAAGAAATTGAATTACGAACCAAGTTATGATATATTTTAAATGGTGATAAAAAATGAAAAATAAAAATCGGAATTTTAAACTTTATATTCTAATAGCTATCATTGTTTTGATTGGAATCTTTTTAGTTTATCATTTTGCTTTTAGTAAAGATTATTCTACTAATCTTCAATATATTGAAGTAGCTGATCTAGAAAAAAAAGTAAGTGATCAAGAAACTTTTATTTTGGTCGTTAGTCAAACAGGATGTAGTCATTGTAAACAATATTTACCTGAGCTTGATCGAACTTTAGCTGATTATGATTTAAAAGCAAATGTAATTAATATTACGGAGTTAAATGATTCTGATAAAGAAGTACTAAATAAATATGTTAATTTTTCTGGTACTCCTACCACTTTCTTCTTTATTGATGGGAAAGAAAAAACTACTTTAAATCGTTTAGTAGGATATGCATCTAAAACAAAAATAATTGAGAGATTACAATCATTGGGGTATATTAAATAATGGAAAAAGTAAAAAAGTTTTTTAAAGGTATTGCTTTTGGAGCATTTATCTTTTTTCTTTATTATTTAATCTGTCCAAATATTCTTGCTCTTTTTTTTAAAAATGGGATTGAAAGTTCTAATTTTTGGATTTCTAATTTATCTTATTTAGCTGTTTATTTGGGAACTTTTTTAGTCATTTTATTTATTGTAAGAAAAGAAATTTTTAAACAATTTAAAGAATTTATTCATAATCCTAAACCAATTTTGAGTAAAGGATTTACTTATTGGGCCTATGGAATTATTGTAATGATTATTTCTAATTTAATTGTTACTTCAATTGTTGGAAATATTGCTGTTAATGAACAAACAACTCGAGAAACTATTTTAAAATTTCCGCTTTATGCTTTTCCAACAATTATTCTCATTGGTCCTTTTTTAGAAGAACTTGTATTTCGCTTTTGTTTTCGATCTTCGTTTACTAAAAAAATTCCTTATGCTCTTTTTTCAGCATTTATATTTGCTTTTTTACATGTTAGTACAGCTTTTGATTCTTTTACGATACAAAATATACTTGCTCATGCTAGTGAATTTTTATTTATTATTCCATATGGTTCTTTAGGTTTTTTCTTTGCTAAATCTTACTATGAAACAAACAATATTTTTTCTTCTATTGTTCCACATATGATACACAACTTTTTGTCTGTTTTATTAATTTTATTTTCTTATTTTTTAATTGGGTGATCTTATGGATGAAAGTAATATAAATACACAATCAAAAATTAAAAAAGTTCTTAAAACAGTTTTATTGTTTTTTTTACTTCTAATTATTTTCTTTTTTGTATATATCTTTTGGATTGAACCAAAGATTCTTGTTGTAAAAGAAGAAGCAATCGTAGATAAAAAATTGCCTGTAGAATTTAATGGGTTTAAAATTGTTCATTTTTCGGATATTCATTATGGCAAAACAATTAATGATAAAGAGCTAAAAAGGATTGTAAAAAAGATTAATGAATTAAAACCAGATGTCATTGTTTATACAGGAGACTTATTTGACGATTCTATAAATTATACAGATCAAAATTTTGATTCGATTCAAAATATTTTAAGCGATTTGCAAGCTTCTATTCATAAATATGCAGTTTGCGGAAATTCTGATTATATCAATAAGGACAAATATATAGAAATCATGCAGCATGCTTCCTTTACTGTCTTAGATAATAGCAATGAGCTTATTTATTACAAGGGAAATACACCTATTCAATTTATTGGAACTTCCTCTATTTTAGAGCAAGAATGTGATATTACTAAAGCGATTCAAACTAATGAAAATGATACTGAATATTTTAAAATCTGGTTAAGCCATGAACCTGTACTTTTTGATACTTTATTAGAAAATAATATTCGTCCAAATATTATTTTTGCTGGACATACATTAAATGGTTTAATTAATATTCCTTTTTATGGATACTTATTAAATCAAGAAGGTATTAATAAATATCAAAAACATTATTATCATAAAAAACAAATCAGTATGTACATTACAAATGGCTTAGGAACTTATAAATATCCAATTCGTTTTTTGAATCCACCCTCTATTTCTCTTTATAGATTATATAATGAATAAAAAATGAGAATTCTTTTAAGTGAAGTGAAGAATTCTCATTTTTTTTACTTATTAGTATCTTTGATTTCTTGTAGTTCTTCTATAGATAATCCAGTAATTAAGCTTGCCTTTTCAATTCCATCTGTTTCTATAAGTTTCTTAGCTATTTCAATTTGTTTTTCATGAGCACCACGTTCCAAGCCTTGCTTCATTCCTTGTTTAAGACCTTGCGTTAGGCCTTGCTCAAGCCCCTTTTTTTCTCCTTCATCATATCCAGTCTCCCACATGTCATCTAAATCTTGTTGCATCGCTTCTTTTTCATCATAATACCCTATAAAGTTTGGATCTGTTGATAAATCTTCCACTCTTCTTACTGCTGCCATATATTTCTCATCACTCCTATATTCTTTCTTTATATCTATTTCATTTAAATTAGTAATATTTAACAATCATTTAATTTTTTTACTTCTTCTATGGAAAGTTTAGTATGTTTAGCTATATCTTCTATTGATAAGACTCCTAGTAAACTTTTAGCTATTTCTATCTTTTCTTTTTTAATTCCTTGTTCTAATCCTTGCTTAAGGCCTTGCTTTATACCCTTTTTCTCTCCTTCATCATATCCAGTCTCCCACATGTCATCTAAATCTTGTTGCATTGCTTCTTTTTCATCATAGTACCCTATAAAGTTTGGATCTGTTGATAGATCTTCCACTCTTCTTACTGCTGCCATATATTTCTCATCACTCCCATATTCTTTCTTCATTTCTTCTAGATTATTCTTCTTTAAAAACTCAACTGTCTTTTTTATTTCTTTATCCCCATTATACTTTTCATCTATTATATTTTCAAGAATTAAGTGAATTGATTGATAGTGTTCTGTTTCTATATGACCATATTCATCTCGTATTTTAAAATGTAATATTCCTTCTTTTGTTTTAAACTTATTAAAGTTATCCAAATTTATTAAATACACATATGGATATCTTTTCGCTCTTAAAGGTATGGTTTCTGCAAACATAGTAAATGCATAACTCATATTTTTTTCAAATATATAATTACTTACAAATTGATTCATTTCCAAAATGATCTTATTATCATCTTGAATTTTAACAATGATATCAGATACTTTCCCTTTTTCTTTGATATTATTTTTAACTAATTCTCCTCCTTGATACTCAGCTTTCTCCAAAATACTTTCTTCAATACCAGTGATTCTACTTAAAAATGTAGCTACCATTTTTCTAGCTTCTACACTTCGAAACACAGCTTTAAACATAGCATCATTTAACATATTAAAAGTTTTTAAAGTAGGTGTTTTTTCTCCTTCTTGAATACTTGTCATTTAATGTTCCTCCATTTCTAGAAGAAAAATTAACAAATTATTTTTACTATTGCAAATCGCTAATTTCCTTCGACATGCCACAAAAAAAACAAATTCTTATTTGAATATTTTTCTTTCTTTATAAGAATTTGTTCTATTTCATTTAAATTAGTAATATTTAACACTCTTTTAATTTTTTTACTTCTTCTATGGATAGACCAGTAATTAAGCTTGCTTTTTCAATTCCATCTGTTTCTATAAGTTTCTTAGCTATTTCTATTTTTTCTGTTTTAATTCCTTGTTCTAATCCTTGTTTAAGACCTTGCTTTATACCCTTTTTCTCCTCTTCATCATATCCAGTCTCCCACATGTCATCTAAATCTTGTTGCATTGCTTCTTTTTCATCATAATACCCTATAAAGTTTGGATCTGTTGATAGATCCTCCACTCTTCTTACTGCTGCCATATATTTCTCATCACTCCCATATTCTTTCTTCATTTCTTCTAGATTATTCTTCTTTAAAAACTCAACTGTCTTTTTTATTTCTTTATCCCCATTATACTTTTCATCTATTATATTTTCAAGAATTAAGTGAATTGATTGATAGTGTTCTGTTTCTATATGACCATATTCATCTCGTATTTTAAAATGTAATATTCCTTCTTTTGTTTTAAACTTATTAAAGTTATCCAAATTTATTAAATACACATATGGATATCTTTTCGCTCTTAAAGGTATGGTTTCTGCAAACATAGTAAATGCATAACTCATATTTTTTTCAAATATATAATTACTTACAAATTGATTCATTTCCAAAATGATCTTATTATCATCTTGAATTTTAACAATGATATCAGATACTTTCCCTTTTTCTTTGATATTATTTTTAACTAATTCTCCTCCTTGATACTCAGCTTTCTCCAAAATACTTTCTTCAATACCAGTGATTCTACTTAAAAATGTGGCTACCATTTTTCTAGCTTCTACACTTCGAAACACGGCTTTAAACATAGCGTCATTTAACATATTAATATTCTCTAATTTTTTTATTTCTACTTTCAATTTATGATCACCTCTACTTTTCATATACAACATAAATTTATCTTTTCCTTGTTTCTGCATAAAAAAAAAGACCATTTTGGTCTTTATACACATTCTACAAATGTATCTGTTAAACAACGAATTGCACAAACACAATCTAAACTAATTGTAAAGAAAGAATTCGTCGCAATATAAGGATTTAAACTTGTTGTATCTGGATTATCTGCTAAAACACGACAAGTACAACAATTTCCATCTACTTTTTCTACTCTAAATACATTTGAACAAGTTGTTGAACCTTCTACACAAGTTGCGGTAGAATCTTTTGTTGTTGGCATACTCCATGGTGTTCCGTTTCCACCACAAGTATAAAGCATTATTGGTCTAGTATTGCAAATCAAACAATTTGGCCCTCCACCTAGCATTGGTCTATCACAAGAATCTAAACAATTTTCTGGGCAAGCATTTTGTTGAAGGACTAAAATTACGTTTAGAATTTCAGCAATGCAGCTTGTTTGTTCTTCATTGTTGTTATTATTACACATATCATTCACCCTTTCATGTATTCTCATTATTAATTTATGTTATTCTATAAAAATAGTTCTTGAAATCAAAAATGTTTTAAAAATTTTATTTTTATTGTATAATTTTAATAGGTGATAAGTTATGAATACATTTATTCAATATATTATTATATTAGCTCTTTTAATTTTAATTTCTTTAGTTGTTATCAAATTAATGAAAAGAGATTTTAGTATTGAAGCAAATAAGTTAATTAATTATTTAGGTGGTAAGGATAATATTATTAATGCCGAATGCAATATGTCTCGTTTTAAAGTGATTTTAAAAGATGTAACAGTTGTTGATAAAGACGCCATTCAAAAATTGGGAGCAAAAGGAATTGTTGAAATAGATAATCAATTAAAAATCATATTTGGTAAAGATGCTCGCCAATTAAAAAAATATATTGATGAAATTTTATAGTGTAAATCTTTTACACTTTTTTTATATTTATAATATCTACTATAGGAATACTCTCTCCTTTTAAAGTTAAAAGAGCATTATTTTTGATTCCAACTAACTCGACTATTTTTTCTTCTTTTGAAGTGGTAATTTGAACTTTTGTTTTATAAACATGGGTTTTATCATTAAAAATTTTATTAATATCACTCATATTTATATTTTTTTGATTACTACGTTCTTCTTCCTGACCGATAAATATATCTTTATTGTTTTTAATTGTTTTATCAATAGGTACTGCAAATACTTTAGGTAAATCTTTATGCATTATAAACACCTCGTTACATTTTATGATGATATTTAGAAATTGTTGCATACTAAAAATATGAAAAGAATATTTAATAAGGACAATCTACTTTTATTTTTACCTATTTTGATTTTAATGATCATTAGTTTTTTTTGTATGTATCAATCTAGGTTTATTAAAAGTATTTATAGCCATCATTTAGCTAAACAGGTTTTATGGTATTTTCTTGGATTTTTATTACTCATTTTTTTACAGAAAATAAAAATTCGAGTTTTATTTAATTCTAGTTTTATTTTATATGTCATTGGTAATATATTACTTATTTTCGTTTTGTTTTTGGGAAAAGAAATTAATGGAGCAAGAGCTTGGTTCACTTTAAAAATTTTCAATTTTCAACCCAGTGAATTTATGAAAATTGCTTTACTGTTATTTTTAATCCATTTAAGTTTTTATTTTCATCATCAAAAAATAAGTGAAATTCAGTATATTTTATTTTCTGTACTGGCTACATGCCTCCCTTCTCTACTGGTTTTTTTAGAACCTGATACTGGAGCCATTATTATTTATTTTTTACTCTTGTTCTCAGTTTTATTATTTTCGGGAATAAAAAAAAGATGGTTTGTGCTGGCCTTTTCTTTATTAGGAATTTTTATGCTTCTTTTCTTTTATTGTTATTTTTTTAAACAAGATTTATTGATTCAATTTATGGGTACCAGTTTTTTTTACCGCGTGGATCGATTGATCAATTTTCATACAGGCAGTGGTATGCAACTAAATAATGCTTTAGCTACCATTGGCCATGCTGGTTTTTTGGGACGGGGCATTCAAAAAAATTTACTTTATGTTCCAGAATTTCCAACGGATTTTGTTTTTACTTTAGCCATTAGTATTTTTGGCTTTTGTGGTGCTCTAATTATTTTACTTTGTTTTTTAGGAATTAATATTTTTCTGATCAAAAAAATATTTCTAGTTCATTCGTATTCTTATCAATTATTTATTCATGGTTTCTTTTGGATTTTTGTATATCAACAGTTACAAAATATTTTAATGAATATTGGTTTGTTTCCGATTATGGGTATTCCTTTACCTTTTGTATCCTATGGGGGATCAAATATGTTCATTTATTTTTTATTTTTAGGAATTATCTTAAATTGTACCAAAAAAGAAAGAACTTAATTTCAAGTTCCTACTATTTTCCATATGGGTAATAATAACTATAAGATGAATAGCCATAAGGTCCACTTCCGTATGGTGGATAAGATGGATAATTTTGATAAGGTGCTACATTATAAATAGGACGTGGTCTCGTAAGTCCCACAGCAGCTCCACCAACTAATGCTCCGGTTAAAAATGGAAAGAAAAATTGACGATCTCCATTTTGAGCAAAGGGATTATTATAAGGCATTTGATACATAATTACTCTCCTCTCATAATTATGTTATGAAAAATTCTTTATTTTGCCATTTTTTCTTTCCGATTTTGTTGCATTTCTTTAATCGCTAAAGTGGCTGCAATACTGCCATCCGCTACGGCGGTGGTTAGTTGACGTAATTCTTTTACTCTTGTATCTCCTGCTACATAAATGCCTGGAGTTTTTGTATGCACTCCATCTATTGATTTAACATACCCTTTCTCATCTAAATCGATGATATTGGCAAATATTTGATTATTTGGCTCTTGACCAATGGCGATAAATAAACCATCAACCTTTCGTGTTTGTTCTTGATTATTTTGATCTTTTATTGTTATTTGCTTTAATTGTTCTTCTCCTTCTAAAGAAGAAATGGTAGAGTTTAAAAAATACGTAACATTCTTTTTCTTTTTTAATTTTTGTAAATACATCTCTTCTGCTCTAAAGGTATCTCTTCGATGAATGACATAAACATTTTTAGCAATATCGGATAAATAGAGGGCATCTTCTATTGCCGCATTGCCACCACCATTTACAGCTACGATTTTATTTTTATAAAAATTGCCATCACAGGTAGCACAATAAGAAAGACCTTTTCCCACAAATTTTTCTTCATTCTTGATATTTAGTTTTCTATTTTTAGCTCCAGTAGCTAGAATAATGGCATGTGCTTGATATTTTCCTTTATTTGTTTGCACTGTTTTATCTTTCTCTATATGTAAAACTGTTTCGTATTTGATTTCCACTCCTAATTTTTGAACTTGATTATATAAATTGGTAGCAAAATCATATCCACTAATTTTTTCGATGGCGGGATAATTCTCTATTTGGCTTGCATTAATTATTTGTCCTCCATACGTATTTGCTTCTAAAATAAGTACTTTTTTATTGGCTCTTAAAGCATACAAAGCACTTGTAAGACCCGCAGGTCCGGCTCCAACAATAATTATATCATACATAAATTTCCCCTACTTTTATTTTTCTAATATTCCAATAGAATATTTTTTCTTTCCTTTGCGAACAATGATTATTTTGTTTTCAATTAAATCTTGTTTTTCTATTTTTTTCTCTTCACTGGTTACCTTTTTATTGTTTAATGAGATGGCCCCATTAGCAATCATTTCTCTTGCTTCTCTTTTACTCGAACAAATACCATTTTCTACTAAATATTCTAATAAAGACATATCAAGTTGGAAAGGATATTTCGGTAAATCTTTTAAAGCCTCTAAAATATCAGAAACTGGCAATTTGGTTATATCTTCATTAAATAAGGATTCACTCATATTTTTTGCTTTTTCATATTCTTCTTTTCCATGCAAAAAGGTAATGACTTCCCGCGCCAAAGCTTTGTGAGCTTCTCTTAATTCTGGATGTTCTTTATTTTTCTTTTCTAACTCTTCGATTTCTTCTTTACTTAAAAACGTAAATACTTTTAAATAATCAATTACTTTTTCATCTTCACTATTAATTAAATATTGATAAATTTCATAACTGGATGTTTTATTTTTATCAAGCCATAAAGCGTTTCCTTCACTTTTCCCAAATTTTTTCCCTGATTTATCTGTAACTAATGGCATCGTAAAGGCATAAACATCACAACCCGTTTTTTTCTTAATTAAATCAACTCCAGCAGTAATATTTCCCCATTGATCACTGCCTGCTACTTGTAAGGTACAATTTTTTGTTTCAAATAAATGTAAAAAGTCTAATGCTTGCATAATCATATAAGAAAATTCAGTATAAGTAATTCCTGTTTCTAATCTTCTTCGAATGATATCTTTATCTAACATATAATTAATACTAAAAAATTTCCCATAATCTCTTAAAAAATCAATAAAGTTGATATTTTTGGACCAATCATAATTATTCACTACTTCAAAGCCAAAAATTTCTTTAGCTTGTTTGGTTAAACACTCAATATTATGTTCTATTTCAGCAATTGATTTCATTTCTCTTTCGCTTGTGGGACGAGGATCTCCTATCCGTCCTGTTGCTCCACCAATTAACAATATCGGATTGTGTCCTGCATTTTTTAGTCTTTTAGAAATTAAAAAAGAAGATAAATGTCCTAAATGCATAGAATCAGCTGTGGGGTCTGTCCCAATATAAAAAGTCATCCCGCCGGCATTTAATTTTTTTCCTAATTCTGAAGAAGTACTATCCTTAATTAAACCTCTCCATACCAAATCTTCATAAACTGTCATATTTTTTCCTCCTAATAAAAAAAGCGAATCTTCATCATAAGGACGAAATATTCGCGGTACCACCTTAATTCATGATTTCTCATGCACTTTAAAAACTATAACGCGTCACCGTTTCCACTCCAAATAGGTAACTTCATTCGTATCTTTTATCCGTTTTCACCCGCCACGGACTCTCTACCAAAATAAATATGAACTACTTCTATTTTTCTTCGTTTCGTTTTTTGTTATATCATAATTTTTTTCGCTCATCAAGCTCTTTTTGCTTCAATGCATCCATTTCTTGATCTAAAAGTTTTTGAAATTCCTCATTCATTGTATTTTTCGTCTTTTTTTGAAACTCTTGTTTATTTTCAGAAGAACGAATCGGATACATTTCTTGTATGATTAATCTTTGATTGACTAATCTTTGTCGCTCATTTTTGATATCATCAATTTTCATAACTTAAGCATTTTTCTTTTTCGCTGTTTTAGCTGGCATTTTTTTTGGTTCAGCTTCTAGTTTATCAATAGCAGAATTTAAAATTTCAATTGTTTTATTTTTTATTTCTTTTGTTGTTTTTTCAATAATTGGAGCACTTTTTTCTTTAGCCATTTCAATTAAATCATCTGCTTTATCAAGAAGCAATGTTGCTTTTTCTTTAATCACTTCTTTAGCTGTTTCTTTGTCTAAATTGGCTAAATCTTTTTTTAATTCTGTTAATTTTTTTTCTAAATTCTTTTTCACTTCTTTGGCATCTGTATTTTTTATTTTTTCGACAATGTCTTCTGTTTTATTTTTTAAATCTTTTCTTGTTTCGCTTCCTTTTTTAGGAGCAAATAGAATTCCAAGACCAGCACCAATCGCAGCTCCTGTAACAAATTTTCCTAATCCTTTTTTATTCATTTTCATCATCACTTTCCTTTTTCTTATTTTTATTTTTTTTGAATAATACTTTTCCAATTAAGCCAGCAATTCCATCGACAACTTTATCTGTTGCCAAAGCAATTTTATCCGTTGCGTAATCAATTATATGAAAAAAACCATTTAATGTTCGTACTTTATCTTGTACGTCATCAATAATTTTATCCACTTTATCTAATGTTATTATAGTCTTAATACCCAAAATTATGCCAACTAATAAAATAAATATCAGTAAAATATATATGAGTAAAGGTAAAAACTCTAACCAAAATTGCATTATTCTTCTTCCTCTCTATTATCATACATTGAATCTATTAAATCAAATAAATCATTTTCTAAAGTATTGTTTTCTAGATATTCTTCCTCTTGTTTGGCTTTTTTATCTTCCGTAACAAAATGATCTTCTACTTTATCTAATTCTTCTTCAATACTATTTGTAAATTCTTCAGAATGCTTTGGAACCTCGTCATAAGTAATTTCTATGGTATCATCAATAGAATCATTTAATAACTCATCGATACTTTTAGATTTTTCGTTATAAAAAGTATCCATGGATTCATTTAATGTTTTTTCTATATCGTCTTCTAATGTTCCAAAAGCTTTTTTACGAACCATATCAACATCAATAATTTTTTGTTCTTTTTTCGTTTTCTCCACTTTTATGATATCTTCTTTTTTATAATTTTTATCTAAAATACCATATACAGGAGAAATGATTGGAGAAGGAGTAAATTTTTTTTCAACTTTTTCGATTTTTACTTTATTTTTTTCTTTACGAGTGATGGAATGTTCTCGACTGATTTTTCCTTTGTTTTCGTTATAAACATTCTCCATTTTTTTTATCTTTTCCGGTTCTTTTCTCTTTTCAATTTTGATTTCTTCTTTTTCGATATTAAAATTTGAAACAAATTCTTCTTCATCAAAATCTGGGAAATTAAATGTATTCTCCGCTTTAAATAATTCTCTTTCATTTTCTAAAGGAGGAATCTCTTGTTTTACTTCCTTCTTTTTATCAATTGTGGGTTCTTCATCTTTAATTACTACTTTTTCGGGAGTGGAATCAATTTCTATTTCCTCTTCTTCAAATAAAGCATTTTTTAATTTATTTAGTAATCCCATGTTACACCATCCTCTAATTGATCAAATCTGTATCTGGTATGTTTTGTTCATTTTGGTTATCCATACTAGCATCTTCATCATATTCAATAATATTACTATCACTTTTAGCGGTTTCAAATATATTAAATTCCACTTCATTATAATTTAGTATATTTTTTTCAACCATCGTTTTTATCATAGTATCGTTATAAGAAATGGAATGTAATAGGCTCATTGCATAGCTCACCACTTCTTTTATATCACACTTATCTACTATTACTTCTATTTTAGCATAATTATACATGATTTCAACTAAATATTTTTCTTTTTCGATATTATTGACTTCTAAATAGCCAAATTTATCTTCATTTTTTATTGGTATTGATACATAAGCTTGATTTTTGGTATACGTTTCTACTTTTTTATAATAATAACTAATTAAATCTACATACATATATAATCGATAGTCTTTATATTTAAAGATTATATTATTGCTATTGGTTTGATCAATTCGGACACCCACTGGTAAATAATAACTATATCCTTTATAACTTTTATTGGGGGTCGAATTTTTATTACTTAACGCTTGATCAATAAGCATATTATAATCGCTATTTTCAATATTTATGCATCCTGTTAAAAAAAAGGTAATTAGGATTAGCAAGATTATTTTTTTCATAGACTTACTCCTCTTTTACTCTAGAATATTATAGCAAAGAAAGTTTTTTTTTTAAATATTTATTTTTTACAAGCTTTTAAATAGTTAATTTTTATTCCTTTTTCTTTAAATTTTTGTTCATATTCGGTTTCCACATTGGCTATTTGGGTGTCTTGTAAATGTAAACTTACTTGTAAAAAACAATACCCATGTTGGCTCAAAGTTTCTAAACTATAGGAAAATAAATCCAAATTATCTGTTTTTTGAATAATCATGGGATTATTTTTAAATACATGATCATAGATATTTAAAAATATTGGACTCGTTAATCTTCTTTTGGCATGTCTACTTTTGGGCCATGGATCAGAAAAATTCAAATAAATTGTAGCAATTTCATGATCAAAAATTTCTCTTAACTCCATAGCATCTACACAAATAAACACAATATTTTTTAAATCGGTTTGATTTACTTTTTCAATTGCTCTTACTAGAACACTTTCATATTTTTCGATCCCTATAAAGTTCATATCGGGATTTTTTTTTGCCATTGCAATTAAAAACTGCCCTTTTCCGGCTCCTATTTCCAGATGAATGGGATTCTTTTCAACCGATTGTTTTGAAAATACATTTTGCCATTGTCCTTTAAACTCTTTTGGATTCGGAATAAAAAAAGGACTTGCTTCTAATTTTTCTTTGGCATTTTTAACATTTCTAAGACGCACAAATATCACTACTTTCTAAAATTTCACATATAATAATCGTGTAAGGGAGTGTTTTTGATGAAAAAAGACAGAAATTCATTTTTTAACGAAACAAGTTTTCAACAAAGCTATGGCATGACACCAAATTATGGGATGCAAAATATCCCTATGAATAGCGGTTTTGGAAGTCAAGCAAGTCAAAGCTTCTATACGGGTCCCATGAATAATACAGGAATGATTCCTGGTGGAACCAATGGAAGTGATTATATGAGCGATATGGAATCCAGACTTGCTAAAATAGAGCGACAAATTAATCGATTGGATGCTCGAATTAGTAAATTAGAATCTAAAGGAGTTTTAACAACCGAAAATTTTGATAATACCACAAATATGTATATGCTTTAAGAAATACTTATCTTACCAAAGGTAAGTTTTTTTATTATTTTTTTTAAATAATTTTTACCAAATACGTGCTCCAATAATCCAGTTTTATAAGAGATGCCTAAGTAAGTTATTGCTCCTATTATACTAATTATACCAATATAAATTAAACAAGAGACTTTATTCGTTAACTGAACTGGAATGATTATTTTTAATAGCAGTACAACCGCAATCATGGCAAATGTTGGTAACACAATATGTCCAAGGGTTTTCAATGTATCTGTATATTTTAATTGATGTTCTTTTTTTAATATTAATAACGCAATTGTAAAAGATACAATATAACCGGTGGCGGTAGCAAATATCGCTCCTAAATAAGGGGCAGATCCTATTTTTTGGAATAAAACCATGAGTGGAATATTTAAGGCCATATTCGTTAAAAATCCGGTTATGGTACTTTTGTATACGGCGCTAAATTTGTTAAGCCCTTGTAAAGTTGACGAAGTTATTGTATATAAATTAAAAAATAACGATACAAATATATGAATAGAAAATATGGTAGCACCCTTTTTATTAAACCCGTAAAAAACACTCCATACACTTTGGGATAATAAGGATAATCCTACACACATAGGAATACTAATTACTAAAATAAATTGTAATGCTTTATTTAATTTATTATTTACTTCTTGCCAATTTTTTAAAGTATAAGCACCAACAATAGTAGGTATTAAACTGGTGGTCATTCCAAGAGCAACAGAATTTACTATCATACTTATTTTTGCACTCCAAGTGGTTATGGCGGTGGTAGCAAATTCAATGGTTGCGGTATCTATTTTCATAAACTCTAATGTTCTTAAAATCATTACCATATCCATAAAATTATTTATAGATGCTGCTATAGCTATAATAATAAAAGGAATCGAATACGTAATAATTTTTTTGGCGATTTCTTTATTTGAAACATTATCTTTTTGATAAGTTTCTAAAAAACCCAACTCTTTTTTGTTTTTGTTCATTTTGGATAAAATATAAAAAATCGCACAAATTCCACCCGCGCAAGCTCCAAATACAGCAATTCCAATCGTTGATCGTAAACTTAAATGCAATATATTTATAGCTACATAGCTTCCTCCTAAAATGACCGCAATTCGTGCCATTTGTTCAATCACTTGGCTAATTGATGATATATTAATAATATTATGTCCTTGTAAAAAGCCTTTTGATACACTTAAATAAGGGATCACTAAAATAGCAAAAGAAACAGCACGAATGACAAACGTAACATCCTCAATTGTATTTCCCCCACTTAATTCCCCTAAAATTAGGGTGGCAATCGTTCTTGCAAAAACAAATAAAATTACAAATATCGTGATGGATAAAATCGTGATGATTCGCTTGCCAATTTTATAGGCGCGCATTTTTGCATCATACATTTTTAAAGTATTGTATTCTTTAATAATTTTACTAATTGCTATTGGTAAACCAGCACTCGAAATATCTAAAAAAATAATATAGATATTATATGCATAAGCATATAGAGCACTTCCTTGTTCACCAACCATTGCATAAAAAGGAATCACATATAACATCCCCATAATTTTGGTGATGACAATTGCTAGGGTGGCAATAATTGTTCCTTCTAAAAAACTACTTTTTTTCACCTCAAACCACTCATTCTTCACTATAGATTACCATTGCTGAAAAGCAATATAATTGCTCTTCCCCACAAACACCTATAGAAACTTGATACTTGATATCAATTATATCACTGTTTGTAGTACTTAGAAAAGCATTTATTACTTTTTCCAGGTCCTTTTCATGTGATTCGTCAAATACTTTTACTTTCATAATCCACCTCTATTTTAATAGATTACTCTTCTTATTCTAAGAAAAGAGTCGAATTTTTTCGAAAAAATTTGACTTCATACAAAAAAATCTATATTATAAGAAAATATTTTATAAAAGAGGGGTGAAGAAACAATGAATTATCAAACTTTAAAGCATTTACAAAAATTGGACAGTATTTATAAAATTCATACTGGAGGAGATCTTTTTATTGAAAATGAACAAACGTTACTTAAAGCTCTTTATGAAGATAAAAGAAGTATGCTTTCTTATTTAAAGACATTACCAAATCACGAGTTTGTTATAAAGCCTTTTGATTATGGGACCATAGAATATTCGCATATACCTCCTCTACATGAAAGGATCTTTCAAAGTTATTATCGTATGCCCTATTTAAAAAATGCTCAAACTTTTTTAGATTGCATTTACACTTCTCTTCCTTATGAAGAAAAGTTAAAGTATTGTACCTCTTTATTTCAAACTTTAAAATTTTTACATCAGTATATTGTCTTAGGAGATATACATGCCCGAAATATTTTAGTAAATCAGCATCAAGTTTATTTTATTGATTTAGATAACTCGCGAAAAAAGCAAGATTTTTGGCATCCTATTTCTTGTTCCTTTAACCTTAATTCTTTCGATCTGAATACAAAATATACAGATATTTTGAAATTATATGTCCTATGTTTATCTCTTTTTTTAGAAATCGATTTAACTTGTTATATTAAACATTTTAGTTATTCACAGTTTTGTAAAGTCATTTGTTCTTATCCTATTCCCAAACCAATAGCGCAATTCTTACAATTAAATTATCATCCCCTAGCATTTAAAAATTTACATGAAGAAGCTTATAATTTTGAACAATTTTTTCATCCCGATCTTTTAACTTTAAAAAAAGAATTACAAGTTTTAAATATATATCCTCCTCTCCAAAAATAAAAAAAGACTATTTACATTTTTTTGTCAATAGTCTACAAATTTATTTTACAATGATATTTACTATCTTGTTAGGGATTACAATTACCTTAACGATTTCTTTTTGGTCAATGTGTCTTTTGACATTTTCTTCCATAAATGCTTTTTCTTTGATTTGCTCTTCTTGTTCGTCTTTGGCTATTTTAATTGTTCCTCTTAGTTTTCCATTTACTTGAACGGCAATAGTTATTTCTTTATCAATTGTTTTTTCTTCCTCATATTTTGGCCATTCTGAATCATAAATTGGTTTGCCTCCTATTAATTCATTTAACTCTTCTGTTATATGAGGGGCGATTGGATTTAAAAGAATTAATAAGGTTCGATACTCATCTTTGGTAATTTGGTCTTGATCGGCATAAGCATTGGCTAAAATCATTAATGATGCAATTGCGGTATTGTATCCCATATGTAGTAAATCGTACTCGACTTTTTTAATACTCTTATGAATTAAGGATTCTAATTCTTTTGAATAGCCACTTTTTTCATTTACTTTATCTTTTAGGCGAATTACTTTTTCAACGAAACGCTTACATCCTCGTAGGGAATCGGTGCTCCATGGAGCATCTTGTTCATAATCTCCCATAAACATTTCGTAAATACGTAACGTATCTGCACCATATTCATTCACAATATCATCAGGATTGATGACATTTCCTTTGGATTTACTCATTTTTTCGTTATTTGATCCAAGTACCATTCCATGACTAATTCTTTTCCATATCATTTCTTTATTAGGAACTAAGCCGATATTATATAAGAATTGCACCCAGAATCTTGCATATAATAAATGTCTTGCTGTGTGTTCCATTCCACCATTATACCAATCTACCCGATTCCAATATTTCATGGCATCCATACTTGCGAATTCTTTGGTATTATGAGGGTCCATAAATCGTAAGAAATACCAACTTGAACCAGCCCAGTTTGGCATCGTATCTGTTTCACGTTTGGCAGCTCCATGACATTTTGGACATTGACAATTGACCCAATCTGTTATTTTCGCTAGTGGACTTTCTCCCGTATCTGTTGGCTCATATTCTGCAACATCAGGCAATAAAAGAGGCAAATCTTTTTCATCCATTGGTACCCAACCACATTTTGGACAATGGATCATTGGTATTGGTTCTCCCCAGAATCTTTGCCGTGAGAAGATCCAATCACGCATTTTATAATTGACTTTTCTTTCTCCTAATTGGTTATCTTCTAACCATTTTATCATCGTATCAATAGCACTTTTTTTATCTAATCCATCTAAGAATTCTGAATTTATGTGAATTCCATCGCCAATCATAGCCCCTGGATTCGTAGCATATTCTAAAATTTTCGCATGTAATTCATCTTTTATTTCGCTTAAAGTTGTTTTAGAAACCCATTCCACATCAAAAGATTCATCATCATCTAATTCTTGAGCTTCTTGATTATGATTTTTTAATTTAAACAGAAAACCAGTACATTCAATATTAAAATATTTCTCTTTATTATAAGCATAATAATGATGATTTACTTTTGGAGTTTCACAAACAAGTTCTAAAGAACTATAACCTGTTTCTTCTTTTATTTCCCTTAAAGCACATTCTAAAGGAGTTTCGCCGTCATGAATGGTTCCTCCAACAAACAATCTTCCGCCTTGTTTATGCCAATTAATCGTTAAATATTCATCCTTTTCTTCATCATAGACAATCGCCACAATACTGTTCTTTTTGGTTTCATCTGCATGAGATTTTCCGGTTACTTCTTCCAATACTTGAGTAATTGGAAGATTAAATTTTTTAGCAAATTCATAATCTCGTTCATCATGAGCAGGAACGGCCATAATCGCACCCGTACCATAGCTTGAAAGAACATAATCACTAATATAGATAGGAATTTTTGTATTGTTTACTGGATTCATAGCATAGCTTCCAATAAATACTCCGGTTTTTTCTTTATTAAGTTCTGTTCTTTCCATTTCATTTTTTAAAGCACAGGCACTTTGATATTCTTTTACTTCTTTTTCTTTCTCTTTAGTAGTAATTTTAGAAACTAATTCATGTTCTGGACTTAAAACGCAATAAGTTACTCCAAATAAAGTATCCGGACGAGTGGTATAAACTACAAATTCGTAATCCGTATCAGCCACTTTAAAAGTTACATTGGCTCCTTCACTTTTGCCAATCCAATTAATTTGTCCTAATTTTACTTTTTCAGCAAAATTAGTATCCTCTAACCCCTTAAGTAAATCTTCCGCATAATCGCTCATTCTAAGCATCCATTGAGATTTTTCCTTTTGGATTACTTTAGATCCACATCGCTCGCAGACACCTCCCGCCGCATCTTCATTCGATAATACAGTTTTACAAGTAGGACACCAATTTACAGGAACACAAGCTTTATATGCCATATTATGCTTATAGAATTGTAAAAATTGCCATTGTGTCCATTTATAATATTCAGGATCGGTAGTTGAAAATTCGCGACTCCAATCAAAGGAAAAACCTAAAGATTGCATTTGTCTTTTAAACGTTTTAATATTCGCTTTGACAGCTTCTTTGGGATGAATATGATTTTTTATTGCATATTGTTCAGCAGGAGCTCCAAAAGCATCCCAACCCATTGGATACAATACATTAAATCCTTGCATTCTTTTCATTCTAGCAAGTGCATCTTGAGCCGTATAACTTCTAACATGTCCTACATGTAGTCCGGCCCCACTGGGATAAGGGAATTCTACTAAGATATAATATGGGGGTTTAGAAGAATTATTTTTTGCTTCAAAAACTTTTTTTTCTTCCCATCTCTTTTGCCATTTTTCTTCTATTTCTTTAAAATTCATTTTTTCTCTCTCCTTTGTTTATTGTATAAGTGTCTTCCATATATTTCATACAGGGAATAAATAAGAGCAAATAATAAGACAAATCCGATTGCTAATTGTAAAAATATAGGTAGTTGTAAGCAAGTAACCAATGTCCCGACAACCGAAATGATCAAACTATTTAAAGCCGAAATAACTTTAATTTCTTTTTTATAATTAATCCTTTTTTTATTTAATTCAAACTTAGCAATTAAATAATTCATTTCGCCAATGGCTTCATATTTTCTTTTTTTTACTTTTCTTTTATTCCATATATATGTAATTATAAAGATGATTATATATAGAATGAGCCAAAAAGAAAAAATAAACAATATATTCATACGCTCTCCTCCTTCTAAATAAAAAAAACGGCCATTTTCTTAAGGACGAAAATGCCGTGGTACCACCTTAATTTCTAGTAAAACTAGCTTTAAAATCCTATAATGGAGATAACCCAAAAAGCTCCAAAAGCAAGTTCATAAAATATTTATATTCATTTACACCAACCATGAATTCTCTTTTATAAATATTTTTATTACTACTCTTTTTTCATCGCTTATTAGTATTATAGTTGAAATAGGAAGTTATTGTCAATTTTTTTCTATTTATTTTTCATTTTCTTATATTTCTTTTATATATTCTAATAATTTTAAAAACATACGAATAAATAGTGGTTCTAAACCTTCTTTCTTTAGTTTTCGTATTTCAATTCTTTTCTTTTTAATATCTAATTCACTAAAGAAAATATTCGCTATTTTTTCTTTTAATCTTGTTTCTATTTGTAAATCACTAATGATGGAATCAACCTCTTCATTTATAATCCGGACTGCATCAATTTCTATATCTTTTCCTTTACAATTGATCGTCACTTGACTTGTAGTTGGAACATTCTTTATTTCTACAATAAAATCATTTTCTTCTACATAATTTTCTGTAGCTACTACATCTTTATTAATATAAATAATTACTTCATCTGCTTCTCTGGTATTCCGAAAACGAATTTTATAATCTCTCATTGCTGGAATAATTCCTGTCTTTCCTTCAACCGGGCGAATAATTAATGTATAATTGTTTTGCAAGTAATTATAATCAATCGTAGTCATAATATAATATCCTGATTCAAATAAGGAAGAATAGCCATCATCCTCATATAATCTAAAAGTATTACTTTTTCCGGGGAAAACATGAATTTCCATTTTTTTCGGTGGATTCGTAACGTTAATATTTTCTTCTAATTCAGCTAGAGGAATAATCGATCCTGCATGAGCAAAAACTGGATAATCTTCATCTTTATAAAAGCTTACATAACGCTTATTCCCTGGGAATTTTTTTCCAGTTTTAAAATCATACCACATACCATTTGGTAAGAATATTTTTTCTACAGCACGATTCATAACTAAGTCTTTTTTTACCGTAATTGGTGCTACAAATAATTCGCCACCAAAGTAATATTCATTTTTATAGGCGGGTTCATCATATATTTCAGGAGTTTGATAGTATAATGGTTGAATTAAAGGCAATCCTGTTTGATAGTATTTGTAAGCTTCAGCATATAGATAAGGAATAAAACGATGGCGTAAATTACAATAATCTCGAACAATATTTAATGTTTGAACATCCCATTTCCATGGTTCTCTTTTGTAATAATGGCCTTGTTTAGCACTAAAACGGAAAATAGGACTGAAAGTAGCGAGTTCAACATAACGGATATACAATTCTCCATCTTCGATACCATCTTTATATCCTCCAACATCGTGACTCCACCACGAAACGCCGATATTACTGGCCGTGGAATTATAAAAGGGTAATAATTTTAAAGTATCCCAACTTACAATGGTTTGACCTGAATAATGAATGGGTAAACGATGAGGAGCTACTTCACTCGCACGAGAGAAAATAATTCCTCGACGTTTCGGATCTTTTTTGTAGTCATTAAAATGATAGTAATTCAAAGCAGACAACATATAATTCTCTTTTTTGTTATAATAATCGATCCAGTACAAATCAATTCCTAAATTATTTAAAGAATTAATAATCGTATGAAAATATTCTGTTACCATTCGGGCATCAAAAATGTTAAAAGGGATATGATTATTATCGACAAGTCCTAAATTGTTTTTTATAGTTACAAACATCTCTTCATTGGTACTAATCCCCTCTGATGGATCAATCGCTACTCCAACCCGTACGCCTCTTTCATGCATATATCTTATAAAACCAGCTGGATCAGGAAAAAGAGTTCGATTAAACGTAAAACCCGTTTTATTTAGTTCCGTTTTATTATGCCAATTATTTCCCAATAAAAGTACAGAAATAGGAATTTTATTTTTACTAAATTTCATCAATAGTTGTTTTGTATCTTCAAAACTATAAATTTCATCTTTATTCCACCAAATTCCTAAGGTATATCTGGGTATTAAGACTGGTTTTCCTGTAAGGGCAAAATAATCTTTTAAACATAAACCAAAATCTCTTCGATACATAAATAGATAGGTATCTACTCTTTTTTTAGTAGGAGGAACTAATTGTCCATTCTCATTAATTCTTAAAGAGGTTGAATCATCAATCGAAGCAAATCCATCGGTAGAATACAAACCATTTTGAAAATTAGCTTTACTACTATTTTCATCTAAACTACTACACGTTCCTTTAAAATTTCTAGCCTCTGGATGATTGAAATACCACAATTTATCAGTATTTAATAAAGTCACTTTTAAATTAGCGTCTGGGGCAACAATAGATGCTTGAAATGGTTTATTTTTTACATAAGATAATTTAAAATATTTGGTGGTAATTTCTAAAAATTTATTATCTTCTTGCACTGTAAATTCAGGAGTTTCAAAATCACGATTTATAATTCTTTGAGTTAAACCATCATAAAAAATTCCATCTTCACTATATTCCAAGCGAACTAAACGATCTGTTAAGATTGTAATCCGATATTTTTCACCTTTAAAAATAGAATTTTCTCTGGCTTTTCCTTTTGTTACATCTAATTTAAAATGTTCATCCATCTAGTCCTCGCCACCTTCTTATTGTTTATATTTTAACATAAAGAAATAAACAAAACAACTAAGATATATCGATCAAATACAAAATAAAAAAGACTAAATTAAAGTCTTCAAAATTAATCAATAAGGAAGCGAGGGCGTACGCCAAGCAAGGTGGACGCAGGGGTGGTATTGGAAACGCCGTAGAAGTGAACATAAGCAAAACTAGTCGAATTTGCTACATCTTTTAACCAATACCAACATCTGTTGGTTCCATCACTATTTATAAACTCAGGCTTTAGTTGAAAGATGGCATACTGACGATTATCCATTCCTGTATCAAATAAACTTGATGATGCTACAGTAGTACCATATACATTTACTTCACTCATTAAATCTAATTTTCTACTATACCATTCATAATGGCTACTGGCTCCTTTTACTTGATTATATCTATTTGGTAATTCATTGTTTACTTGATCACTTAATAGATTTCTATATTCTATTATGTGTCCACTGAAAGCTGGTTCTATATATGTGGTATACATTGTTTCCAATGTTTCTGTTACCATTTTACTATTTACATATCCACCTGTTGTAACATTTTCTTCATTCATTTTAGCATTTTGTAATGTTGTTGCAGGGATAATTGTAGCATGATGTTGCGTTAATTCTGTACTTCCAGAATGTAGATAATTATCTAGATCGGCTATTAACCATGTTATATTATTTCCATCTTGATTTGTTGTTATATAATCTCCAACATAGATATCAGCAAAAGTTCCATCTTTAATTTGCTCATATAACTTACCACTTTTCCATAACTCTGTTATGTTTTTTCCTCGGTACGTATTTCTTCTTGTGGCTACTCCATTTTTTATATATTCTTCATACTCTTCTTTACCTAATGTTGAGGTGAATTCTACTTTACATCGACTACTTGTTTCTATATGATCTAATTTTAATTCCCATGCATTATAATCCCATGTCCCTACAGTTTGTTTATCTCCACAATCTACTTTTGCTTCATAATACTTTCCATTACTTCCTTGGGTGGTTGTAGGCATGGTATCACTATCTTCACCATCTATTTTTATGGCTACTTTTACATCATATCCAAAATCAGGGATTGTTCCTTTGATTACATTATAGCTTTTGTTCTCCTGGTAACTAGCATAACTTCTATAAATTATACCCCCTCCCCAGGAGCACACTTGCTATTCCTAGAGTTAGGAGGGTATTTCTTACTTTTTTGTTTTCTTTATATCTTTCTATTTTCATTTCTTCCTCCTATTTTATATCTTTATTATAGTTTATTTATTTCTTGATTTCAATCTAAAAAAATAAACATCTAAAAAAATAAACGTGTTAAAAAAGGAATTTACAAATTGTTGTTGTAAATATAGAGTGAAAGGAGGAATAATGACATCGAATATTATCTCAAAAGATAACGTTAATTTACTTAACG